>JAXDLH010000031.1:0-37660 GCA_034666705.1 Chloroflexota bacterium
GTCCCGCCCGGCGACGATGCCCAACTCGCGGGGGGGATCGCACGAGTCCTCGACGACCGCGACTACGCGATTCAACTGAGCCACGGGGGACGCGCGCTCGCTGCTCGCTTGAGCTGGCCCGCCATCGCCCAGGCGACCCTCGCGGCCTACGCGCGTGTGCTTTGAGCCCAACCGAACAGCTCGCCGCTCCGTACAATGCCCTGACGCGCTCCAGGAAGGTCCGCTGATGTCGCAGGCCGCGCACTAACCGTGAGGACACCATTGTTCATGGTGAGCCCAGCGACCGGCGCAGCTAAGGCGTTGTCAAGATGCGGACCCGGCAGATGGCAATGTGGTGTTCAGCGGACCGGCGCATCGGCAGTCGCAGACCGAGCGGTTCGATGATCGCCACACTGCGCCGCCTCGGCGCGAGCTCATCCGACATCGCTGGCTCATTCATCTGGCGCGTGCTTGCCGTGGCGCTTGCGGTTGGCCTCGGCGTGGGGGCCGCCCTCATTGCCCGCGATCTCGATCCTATTGTCATCGCGGCCGATGCCGTTGCGCTACTGATGATCGTGGCCATCCTCCGCGAGCCACGGATTGGGCCACTTACGCTCGTAGT
Organism: Chloroflexota bacterium; assembly: GCA_034666705.1. GTDB lineage: Bacteria > Chloroflexota > UBA6077 > UBA6077 > SHYK01 > JAXDLH01. The sequence continues at coordinate 602 of JAXDLH010000031.1, forward strand.
CGTCGCGACGGTGCTGCCGTTTGCCGTCGTCCCCTTGCGGGTGCTGGTCGCGCCCACCTACCTGGACCTCGCGCTGGCCACGACGCTCGTCGCCTGGCTCGCCAGGGCGCTCCGCGACGAACAGCCAATCGTGCGCACGCCAGTCGATAGGCTACTGCTCGGGTTCGTCGGCGTCATCGCCGTTGCCGCCATCCTGGGCACCGCACTCGCCCCGCTCAACGCCGCAACGCTGCGCCTAATCCTCAAGCTCGTCGATAGCCTCCTCCTGTTCTTCAGCGTGACGCAACTCGTGCGCGGCTCCCGGGCTGTCTACGATGTCGCGCAACTGCTCATCGCCAGCGCCACGCTGGCGGCCCTCATGGCACTCGCCGTCTACGCGTTGCCCCGTAGCGATGCAGTAGCAGCGCTCTCCTCGCTCAACGTGCTGGGCTACCCAACTGGCGAGGATGTCGTACGCACCGTTGCCGGGACCGACGTGGTGCGGGCGACTGGCACGTCCGTGGACCCCAACGTTCTTGGGGGCATGCTGCTGCTCGGGACCCTCCTCGCCGGCGGCGTGCTGCTCGGAGCACGCGCCACTCGCCAACGTGTTGCGCTCGGCGCCGGGGTCGCCCTCATGCTCGCCGCGATCGGGCTCAGCGGCTCGCGCAGCGCCTGGGTCGGCCTTGCGGCTGGCGTGCTGTACCTCGGCGTTTTCAAACAGCGACGCCTGCTCGTGGCCAGCGCGATCGGCGGATTGGCGCTGCTCGTGACGCCACCCGGGCAGAGCATGCTCGGGCGGCTGCTGCAAGGCGTTCGCGCCGAAGATCCGGCGACGGTGATGCGGCTCGGCGAGTACCGCAACGCGCTCGCCATCATCGGCGAGTACCCGGTCTTCGGCATCGGCTTCGGCGGCGCCCGGGACTTCGATGTCGGGATCGGCGTCTCAAGCGCCTACTTGCAGGTCGCCGAGAACGTAGGACTCGTGGGGCTCGGCGTCTTCCTGCTCATCGTTGGGGCGACGTGGTGGCGCTTGCGGCGCGCCTCACGATCGCTTCATTTCCCCAACGGAGGTCTCATCGCCGGCCTGCAAGCGGCGCTGCTCGGCGCGCTGGTCGCGGGGATCTTCGACCACTATTTCTTCAACGTGCGTTTTCCGCATATGGCGGCGCTGTTCTGGCTGCTCATGGCGCTCTGCGTCGTCGCGGCTCGCGAGGTGGTCGACGAGGCTCCGCAGGAGTGACCCCGCCCCACGATACCAATCCTGGCACGCTCGCGCCGAATGGGGATTAGCTCTCCCCTGCGGTCGCTTTCGGAGAAAGAGCCGTTTGGCGGGAGTGCTCTGGATCGAGGGCAAGCCGCAGATACGCGGCGAGCATCTCGGGATACTCGCTCGTGAGGAACTGGGCAATCACTCGCGCCGTGGCCCCCCAGATCCGATGCGGGCCGTGCGCGTAGTACTGCACGCGCTCTAGCCCCCCGCGGACCTCCCACTCATCCTCGAGCAAGATGGCAGGGTCGCGGAGGCGCGCGAGCGGCACCTCGATGATCTGCGCAACTTCATTGGGCGAGGGGGCGAACACAGGCTCATAGCGCAGAGCGCCGACGTACGGTGCGATGAGGAAGTGGCTCGCACGCACGTACACGTCGCGCAGGCGGCCGAACACGCGCACGTCGCGCGCCGGGATCCCCAGCTCCTCCTCGGTCTCGCGGAGGGAGGTCACCTCGAGCGAGGCATCCTCGGGATCACGCGAGCCGCCGGGCAGCGAGATCTGACCGGCGTGGCTCGAGAGGGTCGCGCTGCGCTCGGTAAAGACAATGTGCGGCTCGCCGTGGTGGGGGTAAGCGAGGACCAGGACCGCGCCAATGCGGGGGGCTTCGCTCGGTGACGCGTCGTTCACGGGCACCTGCGTATCGGAGACTGAGCGGAAGTATACGCCGCCGACGTCACGCGCATCGGCTCGGCAGTCAGTCCTCGCCACTCGCGGCGGCGCCTCAACTACGCCCGGCGGAATCCCGCCTTCGTTCCCACGAGTCCCAGCTCCGGCAGCCGCACCTCGCGACGCCCGTCCGTGCGCACGACACCGATGCGCTGACACGCGAAGCCCGCCTCGATGATCAGCGCTTGCGCCGTTTCGGCTGCGGTGGGCGGCATCACGACGCAGAAACCGACGCCCATGTTGAACACCCGATACATCTCGGCCAGCGCAATGTTCCCGCGCTCCCGGATCAACCGCATGATCGACGGCACCGGTGGCAAGGCATCTAGCTCGAAGCTAACCGGGTCGTGCGTGCGCAGCAGATTCAGGAAGCCGTCGCCCGTGATGTGGAACAGCGCGCGCACCGGCAGCTCGGACTTAAGCAAGCGAACGATCGGCGCGACGTAGATGCGAGTGGGCTCCAGCAAATCGTCGCCGACCGTCCGGCTGGTACCCGGTAGCTGCTCGGCGAGCGCATCCGTCCCCGCGCCGAGCAGTACCCGACGCGCGAGCGTGAGGCCATTGCTGTGGATGCCACTGCTCGCCAGACCCAGCACGACGTCGCCATCGGCCAGGCCGGCCCCGGTGATCAGCCGCGCGGGGTCCACCAGGCCGATCGCCGTGCCTACCAGGTCGATCGCGACCGCGTCGCCATGGCCGCGGATCATCTCCGGAACCTGCGCGATCTCGCCGCCGGGGATCGAGACGTTCGCCTGGCGCGCGCCCTCGAGCAGCCCGCGCGCCAGCGCCTCGAGCACGTCGGGATTGGCGACGTCCAGGGCGATGTAGTCGACCAATGCGGTCGGCTCGGCACCAACGCAGAGGATGTCGTTGACGTTCATCGCGACACAGTCGATGCCAACCGTGTCGTAACGGCCCAGCATCTCGGCAACCAGCAGCTTGGTGCCCACGCCATCGGTGGAGATCGCCACCCCGATCCCGGGCGCAACCTCGACGACGTTGGCATAGTAGCCAATTGGCAGGAGCGTCCGGCTCGGTCCGAATTCATGCGTCTGCGCAATCAGCCGGACGAGTCGGGAGAGGCCGCGCTCGACTCCGGTCGTGTCCACACCGGCCGTCCCATAGTCCAGGGTCATTCTTGTCTCTCTGCTCCGCCGCGGCCAACACCCAGGCGGCTGGGCCCGAACGGGATATTTCCCAACAACGCCGCGGTACGGCGGGGGCAAGCCCCCGCCGTACAGGCTCGCGTGATATGCATGAGCTCGGTGAGTCGCCTTGCTCGATGGAAAGCAAGCAACGCGCGCCACCAGGCGGCGAGCTACTTCTCCAGGGTGGCGTCGACGCTGAGCGCGACGTTGCCCTTGAGGGCCCGCGAGATTGGGCAACCCTCTTTTGCGGCTTCGGCGGCTTCCTTGAATGCCGCCTCGTCCATGCCCGGCACCTTGCCGCGTACGGTGAGGGCGCTCGACGTCACCGTCCACGCCTCGCCAACGCGGTCGAAGGTTACCGCTGCGCTCACCTGAAGCTCCTGCGGCGGATGGCCGGCCCGCGCCAGGCCTGCCGATAGCGCCATCGAGAAACAGCTTGCGTGCGCCGAAGCGACCAACTCCTCGGGGCTGGTCTTCCCTTCGGAGGCCTGAGTGCGAGATGCCCAGGACACGGGGAGCTCAGAGAACGCTTTGCTGGAGCTAGCGGACACCACTCCGGAGCCGCTCATGAGGTCGCCTTGCCATACTGCGTCGGCGCGCCGAATCTCTGCCAATCTCGTAACTCCGTGCGTCGATGTTGCGTGCATCAGCAGTACCGCCAATGCCCGTCAGCCACTGTACCACGAGCCCACGGGTGCGCACCGCGTCAGGCCGTGCTGGCCCTGACGCGGTCCAGGAGCTGCTCCACCTCGAACGGCTTCGCGAGAAACGCGGCGGCGCCAATCTCCTCCGCCCATTCCTCCCCGTGCGGATCGCCCGTGATGACGAGCACCGGCGGCGCGATGTCCCACTCGTTGAGCACGTCCATCAGCTCGTCGCCGTCCACCTCGGGCAGGTTCTCGTCGAGAATGATGAGCGCCGGCCAGTAGAGCGCGATCGCCTGGAGCGCCTCTGCGCCAGCCGCGGCCATCCGCGTGCTGTAGCCGGCGGCATGCAGGGTGCTGCGGATGAGGGCGCCGATCTCCGGATCGCCCTCGACGATCAAGATAGACCCGGATCCCGTGTCATGGCCCGGCTCACTCATAGCTCTTGCTTGCGACGACGCTGCTGCCGTCGGCGAATTACGGACTTGAGGGCCCGCTTCGTCTCGTCAACCAGGGCGCGCTCGTCGGCAGCCGTCCATATTCCTGGCCGCTCAGCCATGAAATACACGCCACTATCCAGCTCGCGAAAGATCGTCACGCTCGGACGGCGACGCGCATTTCCGACCAGCTCGAACAGGCCAGCATCAGTGCCCGCACGGAGAAAGAGGTAGAAGAGCGCCTGCTCCGTATCAGCTTCGTGCTCCTCGGCGACGGTTGCGATCTCGGCGGCCAACTGCTGAAGAAGCTCGGCAGACATCGGCAAAACCCCGGCTGCGGTTGCGGCGAGCCGCTCTCCACAGCATCGCATGCGATAACAGGAGTGTCAACTTGATATCGTGCCTGGCTGACCGGACGCAGCCTTGCACTCGGGTCGACCAATAGGTCAGGCGAGCGCGGCGGCCAGCGCCGATGCGGGCAACGGCCCGAGCAGCGCGGCGGGGGCGAGTCCCAGGGCCTCGGCGAGCTTGCGCGTCGTGCGCGGATGCGGGCGACCACGGCCGGTCTCGATCCGCCACACGGTAACCCGCGGGAGGCCGGCGCGCGCCGCTAGCCCTGCAACCGAGAGCTTCTGCTCCTCGCGGGCACTGCGAAGACGGGCGCCGTTGACCTGGAGGGCATCGTGCTCGCCGTCGGACGCATCCGTGGCCGTCGGCCCGTCGATCAGGACCTCCGGCTCGACGTTGAGCGCGGTGGAAAGCTGGACCACCGTGCTCGGCCGCGCTGAGGCGTGCCCGGTTTCCAGGCGATTGATTGCAACCCAGGTGAGCCCAGCACGACGCGCCAGCTCGCGCTGCGACAACGCATGCTGAGCGCGGATAACCTTCAAGCCCACCAGTTTAACGGCGACCTCAGGCGTAGCCATGTCTTCCACCCCTCCGCTCGACCGCAGCGAACGACGCAAAACACGCGGTCAATTATTGTAACGGTCCGTTACAGCTAATGCCAGTGCTGCTGGCAGCCCATTAACTGGTCTCCGGGTGGCAATTCCTGCCGCCACGCGCCGGCCGCAGCCCACCTACGGGCGCAGCCAGGGAAGCGCCGATTGCAGGCGAGGCATCGCCGCTTCGAGCGCCGCCTCCCCCGCCGGAATGTACGCCCGGCCACGATGAAACGCCCGCAGGCCAGGGTCGGGAATCCCGGCGAAATCCGGCTCGACGAGCACCGAGGCAGTTGCCACCGCGTGGGACGCGATCCGACCCTGCATCACTTCGACCGCCCGCAGCACCGTTTGCAGCAACGATGGCAGCGGACCGACCTCCTCCCGCGACTCGACTTCGGCCATCGGCTGCGCGACCCATTTGCCGAGGTTCACCCCGATCACCACGTCGGCTCCCATCTCGGCAGTCACGCTGATTGGCACCGGGTTGACCACGCCCCCATCCACCAGCGTGTACGGCCCCATGCGCAGCGGCGGGTACACACCCGGGATCGCCATGCTCGCCAGCGCCGCGGTCCGCAACAACCCCCGGCGCAGCACAACCTCGTGGCCAGTCGTGAGGTCGGCTGCGACCATCGCGAGCGGGAGCTCGAGATCCTCAAACCGCTTGTCGCCGGCGACCTGGCGGAAATTTGCATGGACCCCGGCGTTGCTCAGCATCGCATGACGCGGCACGGTCAGCCGAAACGCGCGGTGGCTGGTCTCCTCCATATTTCGCGCCGCCTCGTCTGCGGTGAAGTCCAGCGCATAGGTCGCGGCGACGATGGCACCAATGCTGGTCCCCGTCACATAGTCGGCCGCGAGCCCGATTCGCTCCAGCGCCGCCCACACCCCGTAGTGTGCATACCCCTTGACGCTGCCGGAGCCGAACGCCAGACCAACTTTGAGGCCCGCGACGTGGCGGGCGACCCAGCCCAACGCCCGGCCCGCATCGCTCCCGGCGGGCAAGAGGCCGCCGCGAAGTGCCGCTTCATCCGCCGCATTCAGTGCCGGGACCTCGAGCACGCCTTGTCGATCCGGCCGTCGCGCTGCCGTGGCCGACCAGGCGCGCACCAGCAGTCCCTCCTGACTGGACCTGTACGATGCGGCGCCGAGATGGATGCGCATCGCGTCTAGCTCGCTGGGAACCTCGCCGGGCAGTTGTACGAGCACGTGGTCGAAGCGCTCGCTGAGCACCTGTACCGTCCCATCCAGGGCAGCGCTGCTGAATTCGCCGCTCGGCGGCGCCAGCACGAGCCTGGCGCCCCGATCACCGGGCACGAGCGCAGCGAGCGCGTCAATTGCCCCAAATTCGCTCGTCTCGTCGGTCAGATCGACGGTCGCGAGCCGCACAAGGTCGGGATGCGGCTGGGCGCTCACGACGATGAGCACAACGTTGCGCCGGGCGTGCCAGGCCACGCTGCTCGCGAGCGCGTACCCCAGCAGCGGCGGGGCATCGTGGTCGACCAGCACGGCGACACGGCCTTGCTGCGCCGCCACGGCCTGCTGGTAGGAGCGAGCGAGTCGCTGCGAGAGCATCGCGCCCACGTTGTGCAGCAGCTTCGGGAAGGCGGCGGCTACGCGATAGAAGGTCGGCGCATCGATTGCGACCACGTCGAGCTCGGTGCGAGCCCGCACCGTGGCGGAGGCTGCATTCACCATCGCGGGTTGATCGGCAAAGAGCGCCATCTCTCCAATGGTCGCGCCAGGCCCGATCTGGCCAACCTTGTGATCGACTCCATGGCGGTCGGCCACGAGCAGGTCGGCGTAGCCCCGCTGGACCACGTACATCTCGGCCGGGCACTCCCCCTCCTTGAGGATCACAGCGCCCGCGGGAAACGGGCGAGAGTCCAACTCGGCCAGGAGACGGGCCAGCTCCTCCGGCGTGAAGCCCTGAAAAAACGTTGGGGTGCTCGTCAGTGCCACGGCGCGACCTCCCGGGGCACATAGTAGCAGAGGGAATCGAAACACTTGCCCGGAGCGGCGTAGCCGCGTACGATGGCTAGCATACGCTTGAAATAACTGCACACAGGGAGGATCTGATGGCGGTCACCCGCGAGCGATTCAACCAGGGCATGACCTACGAACAATTCAAGGCACAGCTAACCGGCAACGTGGGGCAATTCGAGGAGAACGAGCAGGCCACCCAGCTCACCGAGGCCGACCTCGCGCCATGGCGGGCATTGGAGAGTCCTGTCGACGTCGTCGCCATCGTGATCAATCAATGCCCAGATGTCGTGATGAACCTGCCGATCCTCTCACTCATCGGGCAGAAAACCGGCAAGGTGAATATCCGGATCTTCCTCCGTGACGACAACAAGGACCTTATCGCCGACTACATGAACGGCCGGTTCGAGTCGGTGCCGGTCTTCGCCTTTTTCGACAAGGAGTGGAAGCCGCTGGGCGTCTTCATCGAGCGCCCGAAGAGCGTGACGGAGCAGCGGGAGCAGAAGACGCGAGAGATCCACGAGCGCAACCCGGAGTTCGGCCCGTTCGGCGGCGCGCCGACCGACCTGCCAGAGGAGGTACGCGGCCGGCTACAGGCGACGATCCGCGAGATGCGCACCGCGACGCAGGAAGACTACCACCAGGCGAGCATTCAGGCACTCAAGGCGATGGCCGAGGAGTTCAATCGCGGCATCCCGGAGGGCAAGCCGATCTGGCGCGGCAATCTGCTCATGGCCGTGCCAGCGTAGGTCTCCCCGCCCGGCTCCCCAGCCCACCCGAAATCTGTGCAGCGGCTGGGGAGCCGGAACGTACGGGCTCAGCGTTTCGCACGCACGCGCAAAGCACCTGCTCGATCGCCAGTTGCTCCGATGCTGGCAGGCTGACCGGGCCGGCTTCTCATGCCGTCCGTACAGTCCGACGAGGGTCGGGCGAATGTTTCCGCATCACGGTTTTCGGGGATATGACCGTGGCTGAGATCGACGAGGTTGCCGCTCAGGTCGCGCGGCGGTTGACCGAGCGCGGGCAAACTGTAGCGGTCGCCGAGTCGGCGGCCGGGGGGCTGATCTCGGCCGCGCTCCTGGGTCAGGCGGGGGCATCCGCCTACTTCAAGGGCGGTGCCGTGGTCTATAACGCCGAGGCCAAGCGGCAACTCGCCGGCCTCACGACCGAGGATCTCGACGCGGTGCGTCCCTCGACGGCGCCACACGCGGCCATCCTCGCCAACTCGATCCGTGAGCGGCTGGCGGCGGACTGGGCCATCGCGGAGACTGGTGCCGCCGGGCCGACGGGCAACCGCTACGGCGATGCCGCCGGCCACGTGGCGCTTGCGGTTGCCGGTCCCACCGAGCGCACCCAGGTCGTCGAGACCGGCGAGAGTAACCGCCAACGGAACATGGAGGCATTTGCGCTCGCCGCGCTGCACCTCCTCGCCGACACGCTCGGATAAGTCAAGCCGACACCTTCTGCGCCATGGCCTCGCGGAGGACGACGAACTCCCTCTCACCTTCACCCATTGCTGCTAACGCCTGCGAGAAGGACTGGCGCCGTTGCGGCATCGGGGAGGATTGGGCGCCTGCCGGGGCGATGCGTGACTGCACGACGTATCGAGCTGGCAGTCGCCCGGGTTGGTTTCCTCCTACAGCGGATGGGCGAGGCATGCCTCACCCCTGCGGCTACGGCAAACGCTTTCGACGATCGGGTTTCAGGATCCCTCCCGGAGCTCGGGGTGGACCCAGCCCTGGCGAACGGCGGTCAGCACCGCCTCGGTGCGTGAGCCGACGCCCAGCTTGGCGAAGATGTGGGTCAGGTGAGTCTGGACCGTGCGCTCACTGAGACCCAGCAGGGCGGCGACCTGCTTGTTGCCCAGGCCCTGTGCCACCGCCCGGAGCACCTCGATCTCGCGCGGTGTGAGGGTGGTCCCGGCCGGCGCAGCGTGGCGATCGAGCGCCTGTCCGACGACGGCCGATGCGACGCGGGGCGAAATCGCGACCTGGCCGGCGGCGACGGCGCGTACCGCATCGATCACCTCACGGCCGCGCGCAGCCTTCGTCAGGTAGCCGTTCGCCCCGCTCTCGAGCGCTGCCAGCACGTAGGGCCGCTCCTCGTGCGCGGTGAGAATGAGCACCGCCAGCGCAGGGACCGCCGCCTTGGCCCGGCGGCAGACCTCGATGCCGTCCATACCGGGCAGGCTTAAATCCAACACCAGGACGTCGGGCCGCTGCTGCGCCACCAGCTCGAGCGCCTCTGGGCCGGTCGCCGCCTGGCCCACCACCTGGATCTCACCGGCGCGCTCCAGCAGCTCGGCGGAGCCCTCCCGCACGAGGGCATGGTCGTCCGCCAGCACCACCCGAATCGGCCGCGCGCTCACAGGCGGTCGACGAGGATGAGCCTGGCGGGTACCGCGAGGCGCACGGCTGTTCCCTCACCCGTCGTGGAGCGAATCTGCAGCTCGCCGCCAATCTCGGTCGCTCGATCACGCATGCTCCGCAACCCCTGGTGGTCGGTCAGCTCCAGGGCGTGCACCACGTCGAAGCCCGCGCCCACGTCGGTCACTTCCAGCGTAAGATCGTCTTCTCCGAACGTCAGCCGCACGTGCGCCTCCGGCACGCTGGCGTGGTGGAGCACGTTGTGCAGCGTCTCCAGGGCGATTCGATAGACCGCATCCTCGACGCCCGGACTCAGCCGGTAGGGATCGCCCAGCAGCTCGAAGTGGACTTGAAGCCCCAGAGTTCTGAGCTCGTCCACGAAGGCCTGCAGGGCGGGGACCAACCCCAGATCCTCGAGGACGGCCGGGCGCAGGTTGCGGCTGAGACGGCGCACGCCGTCGAGCGTGCGCTCGACCAGCTGGTGCAGCAGCTCGATTCGCGGCGGGACCTCGCGGCCGCTATCCTGATCCATCTGCAGCAGATCGAGCTGCCGACCGATCGCCACCAGCGCCTGCACCGTCTCGTCGTGCAGCTCGCGTGCCACGCGCGCTCGCTCGCGGATCGTCGCGGCCTCGCGCTCGTGCGCCGCCAGCCGCGCGGCCGTGATCGCCTGTGCCAACAAGATCGCGACCACCTCGAGGAAGGGCACGTCGTCCGCACGAAAGGCGTTGGGTCGCTCACTCTCGACGTTCAGCACGCCGATCGTGCGATCACCCGCCTTGAGGGGAAGATCCAACTCGGCGCGGGTGCGACGGCCCGGCCCGGCGATGTAGAGCGGATCGTCGCGCACATCGTTCGCGAGCCTAACCTCGCCCGTCGCCGCGACCCAGCCAGTGAGCCCCTTGCCGATTGGGACGCGGAACGACTTCGGCAACGTCCACGCGGGAGGGTACGCCGAGGCGGGGTACAGACGGCGCTCGTCCAGCGGATCCACCAGGCTGACCCCGACGATGTCATAGCCGAACGCCTCGGCGATGAGGCGGCACGCCTCAGCCAGCAGCTCGTCGAGGCTGCGGATCGAGCCGACCTGGCGACCGAGCTCGATCACGACACGCAGCCGCTCGGCCGTGAGCATCGACCCGGCTTTCTCGTCCTGCGTGCTGTGTCCCGAGGCGCTGCTCGTCATGGGCAAAATCGCGATCTCCGACGTGCGCCGGTTCCCTGGCACGGCGGGCGGCCAGCCACGCCTGCCGTTACCCTGGAATTCTAGACGGCTCCTCTCTTTTCCGCTGTAGCTTGGTGTCTGACGAGATCGACGGCGTAGAATCGGGCGATGGAAAGGGATCCGACCGAATTGGCGATCCCCCACTCAGAGAGCGGGCGGGCTGGACCCGGCCGCGACACCCCGAGCGGAGAAGAGACGATGCAGTTTGCGGCCATCGATCACATCGCGCTGAATGTCGCCGACGTCGACCGGTCACTCGCCTTCTACCATGAGGCGCTCGGCCTCGACGTCGAGCGCCTCGACGCGTTCCGCGCCGGCAAGGTCGGGTTCCCCTCCGTGCGCATCACCGCCCAGACCGTGATCGACCTGATGCCGCGCAGCGCGGTGGTGCAGGGCGCCAGCCAACCGCTCAATCACTTTGCACTCTGCCTCGCGGAGGGCGATCTTGCCACGCTGCGGGAGCGCCTCGTCCAGCATGAGGTCGAGATCGTCGAGGAGGCGAAGCCGCGCTGGGGCGCCTCGGGGAATGGCCCCTCGATGAAGGTGCTCGACCCGGATGCCAACATCGTGGAGCTGAAGGCGGTGCCCACCGAGTAGGCCATTTCTCGTTGGTCCCGTTCAGGTCAGGAGCCCAGGGACCTCACGACCACCAGGACGCGACTGCGGCTCGCGGCCCCCTATCCGACCTGAATCTCAGACCTTGCGGGCGTGCGCCATCGTCTCCGGCGTGAGGCCGAGCTCCACGACGAGCGACTCGTCCAGGTTAGTGTCGATCGTCGCATGGTCCGGATCGCGAATGATCCCCAGCGGGTCCTCCCCGCGCTGCACACGCGCGATGTTCTCACGCATCACCTGCCGCAGCAGGACGACGCCGCGATCGGAGGTAGCAAGCCGCTCCCCAGGGCGGTTCGCGGTTGGGCCCTGGGTCTCCCAGACCATGTAGTCCTGCGCGTCGACGCGGTTCAGTCGGTGCCTCGTGAACGGGTGGCTGAGCTCCATTGGATCCTTGTGCGCATCGGCTGGCATGATCTCCGGCGCTTCGTCCTCTGGCACCAATTCCCCGTGTGGCGTGGGGATGAAGCGGATCTCACAGATCCAGGTGTGGGTGTCGTCCACGGGCACCCGGATCTCCATACCATTGCCCTGCCGCAGGATGTTCGGAAAGATCAGCGGGTGCTCATCGACACGCCCGTCGCGGTACACGCGGCGCTTCATGATCCCGTAGTCCGTGCGATAGAAGTCGAACGACTCGACGTCTTCCGTGAAGCCGCGGGTAGTGCTCGCGACCGCACGACCGCGCCCGGCTGCCTCGAGATGCAGGATCTGGAGATGCGCGGGGTCGACTGAGTTCTCCATCGCCTGGAAGTAGTTGCAGTCGACCTTGCCCCGCCACTGGACCGTGCGGTGACCATCGCGACGCACGAGCACGTCGAAGCGCGGGATCTCCGGCGCCGGCGCCGGGCCAAGATATGCCCAGTAGCAGCCAGCGAGCCGCCGGATCGGATACGCCTGTACCTTCACCGTGAGGTGGAACATGGAGCCTGCCGGCTCGGCTGGGCACTCGAGGCAGGAGCCGGCGGTGTCATAGAGCCAGCCATGATACGCGCAGGCGATGCCGCGCTCCTCCACCCGGCCATAGAGCAGCGAGGCGCCCCGGTGGGCGCAATGGTCCTGGATCAGCCCGGCGTTCCCGCTCTTGTCTTTGAAGAGGATCAGGTCTTCGCCGAGCAGACGCACGAAGCGCGTCGGCTGCGCGGCGGTCAGCTCTTGATCGAACGCGATCGGGAACCAGTAGCGCCGCAGCAACTCACCGGCGGGCGTGCCCGGCCCCACGCGGATCAACGCCTCGTTCTCTTCCGCCGTCAGCACACGCTCCCCCTGCCCTCAGGAACGCGATCAGATATCGATCATTGTACGCATGCTCGGATCGTCATCCGATTCTTCGAGCTGTGGAACGGGGGGGAGCGTCGGTGACTTGGGTCGTTTGAGGTAGCACCGATACCGGTCCACCATGCCATCGTTGAAGGAGACCAGGTTCACCAGCTCCCACCCCAGGGCGCCAAGGCCATCCAGCGCACTTGCGTCCGGTGGGCGCACTCCCTCCAAGGTTTTGTACTCCCACTCTTGCACGAGGGCACTCCTTTCAGGCGGCCAGCAGCCCCCCCACCGATGCGTCGGCGACCGTTCGATTATGCCGCACCGCCGACGCGTTGCCGACACTGCGTGACACGGCTGTAAGGGCGCGCGTTGGCCTCATCGGCTGGTTTCGAGCTGCCGACTCTATTGGTACAGCGAGGACCGCTGCCCACCGACGATGTGGATGGCGCAGCGAAGAGGAGCGAGCCCCAATGCGCGAGCGAAGCGTCGCCACCGACGATCGGCCTACGCCAAAATCCTCGACGGTCGCCATCATGCGGGGCCGGCGGCATCTCGCCGATGGCACTGCCAGTCCGATCTCGCGGCCGGCGCCAGATGGGCAACCGCGCAGCTTCTACATGATCGACGCCAGACTCGGCGCCGCGCACGTGCTCGCCGAGCTCGTCAACGGGGAGCCCTCGGTGCTCGAGTTCCACGACGGCCGCCAGCTACGCGGACGATTCTCGTCCGTCTGGGAGACGCGGGGCCTCGGCGCGGCGACCATCTACTTCTGGCCAAGCTGAATCGGCGCTCCGGCAGATCACATGATCGCCAGGATCACATCCGGCGGAATAGCGGTCGGCTGGGGCCGCGCCCGTCGTGCTTCCAGATCGCGACGGAGCCCCTCAGCGCCCAGCCACAGGTCACGGCCACGAATCGGACCGCGCGCTCATCTTCGTGGGCAGTTGGGTTCGCCTCCCGAATCGCGTGCCGGGCGAGCTCCATCGTGGTGCAGCTCAACGACCGAGCGAGCGAAGCGCGGTGCGCGACCGTGGCCGCGCGCAACAACTGGATCTGCACTTGCTCAGGCGTAGGCGCGCGTTCGGCAGCCGCCATGAGATACAAACCTCCGCCGGCGATGGTGGGAGCCTCCCGCGATAATAGCGTGGGTGCAGGTCCATCCGACGTGCTTCTATTTAGCCCGTTAGCCCGAGGTTCGGTTACGCCGCGACAAGTACCTGCGCCAGCGCGCTGGCCGGCGTAACGGCACCCGGGCCTTCGGTGATTCCGACGGTGATGAGGTCGAGGCCACGTTTCACGAGGAGCCGGCCCAGATTGTCGGGGGCCGTACCGCGATCGCGGAACGTCGCCCACACCGCCGCATCGCCGACGCCGTCGACCGGCGTAAAATCGACCTCGCCGTTGATCTCTCCCTTCACCCGATCCAGTTGGTCAGGCGTAAACGCCCCCGACTGGTCGGTGCCAAAGAAACCGAGGCGACGGCCCGTGACCACTGACAGGTCGCCGCTGCCCTGGAAAAGGCACTGAACCGACGAACCGTCGTCGATCATGGCGAACGGGACCAGCGTCACCGGCGCCCCGATCGCACTGGAAACTGCAGCCGCGTCGATCAGCGGGCAACTGAATGGCTGAACTGACGGCGCGGCGAGCGCTACGGGCGCCGCGGTCATAGAAAACGCGAGAACGAGCACCAACGCCAACTGCTTCATGGATCTCCTTCCGGGTCGCCTGCACGTATTGCGACCATGGCCCGAAGGCGCGGCCGCGAGGGGGAATCATACCCGCCGTTACTCCAGCTCGCCCATGGCGGCGTCGAACCGAGCTGTTGGAGCCGGTAGACTCGTAGCGCATGAATGACACCCACCTCGCCGACGCGATTGCCATCCGGCTCGAGCAGTTCGACCCGCGGCACGCTAACCTTCATCGGCTGCTCTGGCAATGCTGGACCGTTCGCGACCGCGCGGATACGCTGTTTACGCCAGTGGGCATCCACGACGTCTGCGCCACGCTCGGCTTTCATCCCGACTTCTTCGGCACCTTCAGCGACGCGCAGACGCTTGCAGCCGTGCAGGGCGTGACGGCGCTCAAGGAGTATCGGGTCGCGGTCGCACACCCTGCCTCGGGCGGCGCGTTACCTGCACCGATGCCGCTGTGGCAGATCGTCCTGGCGCCACCGGTGCAGGTTCGGGACGGCGCCCTGCGTGCCCAGGATCTCCGCGTGGCACCTGGACCATGGACTGGACCCCGCTTCACCGACCCCGGCGTCGAGCTCGTCGTCAGCGTCCGGCAGTCACCGGTGCGCTAAGCCCATATCGGCCAGGTGACTAATGGTGCACGCGGGTCCTGGTCGCTATCCTCTGGTGCATGGTGGCCGGTCATGCACCAGAGTGCATCGAGCCGGGCAGCGTGGGAGGCGGCCGATGATGGTGGAGCGGGCTCGAGCAGCGCAGCCCCGCGCGCATCTCGTCCCCCTCACGGTAGTACCGCGCAGTGACGAGCCCTGCGTCGCTGCGTCTCAAGCGGATACGGAGCATGTCGCCCAACTCGCGGCGGTGCGCCGGGTCCTTGCTGAAGCTGCGCTCTTCGCGGAGTTGCCGCCAAGCCCGGCCTTGGCGGCCCTGCTGGGTGGCGGGCAACTCGTGGGGCACCAGCGCGGGCAGGTGCTGGCCGCCTGTGGCGAACCGAGCGCGACACTGCACCTGATCCTCACAGGGGCGGTGAAGGTGCTGGCCCCCGCCCCGGCTGGCGCGCCCATCATTCTCGCACTGCGCGGTCCCGGGCAACTCGTGGGGGAACTCGGGATGCATGGGCCGAGCACCAACACGACAACGGCCGTGGCGTTGCTGAGCACCCGCTCCCTCGCAATCCCCCAACCCGCGTTTCAATTCGCGCTTCGCGCCTCCCCGGTGCTGCTGGCCGGCGTGGTGGATCTGCTGACCGCCCGTCTGCACGAGGCGAATGCCCGCAGCGCGCGGCTCTTGGCGCTGGATCTGGGCGGCCGACTCGCCTGGTGGCTGGATGAGGTCGCCGCCCAATTCGGGCGCCCGACCTTCGGTGGCGCCATCGCGATGCAGGTGCCGACCACGCAGCGCGATCTTGCCGCCATGGTCGGCGGCTCCCGCGAGTCGATGAGCAAGCTCCTGGGCGGCTTCGAGCGCGGCGGCATGATCCGGCGCCATGGCCATCAACTCGAGCTGCTCGACCAGGAGCGGCTCCGTCAGCGGGCATCATGACGGCAGGTGCGCCATTGCGGACGGTTCGCGCGGGTCGAGAATTGCCTTCATCTCGGCGATGTAATTCTCTTCCTCGGCCAGTGCCGCCAGCACCGCGGCGTACATGACGCAGCCGTTCAGCCCATTGGTATTGCTCGCGTTGCGCGATCGGCTCCTCCCGCGCGGCGAGCCAGCGCGCCAGGAGTAGGGTCGGAAGGGGGTTCTCCTATCTACCCCCTCCGCCTGAGGGCGGAGTCACGTGCTCGCCGGCCGGGAAAGTCGCGGAAAAATAGAGAGCCCGTCCGATAACTGGGCTCTTGCGATCTCCTACGGTGCCGAGGGGCGGGATCGAACCGCCGACACTGCGATTTTCAGTCGCTCGTCACCCGTCCCCGCTTATGTTGCAAGGTAGTCATTCGACCCGTTTCATGCCTGGAATACCAGGGTCGGGAGCGACGGTAGAGGCTTCCATCACGCTTCATCCCGGCCAGTGCTACCGCGTTCGGTAGCAGATGGGTAGCACCAGGGAGATGCTCGGACGAAGGATCCACATCCGCCGACGGCCCCGGAACGGCCCTAAAGGTTGCTACACATTGCCACGAAGGAAGCGCCCGATGGGCAGTGGAGTGACTTTCCCGAAATTGTCGATGATGGCGTAACCGTGCACTCCTACCGGGAACATTCCAGGCAGCACGAGCATCGCCTTGGCCGCGACCCAAAGAAACTCCTCCGCACGTAATTCATGCCTCCCCGTTGGACGAAACCAAGCGGCGGATACCCCCAGATCATGAAGCTGCCGCGCATAGGCGCGGTTGCGAGCTCGCTGCCAATCCTTCGTGACCCACACCGCTCGATGCTCAACGAGCCACGGGATGATGTGCTCCTCATCCTTCGCGCCACGGCCTAACTCGGGTAGGTCGGCAGATACCGCAATGATGTCACGGAACACATGAGCGAGAGCACGGCCCACGAACGTGAGGTTCTCGTCGTAGAGAAAGCGCGACCTTAGTTCCGGCGCGCTAGGTTCTCTTCCCATGCGACGGCGTGCGCTACCTGGAGCGCAGAGAGATCGTAGAGGCTGGCGACATACTCCAGGTCATCGCCAGCGCGGATGAAGCCGTAGAGGGTTGCCGTCTGAATGCCCGTGTCCACGACACAGGGCGCACCAAACTGGCGATCAGGCCGGAGTGCCACACCATCCCAGGGATTCCACTGTGCCGCAGTGCCGTGCTCATAGACGATTGATCGTAGGACGGCCTGGAAGGCTTCCTCAATGGCGCCCTGGCCGCCACGGCTAGCGGCCACGAGGTGCTCCTCGCCCTCCTCCTCGGCGAGATGGATGAAGATGTCACGTCCATCTGTGTAGAGGTGCTCCGTCGCGAGAGGGCGTCGCGACTGAGTGCGATCGCGGAGATACTGCTCGGCCTTGCGAATGCGCTGGAGCGGAATACCGCGTCGCCGCAATTCGGAAACGACGTAGAGGCTGACGAGGTCAAGAAATGTGTAGTACGCGGGTCCCACTCGCTGGCCCTTGGCTCGGGAGGGGGCCAAGCCCTTTGTGGTCCACTCGCGAACGGTTTCGCGCGGCTCACCGAGCAGGCGCACGCAATCGGTAAGGAGATAGATCCCGGTTCCTGCCCCCACCACCGCACCCTCTCAGGCATTCGGGCGTTCTGGCCCATTATGCCCGGCCCCTCCGTCGAGGGCCAGCAAAATCGCGCCGTGTTTTCAGGAACGAACTCGGTGCGGACATCACCTGCAGGCATAACGAGCCTCGGATCGAGTTGGGAGTACCGCCGTGAGAAGCGCATCGCACGCCATAGTACTGCCAAGGCAGCTAATCCGGCTAAAGCTGAGGGCGCTTGCCCCCCTGTCGCCATATTCACGTTCTGCGGGAATTGCGCTGCTAACCCTGCTAATTGTGCTAATTACTGGCTCGCCTGCCCTGGGCCATTGGGGACGGCACCGGGCCGTTTCTATGGAATTCGCACGAACATGCAGTGCGAGTTAAGCGAAGAAAGCGAATTAAGTCCTGTGGCAGTGTGCTGCCAGCCCGAAGCCTCTCTAGCTTTTTTGGGGTGTACACCCCGGGGCAATGCGGTCAGCGCTCCATCGAATACGATGGCGGCTGCCGTTGGAGTCGTGGCCACGTCAATGGCTGTCACGGAGCGCGCAGCTGGTGCCGCTGTGCCCGGTTCATTCAACACGGACGCTCCATGTACCAAACATGAGATCACGGATGTCTTCGGGTCAGCACCGGTCCGTCATCCCAAGTAAGCGTGAGAGTGCCGAATAGTTGCCGGGCGTCAAGTCGGAAGTCGCCCACTAGCGGCGTAGGTCGGGGCTCTGGCCCCGCCGTTTGATAATAGCCTTCCAGGATCGAGCTCCGAAGCAGCACTTTCGACCCTTCTCCACCCTGGACGAGACTCCACTTCCCGGCGTTTTGAAATACCTGACCATTGTTGTAATGGATCGTCTCCTCATATTGACCACCGGTCATGAGGGTTAGGGTCTCCCGGTGGAGATCGTCTTCGTAGTAACCCACGAGCTCGCGCTCCTCAAACGTTCCTTGGCAAGCCACTGCCAGAGCGAGTGTGGCAATCAGACAGATGGCTGCTTTTACTTCCGTTTCCCCAACCATGGCACGGGCTCCGTCCAAGTGAATGATTGTGCCACGCTCCCCATAGGCCCTGCGCCCTACTTCGTGTTCGCTACCCCGGGCACATGCGCGAAGAACGACTAAACTCAAGCCAAGGTGAAAACCGCAGGCCTTCACTCGTGAATCACGCCTGCATCAATGCAGGTTTCATCGTGGCTTTGGTTTAGTCCCGCCGACTCGTTATCGGCGTCATGGAGCGTTTCCTCCTTGACTTCTTGGGTTAACGATTACGCTCGTGGGTCAGTGGAAAACCAAATCAGCAACGACGGGTATCAGCCCCCCCAGGCACACGGCTGCAAACACGCACTTGATCCGAAAAACTACGCGTCGACGAGCAACCTCGAGCAGCGCATTCTCTTGCGGTTGCCATACGATCGACCATAACTTCCAGGTCACCCGCGGACTCGCCGCTCCAATGCCCCGCAGATCCCTTGTTTGCGAACCTCCAAGTCGATGTCGATACGGCACGTAGAGGTCTGGATCACGTAGTGATTGGTAGAGATCTACATATCGCATCTGTGCTCGAATCATCCACACGTCTAACGCAAACCCAAGGATGAGCCACGTGGCAAGTCCCACTAGCAAAGGTTCATCTCGAGTTAACAGGCCGGGTGACATTGCGAATTGCTGACCACGTTCCACCATCCTGGTGATCGATCGTATACGAATTGGCAATGACGGGCCGGAATTGCTGGAGTCGGTCGCCTAGTCCTCAGCGGCTCCTACCTGCGAGCCGCGCCACCCTGGCGCGAAACGCCTCAATGCATACTCTGGTAGGTTAGCTGTCCGGACTCCGGACAGCTACCAACACCGGGGCTCTCTCACCGTATTCCGCGCGAAATATCGGAGCAGCGGCGGGGAACCGGGGTTTCCTCGGTATCTACCACGTAGTCACGGGCACCCTCGCTCCTTCACGCTGCGAAGCCACGGCCGTGCAGGGACGGCACGGGTCCGCCGCCGCGCGATCCTCCGGTACAACGCACACACCCGGAGCAGCTCCCGGCAGTAGGCGTGGCGCTCGGCCAGCGGCAGGCTGGCGTCGTCGAGCAGTTGGGTCGCTTCCTCGAGAATCGGATCCCAGTGGCCTAACTTCAGCACGGCGCGCGGAGCGTAGCCCGCGGCGATCCGCAAGTGGTCGTGCTCAGGCGGCGAGACGCCAAGCGCTCGCGCCAGGGCGTCGACGAACACGACCGAGGGATGACCGCGCTGGCCACCTTCCAGCCGGATCACATAACTGCGATCGACGCCGGCCTCGTCGGCAATGCTGTCCCGAGTGCGGCGCGCGTGCTGGCGGTACGTGCTCAGCAACTCGCCAAGGGTCGCGCGCCTGGGCGGTATCGCAGGTGGGCGGGGTGGCACGCGCAAGCGTGGTCGGACCTGGACCTCGACCGCGGCCAGGCGGCGATCGTGCAGACGGTACAGCGCCTGGTCGGCTTGGGCTATGTCTTCGGCGAACCCAAGACAGCCAAGGAGCGCCGTCAGGTCGCGCTCCCGAAGACCGTCCGCGAAGTGCTCCGCCGCCACCGGATCACCCAGGCCGAGGATCGCTTGCGGATGGGCCCGGTGTGGAATGACTGCGGCCTCGTGTTCACCAATCCGACCGGCGGACCAATGGATCCCTCCGCGCTCACCCGACGCTTGCGGCGGCTCCTCTAGGCGGCTGGGCTCACCGCGGTCCGCTTCCATGACCTCCGGCACACGCACGCGACGTTGATGCTCAAGCAGGGCGTGCACCCCAAGATCGTAAGTGAGCGCCTCGGCCATGCCACCATCGCCATCACGCTGGACACCTACAGTCACGTGCTGCCCGGCCTCCAGGACGAGGCCGCGCGAGCTCGGCGAGTGGCTGACGGTCGAGCGCGACAAGGTACGCGAAGGCCGCTGAGCGGGCGGTTTTCAGAGGCACGGTAGCAAATCGGTAGCACGCGTCCCAACTGGGCAAACCAAGAGCCCGCATCGTGACTGGTAATGACCAGCCAGATGCGGGCTCTTGCGATCTCTTACGGTGCCGAGGGGCGGGATCGAACCGCCGACACTGCGATTTTCAGTCGCATGCTCTACCGACTGAGCTACCTCGGCGTGGGCGTTAGCCGCGCTGTGGTGGTCAGCGCCTCATTACCTGCGGTGGGCGAAACAGGGCTCGAACCTGTGACCTTCCGGGTGTAAACCGGATGCTCTCCCAGCTGAGCTATTCGCCCCTGCGCTGCTCGCTCGCCGTTGGTGCCCCGGGCGGGACTCGAACCCGCACGGACTTTCGTCCACAGCCCCTCAAACTGCCGCGTATACCAATTCCGCCACCGGGGCATGGCGCTTCATGCGAAGTGCGTCAGGAATTATACGGACCCGCGCCGAAGCCGGTCAACGCGTGGAAAGCCGATTTTGGTTATGAGGGAACACGCGCGTCGGTAGCGGCCAGCCGCGTGGGGAGCGTCCGTCGACGGCGCCGGTCCGGAAAGCATCGAAGAGATCACGATGTGCCGAGCGCTGGGTGCGTCTCCGCGCCGCGCCGCCGGCTGATGAATGCCACCACCATGATGAGCACCGCGATCAGGATCAATACGCGGCTCACGCCGATCACGTCGGCAAGCCCGCCGATCAGCAGCAAGGGGATGATCGAGAAGATGTTGCCCAGCGTGAGCTGGACAGCGAACACGCGCCCGCGCGCCTGCTCCGGCGCTCGCTCCTGGAGCACCGTCTGCGACGCTACCACGATTGCCGCAAAGCCGCAGCCCGCGAAGAGCGCCGCCAGCATCACCCCGCCGACGATCGCCGCGTCCCCCTGCGTCAGCGCGCCCAGTTGGCTCCCCTCCGGCGGCAACGCCCCGAGCAGCCGTCCCATTGCCGGCAATCCCGCGACGACGCCAAGCGACAACGACACGTCGACCAGACCAGCACTGATGATGCGGCCCCGATCCGCCAGCAGCGACGCCGAGGCGCGGCTGAAGATGAACGCGGCGCCGAGCATACCGATGCCGGCCGGCGCCATCACGAACACCGCGTCCTCGGCCTGGATGCCGAGCGTGACGACGAAGCGTGGCGCGAGCATCGCCACCACCAGCGTCAGCGTGCTGCCGAGCGTCAGATACCCCATGGCCCAGAGCATCTCGCGATCGCTGCGCAACAGCATCCACACCTCGCGCAGTTGGCCCATCAGTTCGCCGCCCGGGTTCACGCCGCTGCGCAGCGACCGGCGGCGCGGCGGTGTGTACGGATCCGGCCCCCAATTCTGATGACCCGCGGCTTCGCGCCGCGACGCCAGGACTACGTCGGCGTCGTCGGGCTCGGCGGGCAGCCGCCAGACCAGCAGCCCCGAGACCAGATAAATCACCGACATGAGGAAGAAAAAGCTCGTGGTGCCCATCGCTTTTACGATGAGCGGCCCGAAGAACACGAGCCCGAGCAATTGCGAGGCGGTGAACGTCAGGTTGAACATGGAGTTCGCCTGCAGCAGCCGCGAGCGCCCAACCAGGAACGGGATGATCGCCGTCTCGGCGGGTGCGAAGAACTGGGTGATGACCGAGAAGACGAAGCTCACGGCGTAGAGCATCCCCAACGTATCGTGAAACGCGACGTAGCCAAGCGCGACGACGGCCCGCGCCAGGTTCGTCACCATGAGCACGGTGCGCTTGTCCCAACGATCGACGTACGCGCCGGCCGGAATGCCGAACAGCGCCGAAGGCACGATGACCGAGAGGATCGTGATGCCGAGCTGCGTCGTGGACTGCGTCGCCTGCTCCACGATGACGAGCAGGGCATACCAGATCGCGTTCTGCGCGGTCTGTGTCAACCCCTGGGCAACCCAGAGACGGAGGAACGGGCCGTTGCGCCAGACCGGTGGGTCGGCGCTGCTGGCCTCCCTGGTCACCCGAGGTCGTCGGGCCGGGCGGCAAGCGCCCGCAGCCCCTCCGCGTCGCCAAATGGGTCCGAGTGAGCCGCGCGGCTCACGAAGGAGTGCAGCCGCCGCTCAACCTCACTGCGCGGGACGAGCACGCGGTGGCTGCATTTGGTGCAGCGCAGCCCGATGTCCGCGCCAATACGCACGACGGTCCACTCGAAGTTGCCGCAGGGGTGGGGCTTGCGCAATTTCACGATGTCGCCGATGCGGAAGTCGACCGGCATCACTCCGCCCCTACCGTGCCGCGCCGGCTAAGCGCATGGCGTCCCGCAGGACCGCGGCCTCGCGGCGCGCCGCCTCCTGCCAATCCGCCCCATCAGATGCGTAGATCACCTGCCGCGCCACGTTGACGATGGCGAGCGTGCCGTCCGCCGCCGCGCCGAGCCGCACTGACTCGGCCGCATCGCCGCCCTGTGTGCCCACGCCGGGGATCAGGACCGGCAGCTCGGGCGCCAATGCGCGCACGCGAGCCAGCTCGCCCGGATACGTCGCGCCGACCACCAACCCCACGTTGCCCCGGCCCGCCAGCGCGACGGCCCGCCGCGCCACGACCTCATACAACGGCACCTGCTCGCCCTCGAAGGAGCACAGAAGGTCCTGGAAGTCCGCGCTCCCCGGGTTCGAGGTCTTGCACAACACCAGGCCACCGCGCGTCGGGTTGACCAGGTAGGGCTCGATGCTGTCCGCGCCCTGATACGGATTCACGGTGATCGCGTCGAAGCCGAGCACGTCGAAGATCGCTGCGGCGTACCGTTCGGCCGTCGAGCCAATGTCGCCGCGCTTGCCGTCGGCGATCGTGAGCACACTCTTGGGCATGGCGGCCAACGTCTCTTGGAGCAGCGGGAAGCCGTCCGCGCCGAGCGCCTCGAAGAAGGCGAGGTTCGGCTTGTAGGCGCAGACCAGGTCGGCGGTGGCTTCGACGAGGCCGCGAATGAACTGCGTCAGCCCGGCGCGGTCCGCCGCGAGCCCCGCCGGCATGCGCCGTGGGTCGATATCCAATCCCACGCACAGGGAGCTATCCGTGGCGCGCTGGACAGCGCGGAGGCGGTCCGTAAAGGGCGTCGGGTCGCGCGGCTCAGGCATGGGCCACCCCTCCTGGTGAGGACGCGTTTCCCTTCTCTTGAGATTGTAAACCACGCTGCCGGCCACGACGGATGCCACGCGCACCGCCGCGGGCACGCCGCGCCAGCACGATCATCCGCTGGCTCTGGTCCTCGAAGGGGCCCAGCTCGTACGTGCCGTAGACACCCTCGACCTCCAGGCCGGCCGTGTGCATCAGCAGCTCGATCTCGAAGCGCGAGAAGTAACGAAAGCGCGAGAGGTCGTGGACGCGCGTCACGTAGCCGTCGGTCCAGGATAGATCGTAGAAGGAGAAGAGCTCGAGCGTCTCGTCAGAGGCGTGCACGTTCTGGACGATCCACTTGCTGACGTGCGCCCCGATCTCGTCGTCGGCGCCGTAGCGCTGCAGGACTGGTACTCCTTCGGGCGTCTCGATCAGCGCCCGGGCGTGCACCAGATCCAGCGCGAGCACGCCATCCGGCAGCAGCCGCTCGGCAATCGCCCGCAGCAATGCCAACTGCTGCGGCGTCGTCGTCGAGAACCCGAAGCCGCTGAGGGCGAAGAAGACGAGCCCAAACGGCCCAGGCGGCAGCTCGTCGTGCATGTCCCGCCGCTCCAGTTGGACCCGGCCGCTTACGCCGTCCAGCCGCTGGCGCGCCCGAGCGAGCATCGCCTCCGAGCTATCCAATCCGACCACGTCGATGCCAAGCGCGGCGATGGGCAGCAGCGCGCGACCGGAGCCGCAGGTCGGCTCGAGCACTGGCCCGCTCGAGCGACGCGCCAGCGCCACGTACAGGTCGGCGTCGTCGCGGAACTCGTCGTGCTCCCAATCGTAGAGCCGGGCGAGCAGGTGGTCGCGCGGGATGCCATGGACCGCGCTTGGATCCACCTATATGCTCCGGGCGTCGCGCCCGACGGCGAGTTGGTGGAACAGGAACTCGAGCACCACAAAGCCGACGACGAGCAGCACCAGGTACCCGGCGCTGAGGACCCGCAGCGACTGGAGCCAGAGTCCGAACTCAACGGCGAAGGCGAGCCGCATGCCGGTCCCGATCAGGCTGATCGCCCTCGGCCGGGTTGGCAGGCCCGTGCGCACCTGGAACAGCTCCAGAACGAGGGCGGCGGTGCTCGCGATGGCGACGAATCCCGCCGTGTAGAACACCGCCTGGGCGCCGGGCGAGACGGGCACGATGAGGAGGACGATAGCCACGACTATCCAGCCGACGGCCGCCAGCGCGAGCACGCCGAGCTCCCCAAACCGCTCTGTCATGCCGTTCGCCCCCTCGACGCGCGAGGCAGTATACCGGAGGGGTGGGCTATACTTGACTACTCATTTTCGTTGCTGGGGAGGCGTGTGCCCCAGCGCATCGGGGGCACGTGAATGAACCGACGCAATAACTTCTTCCTGCTGTTCATCTTCCTCCTCGCGATTGCCACGCTGATCGTGGACTGGCCGCAGAACCCGTCCAACTATCTGCCAGGGTCGTTCTGGCCGCAGAGCCAGGGGATCCACCTGTTGGGCTTCGATCGGCAGGGCACGCGGCTCGGCCTCGACCTCCAGGGTGGCGCATTTCTGCTCTATCGCGGGGATCTGTCGAAGCTGCCGCCTGGCGCTGATCCCGATACCGCGATAAATGGCGCCGTCCGCGTCATCCAGAACCGCGTCAACGCCTCTGGCACATCCGAAGCCACGGTGCAGCGGAGTGGCACCGACCGGCTCATCGTCGAGCTGCCGGGCATCCGCAACGTGGAGGAGGCCAAGAGCCTCATCGGCAAGACCGCCCAGCTCGACTTCCGCGAGCAGACCACGGTCAACGGGCAACAGACCTGGATTCCGGCGCTCGGCACCGCTCCTGATGGGACAAAGAAGCCGTTCACCGGGGCGTACCTGACAAGCGCGGACGTGACGTTCGATCAGGTCGGCAAGCCTCAGATCGCCTTCCAGCTCAACAGCGAAGGCGGTGAGCTGTTCGCCGACATCACGAAGCGGCTGACGGGCAAGCCGCTGGGAATCTTCCTGGATGACCAGCAGATCTCCGCGCCCAACGTCCAGTCCGCGATCACCGGCGGCAAGGGCGTCATTCAGGGCAGCTTCACGCTCGAGTCGGCTCGCGACCTCGCCATCCAGCTCAGCGCGGGCGCGCTGCCCGTCCCGATCTCCGTCGAGGAGGAGCGCACCGTGGACGCCACGCTCGGCTCCGACTCGGTGCACAAGAGCGTGGTGGCAGGTGAGCTCGCGCTCGCAATCGTTGCGATCTTCATGATCGTCTACTACCGCATGCTCGGCGTGGTCGCTGTAGCAGCGCTGTTTGTCTACACGCTCCTCGTCATGGCCGTGTTCAAGCTGGTGCCGATTACCCTCAGCCTCGCCGGCATCGCCGGCTTCATCCTCTCCATCGGCATGGCGGTGGACGCTAACATCCTGATCTTCGAACGGATGAAGGAAGAGCTGCGTGCTGGCCGGACGGTGGGCTCAGCTATTGACGCCGGCTTCAACCGGGCATGGCCCTCGATCCGCGACTCGAACTTCTCGACCCTGATCACGTGCGCGATCCTGGCGTTCTTCGGCGCAAAGCTGGGCGCCAACATCGTCTCCGGCTTCGCGATCACGCTCGGTATCGGCGTATTGGCCAGCATGTTCAGCGCGATCGTCGTCACCCGCAGCTTCCTGCACGTAGTCGTCGGGCGGCGGGCCGTACTCAATCCGGCGCTGTTCGGAATGCCGTCGGCGCAGCCACGCCTCGGCGCCGCTGGACTCCAGAGGTAATAATGCAGATGATTTACGATCTCGTTTCCAAGCGCTATCTCTTCTTCGCGATCTCGCTCGCCATCATCCTGCCTGGCTTGATCTCACTCGTCTTGCCTGGCGGGCTGCGGCCGGGTATTGATTTCAGCAGCGGCTCGATCATGACCGTGCGCTTCGATCAGCCGGTTGAACAGGGGGCACTCCGCGACGATTTCGCGGCGCTCGGCCACCCGGAGGCGATCGTCCAGCGCTCCGACGAAAACACCTACATCATCCGCACGCTGCCGTTAGCGGGGGCTGAGCAGCAGGGTGCCGAAGGCCAGGACGCGAGCCAGTCGGCCATTACGGCCAGCTCATCGGAGCGGCAGAAGGTAGAGGATGGAATGCGCAGCCGCTTCGGCTCACTCACCGTCCTCAGCTTCGACCAGGTTTCCCCAATCGTCGCGCAAGAGATCGTCAACAACTCCGTGCTCGCCGTATTGGCGGCCTGCGTCGGCATCCTGATCTACCTATCGTGGGCATTTCGCCACGTGAGGTCGGCGTGGCGCTACGGCATTTGCGCCGTCGTCGCGCTGCTGCACGATACGCTCGTCGTACTCGGCGTGTTCTCGATCCTGGGCCGCATCTTCGGTATCGAGCTGGACGCCCTCTTCATCACGGCGATCCTCACCGTAATTGGCTTCTCGGTGCACGACACGATCGTGGTCTTCGACCGGATTCGCGAGAACTCGGTGCGCCACGTGGGCGAGCCGTTCGAGGATATTGTCAACCACAGCTTGATGCAGACGATGGGCCGCTCGCTCACCACCTCGCTCACCGTGTTGCTCACCCTCTTCACGCTCTGGCTCTTCGGCGGCGTGACGATCCGCAACTTCGTGCTCGCGCTGCTCGTCGGCATCCTTTCCGGGACCTACTCGAGCATCTTCAACGCGAGCATGCTGCTGGTGGTATGGGAAAACGGCGAGCTCGGTCGGCTCTTTGGCCGCGGGCGCAGCCAGCCCCAGCCCGCGCTCGGACGCGCATAGGGGTTTCTTCGCCCATCACGTAGAGCGCCCGCCCACGGGCAGGAGTTGTGGGCCGGGCGGGCGCTATGCGCGTCTTGACGACACCTTGGTGAGTCCGCAGGGGTACGGCCGGTATCCCCCAAACTCCGTGCCCCCGCTCATCCTGAGCCTGTCGAAGGACCCGCAGCCCACAGCGGAGCACCCTTTCGACAAGCTCAGGACGAGTGGGAGCCGCCTGCCTTTGCAGGATGATGACGGGGCGATAACAGGGGTGGCGTCCCAGTCCTCCCGGAAGGTTTTTGCCCTATTTAGGAGGCGGTCCTACAGCAGCCCTGCTCGCCTGGGATCGTCGTGGAGGCGATCCACGAGGAGCTTCAACTCCTCCGCTCGCTCGCGTGAGCACACGAGCAGCGCGTCCGGCAGGTCCACGATCACCAGGTCCTCGACGCCAAGCGTAAATACGGGCTTGTCGGACCCGAAGACCAGGGTGCGTCGTGTGTCGATGCCCAGGTGGTCGCCACGCACCACATTCTGGTCGTCGTCGTGGGGCGCGATGGCGAGAATCTCGCTCCAACTCCCCACGTCGCTCCAGCCAAAGCTCGACGGAATTGTGGCGATCCGCGCCGCCCGCTCCATGATCCCGAAGTCGATTGTCTCGGTGCGAATGCCCGGGTACACCGTCTGCAATACGTCGGCAGCGCGCGCCGTGCCGATCGCCGCCTGGATCTCGTGCAGCGGTCCGTGGATTTCCGGCAGGAGTCTCGCGAACTGGTCGAGGATGACCTCGACGCGCCAGATGAACATACCCGGGTTCCAGACGTAGCCCTGCGCGATGAACTGCTCGGCCCGCGCGCGATCCGGCTTCTCCACGAAGCGTACCGCCTGGTGCGCTGGCAGTCCCTCATACGTACCAAGCGGCTCGCCGACCTCGATGTAGCCCATCCCGGTATGTGGCGTCGTGGGCCGAATCCCGAGCGTCACGAGCCAGTCGCCGGCCTCCGCCACCGCAAAGGCGGCGCTCAAGCTCCGGCGAAAACCTTCGGGGTCCAGCACGGCGGAGTCCGAGTGCAGCGACGCCATCGTGGCCTGCGGATCGCGCTGGGCAATCGTCACGGCGCCGAGCCCTACGGCCGCCGCCGTGCCGCGCCGGGCGGGCTCGACCAGGATATTCTCCGCCGGCAGCTCTGGCAGTTGCGCGCGGAGGTCGTCGGCGTGACTTGCCTCGGTGACGACGAGAATTCGCTCTGGTGGCACGAGCGGGGCTACCCGATCGACCGTCGCCTGGATCAGCGAGCGATCGCCGACCAGGGACAGAAGCTGTTTCGGGCGGTGCGAGCGACTCAGCGGCCAGAGCCGCGTGCCACTGCCGCCGGCCAGGATCGAGACGTAGCGGCTCATTGGCCGCTACCATTCGCGCGCTCCTCGGCAACCCACTCGACGACGTTGCGCAGACCCTGGTCGAGCGGTGTCCGTGGCTGCCAGCCAAGATCGAGGCGGGCGCGCGTGGCGTCGAGCGCGATCCGCAACACCTCGCCCGGTCGGGCTGGCGCGTAGCCGATCTCACCCTCGTAGCCCGTGATCGCCTTCAGCCGCCGCGCCAGATCGTTGACCGTCACACCCACGCCCCATCCGATGTTGAAGGTCCCGCCGCTGCCGTGCTCCAGCGCCAGCGCATTCGCTTCCACGATATCGCCGACATACACGAAGTCGCGCTCCTGTTCGCCATCCCCAAAAATCGTCGGCTGCTTGTGCTCTAGCATGAGTCGCGCGAACAGCGAGACGACCTGCCCCTCCTCGGTATAGGGGTGCTGGCGAGGGCCGTAGACGTTTGGATACCGCAGGATGGTGTAGTCCATGCCGTAGATGCGACTGAACGTTTTCACGTAGACCTCGCCCGCCTCCTTCGAAGCAGCGTACGGGCTGACCGGCTGCGGAATCGTGTCCTCAGTGCATGGCACGGTGGTCGGGTCGCCATAGATCGCACCGCCGCTGGAGACAAAGATGAACTTCCGGACTCCCGCCGCGGCGCTCGCCTGCAGCAAGCCGATCGTCCCGAGCACATTGGTCTGCGCATCGTGGAGCGGGTCGGCCACCGACTGGCGCACGTCGGCATGCGCGGCATGATGGTCGACGATCTCCGGCTTAAAGTCGCCGATAAACGCGGCCACCTCCGGCGACGCGATGTCGCCTTCGACCAACCGCGCGCCACTCGCCACGTTCTCCCGACGTCCGGTCGAAAGATTGTCGACGACTGCCACGTCGTGGCCAAGACTCAGAAAACGATCCGCTACGTGGGAGGCGATGAACCCGGCGGCGCCGGTAACCAGGATGCGCACAGTCGCTCCTTCGGCCCGCGAGGGGCACGCTCTTTCCGAGGAACAAACAGGAGGATAGCAGCGCCCATCTGCTCCACATCAAACTGCCGCAAGCCATCTCGGTTCTGGGCTTGTCGTAGGAGCAGAAACCGATTCGGAGGGCGGCGACGCCGAGGTCTTACCCTTCCGACTCGACGGCATCAGCCACCGGCACGATGGCGGGCGCGGGGTCGAGGCAGGCTGCTACGAAGCCCTTGAAGAGCGGATGCGGACGGTACGGGCGCGATCGAAACTCTGGATGGAACTGGCTGCCCACCATCCACGGGTGACCGCCCACTTCGCTGATCTCCACGAGCCGCCCATCCGGCGAGAGGCCGCTGAATACCATGCCGGCCCGCTCGAATGGCAGGCGGTATTCGTTGTTGAACTCGAAGCGGTGCCGGTGCCGCTCGAAGAGAATCCGCTCGCCATATGCCTCCAGCGCTCTCGTGCCCGGTTGCAGTTGGCACGGATAGAGCCCCAGACGCATCGTGCCACCCTTGTCCGGCAGGTCGCGCTGTTCGGGCAGCAGGTCGATTACGGGATGCGGAGTGAACATGTTGAACTCAGTGCTGTTCGCATCCTCGAGACCGAGCACGTCCCGCGCGTACTCGATTGCCATGATCTGCATGCCAAGACACAACCCCAGGTACGGCACGGA
Source organism: Chloroflexota bacterium (assembly GCA_034666705.1). Taxonomy (GTDB): domain Bacteria; phylum Chloroflexota; class UBA6077; order UBA6077; family SHYK01; genus JAXDLH01. The sequence goes on from JAXDLH010000031.1 coordinate 30,736, forward strand.
CCGCTCGCGGGCGAAGCGCGCGGCCTTGAGCATGCCGTCGATGCCCCGGTGGCCGAAGCCGCCCGGCACGACGATCCCGTCGAGCCCCTCCAGGATCGACTCGCCGCCCTCCTCTTCGAGCCGCTGGGAGTCGATCCAGTCGATCTCGACCTCCCGCCGGAACTCCCAGCCCGCGTGCAGCAGCGACTCCCGGACGCTCATGTAGGAGTCGCGCAACTCGACGTACTTGCCGACGAGCCCGACCCGGATCTTGCCCTGCGGGTGACTGATCCGCTCGACGAGCTGCCGCCACTCCGCGAGGTCCGGCTGCTCGGCATCCAGGTGCAGCCGCTCGACGACGTAGTCGCCGAGTCCCGCCTCCTCCAGCAGCAGCGGCACCTGATAGATGCTGTGCACGGTCGGCATCGGCACCACCGCGCGGCGGTCGACGTCGCAAAAGAGCGCGATCTTATCGCTCAGCTCGGACGGCATCGGCACGTCCGAGCGGCAGACGATCGCGTCCGGCTGGATGCCGATGCTGCGCAGCTCTTTCACGCTGTGCTGCGTCGGCTTCGTCTTCAGCTCGTCGGTCGCGGCGATGTACGGCAGCAGGGTCACGTGGATGTAGAACGTGTTCTCGCGGCCGAGGTCCAGGTGCATCTGGCGGACTGCCTCGAGGAACGGCAGGCACTCGATGTCGCCCACCGTACCGCCGACCTCGACGATCACGACGTCCGCGCCGCTCTGCCGTGCCGCCCGCACGATGCGATCCTTGATCTCATTCGTGATGTGCGGGATGACCTGGATCGTGCCGCCGAGGAAGTCCCCGTGCCGCTCGCGCGAGATGACCGCTGAGTAGATCTGGCCGGTGGTGACGTTCGAGACGCGCGAGAGGCTGAGGTCGATGAACCGCTCGTAGTGGCCGAGGTCGAGGTCTGTCTCGGCCCCGTCGTCTGTCACGAACACCTCGCCGTGCTGATACGGGTTCATGGTGCCCGGATCGACGTTGATGTACGGGTCGAGCTTCAGCACTGACACGCTTATGCCGCGGCTCTTGAGCAGCCGGCCAATAGACGCGACTGTGATCCCCTTGCCGATCCCCGAGACCACGCCGCCACTCACGAAGATGTACTTGGTCACCTCAGCCTCCTCCGCCCAGGTGTATCGAGTCCCACGCGCGCAGCAGCGCGACGAGGAGCGGCGCCACGACCAGCGCCGGCAACATGCTGGCCACACGAATCCGCGTCAACTCCAGAATATTCAAGCCGAGGCCGAGAATCATCAGCCCCCCGACCGCCGTCATGAGCGCGATCATCGGATCGGTCAGCACACCGCGCAGCACGCCAGCGCCGAGCGTAAGCCCGCCCTGGTACAGGAGCACGGTACCGGCCGCCAGCAGCACGCCCCAGCCGAGCGCTGAGGCAAGCAGCACTGCTGCCACGCCGTCGAGCGCGGACTTCAGCGCCAGTGTCTCGTAGGCTCCGGTCAGCCCATCCTCGAATGACCCGAGGATCGTCAATGGCCCGACGCAAAAGAGAAGGCTCGCGGTGATGAAGCCGCGAGCCACATAGTTCGAACGGTCGCCGCCGGGTCCCGGTGGTCCCATTGTCACCGGCGCCTTTTGCTCTGGCGTGACGCTCTGCAGGCCGCCGAACCGTGCCTGGGCGAGCTCCCCGAGCCGCTCGAGCCCGCGCTCGAGGTGGAGCGCTTCGCCGAGGGCTGTGCCCAGCACCAGGCTCACGAGGAGCACCAGTACATCTTGCACCGGTAGAACCCGCTGCAGCCCGATGACAATCGTCGCCAGACCAATCACCTGCATCAACGTGGTGCGCAAAATCCCGGGGAAGCGCCCGCCGATGAGCGAGCCGAGTGTGCCCCCGGCGAGCACCGTGCCCACATTGATCAGCGTCCCCGTCACCCGGCCTCCAAACAACTCGCCCCCGTTCGCGCTGAGTTGCTCAGCGTGCGAGCGAGGGCGCTGCACTCCGGATTCTACCATCGGCTCCGCACGCGACCTGCCGCCGGCATTCGTCCGGATGTCACCGCCGCGCCGATGATCCAAGTCGACGCTCGACCTCGGCCCAGATCCGATCCGCAATCGGCGTGATCGGCTCCATCCCGTTTACGACGAGCCACCGACCGGGCTCCGCCTTCGCGAGCGCTAAGTACGCGTGGCGCACCTGCTCGTGGAACGACTCAGGTCGCACCTCGAAGCGCGTGCGATCTTCGTTGCGTCCAGCCAGCCGGCCGCTCATCGCCTTGCCGGCTGGGATATCCAGCAGCACCGTCAGATCGGGCAGGAGACCACCGGTCGCATGCGCGATCAACGCCTCGACGATGCTCGGAGATAGACCTTCCCCGCCACCCTGGTACGCCCGCGTCGAGTCCGCGAACCGGTCCACGACGACCACCGCACCGCGGGCGAGTGCGGGATCGATCACCTCGCCGACCAACTGCGCGCGGCTCGCCGCGAAGAGCATCGCTTCGGCGAGTGGCGTCAGCGAGGGACCATCCCTGTCGAGCAGAATGGAGCGAACCTGCTCGCCAAGCCGCGTGCCGCCTGGCTCATGCGTCGCCACGACCTCGTGGCCCACCTGCCGGAGGCGCTCAGCCAGGAGCCGCACCTGCGTCGTCTTCCCGCTGGCCTCCGGTCCTTCGAACGTGATGAACACGCAGACTGCGCCTAGTCCGACCCGGGCTGGTAGATCATCACTCGACGAAAGGGCTCGCGGCCGGTACTCCGCGAGGCGAGGTTGTAGCGCTCGGCAATCTGATGCTGGAGCCGCCGGATGTACGCGTTCTGTGGCGTGAGCTCCACCGTTGCCTGCTCGCGGTTCAATACGCCGTGCACGGCATCCTCGACCTCTTGCAGTGCTTCAGTCGCCGCCGAGGTCGCCGGCGCGTGCGCGACCTTGGCCACCGCCTCCTCGATCTGCGAGCCTGTGTTGCTGCGCAACACGTAGATCGGGATACCGGCGCCCTCAGCGTCTCGCAGCGGCTGCGGCTTGCGACGGTAGTAGTTCTTTACCGTCATCACCACGTCTGCCTGGTTCACGTCCAGCACGACCATCGCTGGCGCCTTCAGCGCTCGAATCGCTTGCTCCATGCGGCTGCGGTTCACGCCATACGCAAAGATTCGCACGGGCCGCGCGCGCTGCGAGGCACCAGCAGCCGGCGGCTCCGGCGCGACGGCTGAGCCAGCGGGTTCTGCGGAAGTCGGGGTCGGAGCTGGCTGGCGCGTGTGTGTCAGCGTCCGCTCCACGCGCGCGGGCGCCCGGAGGTCGCGCTCATAGTCACGGTCGCCGCCGAAGTCGTCCGAGCGCCAGTAATCCGCGCTCCGCCGCCCACCGCCGCGGTCACCCCAACCGCGCCCGCCGCCACCGCCGCGCTGCACCGACGGCAGCAGCGAGATGCGCGCCGCCGTATCCTGAGCCACCCGGATCGCGCCGCGCTCGTCGCGGTAGCGAATGGTCGGCAGGATCGCTTCACCACGCAAGAGCGCGTCGACGACGTCGGCCAGGTTCTCGTGCACCGCCACCCGCTCGCGATCCTGGATCTCCACCAGCACGTCGAACGTGGGGGGCGCCTTCCGCTCCAACACGGATTTTTGCGTGCCGCGACGCCGCGCCTCCTCGTCCCCGAGCGTGACGGTCTGAATACCGCCGACGAGATCAGAGAGGGTCGGGTTGAGGATCAAGTTGTCGAGCGTGTTGCCGTGCGCGGTCGCCACGAGCTGCACGCCCCGCTCGGCGATCGTGCGCGCCGCCGCCGCCTCGAGCTCGTTGCCGATCTCGTCGATCACGATGACCTCAGGCATGTGGTTCTCCACCGCCTCGATCATGATCTGGTGCTGCATGGCGGGTGTGGGCACCTGCATACGCCGCGCGCGGCCGATAGCAGGGTGCGGAATGTCGCCGTCGCCTGCGATCTCATTCGAGGTGTCGACGATCACCACGCGCTTCTTGAGGTCCTCTGCGAGCACGCGTGCCGTCTCGCGCAGCATCGTCGTCTTGCCGACACCCGGCCGACCGAGGAGGAGAATGCTCTGGCCCGTCTCCACGATGTCGCGAATGATCGCGATAGTGCCAAATACGGCGCGGCCAACGCGGACCGTAAGCCCGATGACGCGGCCGGAGCGATTGCGGATCGCCGAGATGCGATGGAGGGTACGCTCGATACCGGCGCGGTTATCGTCGCCGAAGGTGCCGATTCGCTGGATGACGTGGTCGAGATCGTCCTCGGAGACCTGCTCCTCGCTGAGGATCACCTCACGGCCCACGAAGCGCGCTTCGGGCTCACGACCGAGATCGAGCACGACCTCCAGCAGATCCGACAACTGGTCGTCCTGCAGCAGCACCTCGCGGATCCTGGGTGGCACGACGTCCAACAGGGCAGTTAGATCATCGACAACCACGGTCTCTCCGGGAACGTCGCTGCGTTGTGCCATGGATCCCCCACTCTGGGAAATTCGTGCGATGAGGAAGAATGCGCATCACGCCGGTGGCGCGATTGCCCTGTGCGCTGCACCCTCCTCTACGTCATCCTGCGCGCACTGAAGGATCCGTGACCCCGACCCTACGGGGTTCGGATCCTGCGGCCTGCGGGCCGCAGGGTGACAGAGCAGTTTCAGGACGGATGGATCGGGGCGCGAATCCCGGCAATGGCAGGCTCCGCGATACGCTCTGCTAGCTGGTAAACCCACGCCGCGTACGCATCGCCCGGCAGAAAACCGATGTGTTCGAGCGCCAATCGCACGGCCCCCTGATATTCTCGCACATCGACCAGCACTGGCACCTTACTGCTCATCTGGGCCAGCGCGTTTCGTACCATGCGCTCCGCATGCGCCTCATACTGGGGATGAACCAGCAGATCCAGGTGCTGACTGCGCGCCCCGAACTCCACCCGCATCCATCCGACGACGCGGGAGCCCAGCTCCCAGACGTAGTCCTGGCGATCGCCCAGCAGACTCGGAGTCCAGAGTTTTCGCCCAGGATAGAGCGCCGCCCACTCTTCGTGGGTCAGCGCCTCGGCGGCGCGCACGTTCGCCGGCACCGCGGCGTTGTAGAGCTGGAACAGGCTGGTCTCGTCGGAACGCAGCCGTGGCCGCGCTGGCACACTGTCGCCGACGTCGACGGGGAACCCGGCGGGGAGAGCATAAACCGTGCCCTGTGTATACCGCTGGAACGAGGAGCGCTCGGCGACCTCGGCGCCCATGCCATCGTCCGGCGTTTCGAAGAAGACCCGCCGCACCCGTGCCTGCAGCGCCTGAGCACAACCCCAGCGCAGCAACTCCACTGCAGCCTCGCGGCTGTCTGATTTGAGATGCTCGACGTCCCAGACGAGCCCGCTTGCACGCATCCGCGCGGCAATCAGCCCGCGCGGCCGACCGTCCCCCACTGCTACGCCTGCATACGGAATCGGTCCCCGGTGGAGAAGGAGCTGACGGATTAAGCTCAGGAACGAGATGTCGCGGTTTTCGGGGGGCGACTTCGGCCAGGTACGCGCGGCCATCTCGCGCATGCCGGAACGGCCGCGGCCCAATGTGACGGCGATCGCGTCACTCGCGCGCAGGGCCCGAATCATTGCGTTGTCCTATCCGCTCGTCGAGCCCACGGGCTCCCGCGCCGCGACGAGATGCAAGAAGAATCGATGGAGCCGCTCGTCGTCGGTCAACTCCGGGTGGAAGGCGATACCGATCGCGTTGCCCTGACGCACGGCGACGATTCGGCCGTCCTCCAGTCGCGCCAACACGTCCACGCTTGGCTCGACGGACTCGACAAGCGGTGCGCGGATGAACACCGCGCGAAATGGATCGTCGCCCAGCACCGGTAATTCGACGTCCGCCTCGAAGCTGTCGACCTGGCGGCCGAACGCGTTCCGGCGCACGTCAATGTCCAACGCGTCGAGCCCATGCACGCGCTCGCCGTTCACGTGCTTCGCCAGCACGATCATGCCCGCGCACGTGCCGAGCACAGGCATGCCCTCGGCCACCCGCGCCCGGAGGGCAGGCTCCAACCCGAATTCTTCCATGAGGAGGCGGATCGTAGTACTTTCGCCGCCGGGGATGATGATGCCGTCCAGACCAGCCAGCTCTTCCGGCCGGCGGACGGGCACAGCTTCAGCGCCGAGCCGCTCGAGGGTCTGCAGGTGCTCGCGGAAGGCACCCTGCAGCGCGAGGACGCCGATCCGCACCGCTACCAACCTCGCGTGGCGAGGACCTCTTCCGGACGGAGGGTGGACATCTCGATGCCCTTCATCGGCTCCCCAAGGCCTCGGGACACCTCGGCGATCACGTCCGGATCGTTATAGAAGGTGACGGCGCGCACCACAGCCCGCGCGCGGGCCTCCGGGTCCTCGGACTTGAAAATGCCCGAGCCGACGAAAACGCCCTCGGAGCCGAGCTGCATCATGAGCGCGGCATCGGCGGGAGTCGCGACGCCACCTGCGGCGAAGTGCACGACCGGCAGCTTGCCTGTGCGCGCCACCTCGCAGACCAGATCGTACGGCGCGCCCATCGCCTTGGCCTCTGCCATCAGCTCATCTTGCGCCATCCCATGCAGGCGGCGAATGTCGGACATGACGTTGCGGATGTGGCGGGTCGCCTCGACGATGTTCCCGGTTCCCGCTTCACCCTTGGTGCGAATCATCGCCGCGCCTTCGCCGATGCGTCGCAACGCCTCGCCCAGGTCTCGCGCACCGCACACGAATGGCACAGTGTAGCCCCACTTGTCGATGTGGTAGCGGTCGTCCGCAGGGGTCAGCACCTCGCTCTCGTCGATGTAGTCGACCTTGAGCGCCTGCAAGAGCTGCGCCTCGACGAAGTGGCCGATGCGGCACTTGGCCATGACCGGGATGGTGACCGTGGCCTTGATGGCCTCGACCAGCGCCGGGTCGCTCATGCGGGCCACGCCACCGTCGCGGCGGATGTCGGCCGGCACCCTCTCGA
>JAXDLH010000032.1:0-9484 GCA_034666705.1 Chloroflexota bacterium
AAGTCGAAGCCGCTATCAACCAGCGCAGGCATCGCCATGGTACTCACCACGTCCGGCCGGGCCTCGTGCACGATCGTCGACCCGAGACCCGCACCGATGCCCGCCGGCCCGTCCAGGTAGATATCAACCCGTGAGCCATCGGTCCAGCCTGCGACGTCGACGATGTCGCCATTCTGGATCATCGCGTTGGCGCTGGGTAGGTCGACCGAGAGAAGAGCCGGCGCCGGGCTCTCGCCCTCGGCACCGGCGACAAGGACAGACCATCCCTGGATTGTCGCCGTCATCAGCAGCGCCGCGCCGATCACCAACGCCCGTGTCGGACCCCGAAGAACGTATGCCATCGTTACATCCTCCTGAAGCTTGCTTGAGTCGGGAGCGGTGTCCATGACGTGCCGTCCATCGCCGAGCTTGCGGACTACCGTGAGGCACCCGACTTACGCCGGTTCACGAGGCTATAGACGAGGGACATCGTCCCGCGTCCTGACCATACGGCGAGCTACAGAGCCCCGGCATCAACAGAACCACCAGAGATTGCGACCGTGATTCTGGCAAAGCAACTGATCAGCGTTGATCCGACGCAGCGTCGATGCGCCCACCGCGGTCACACCAATGGTGAGCGCCCCCTGACCCTCCACATGGGACCGACCAAGGGACGGAGCAGCAAGCCCTTACGCTGGATAGGGTCCCCACGCACGGCGCGGGAGAGTTGAGGCCTGCTTTCCTAGCTTTCCAGAGCGGATCTGCGCCGCCAGACAATCGAGGATGACCCGCGCCGAGATGATCGAGGTCTGCTCCGCGTGGTCGTACGGCGGAGAGCACTCGACCACCTCCATGCCGGCTAGCCCGGGCGCGGAGACGAGGCGGACGAGTTGCAATGCTTCCCGAGGCAGCAAGCCGCCCGGCTCTGGCCAGCCAGTCCCAGGCTCGAAGCCCGCGTCGATGACGTCGATGTCAAACGACAGGTACACGGCCTGGGCACCCTTCCAGGCGAGCTCCAGCGCCAGCTCCGCGATGCGCTCGACGCCCTCCCGCTCGACGTCCCCGATCGTCACGATGGTGGTGCCCCGTTCGCGTCCTACCTTTACACCTGCCCGCGGCGCCTGCCAGCCGCCAATGCCGACCTGCACGAGGTTGACCGCCGGGGCGTTCTTGATGTTGGTCGCATGGAACCACGGCGTCGTATGCATTCGCTCGTCCAGATCGTGCTCCTGCGTGTCGACGTGGCGGTCGAAGTGGATGATGCCGATGTTGCCATCGACCCAGGGTGCGATCCCGCGGATCGTGGGATAGCCGATGGAATGGTCCCCGCCAAGGACCACGGGGAACGCTCCATGCTCGGCCACGTGGGAGATGCCCCGACTGATCTGATCGAACGATTTCTCGATGTTGGCTGGGATTGTAAAGACGTCTCCGAGATCGACGACGTTGAGCTGCTCTCGCAGATCGACTCCAAGCTCGTAGCTGTACGTGCCAAACAGGTTCGTCGCGCGCCGAATCCCCTGCGGCCCAAACCGCGTCCCAGGACGATAGGTGGTGCCGGCGTCCAGCGGTGCGCCAAATATGGCTACCTCCGCATCGCCGACGTGGTGTACGTCCTCGAGGAATGGACACTTGAGAAAGGTACCCATCTCACCAGCGAAATGGGGCAGCTCGCCCCGGACGAACGTCGAGATGCTGCGGTCCCCAATGGACGATGCCGCTTCCAGGCCAAATGCGAGATTGCGGTCGATCTCCTCGGCGAGCCGCCTAGTGGGAAGCTCGGCCTCGGCCCGCTGTGCCCAGGCGCCCTCCGCGTTTACTTCATTGCCGTGCGGCCGATCCAATGCTGACAACCATCTCCTCCACTTGCGTTGCATTGTGTCGTAGCAGTGCCCGAATCTCCCGGCGCATGGCGAGAAACTCGGGACTCGTTCTGGCTTGATCGCGCTCGTGGCGCGCCCCTGGTGGGTCGAACTGGGCCACTATCTGGCCAGGTCGGGCGGACATGAGGTGCACGCGATCCGATAGGTAGAGCGCCTCGTCGATATCGTGGGTGATGAACAGCACGGTCATCTCTTCGGCGCTGCGGACTCGGAGCAGGAGCTCCTGCATCGATTCGCGGGTCTGAGCGTCGAGTGCCCCAAACGGCTCATCCATAAGCAGCACCTTTGGCGACACCGCGAGCGCCCGGGCAATCGCCACCCGTTGCTGCATGCCACCGGAGAGCTGCGCCGGGTAGGCCCGAGCAAACTCGAGGAGGCCCATTTCGCCCATAAAGTGGTGGGCGGTTTCCCGCCGCGCCGCGGCGGACACGCCCGCCAGTTTCAATCCGAAGCTGATATTGTCCTGGACGTCCAACCATGGGTACAGCGTGTACTTCTGAAAGACAACTCCCCGATCGGCGCACGGGCCCTCGAACGGTTCGCCGTCGAGCAGCATGCGCCCGGTGGTCGGCGTGGCAAGCCCCGCCACCAGGTTCAGCAACGTGGACTTGCCGCAGCCTGAGGGGCCGATGATGCTCACGAACTCACCCTGGCAAATGCTGAGTGACACGGGCGCCAACGCTTCCACCTCGGTACCGGCTCGACCAACAAACCGTTTCGAGATACCCTGAATGCTCAGCCGCGGTGTGTCCACTCATGCCGCCCGATGGACGGCGGCCCAGGGTACGAGCCGCGCCGCGAGCGCCCGGAATGCCAGGTCAGTCGCCAGGCCCAGGATCCCGATTACGAGGATCCCGACGAAGACGTCGCTGGTGTTCAGGAAGCGCTGGGCCTTCATGATCCGGAAGCCGAGACCACTGTTTGCCGCCACGAGCTCTGCGACCACCAGGTAGGTCCAAGCCCAGCCAACCATCACGCGACACGCATCCAGCAGCCCCGGTAGTGTGGCGGGCAGGAGCACGTGACCGAGCACTTGCCGCGGTTTGGCCCCAAGCGTCAGCGAGACGTTGATCAGATCGGCCGGCACGGCCCGCGCCACGTCGGCGACGACCAACACCATCTGGAAGAAAGTCCCGATGAAGATGATGGCGATCTTGGCCGTCTCCCCGATCCCGAGCCACACCATGACGAGCGGAATGAACGCTGCAGCGGGCGTATAGCGAACGAAGCCCATCATCGGCTCGACGAAGGCCTCGACGGGCTTGGAGAGCCCAATGACCAAACCGAGCGGGATCGCCAGCGCCGCCGCCACGAGGAACCCCATCCAGACCCGATAGAGGCTCATGCCCATATCTGCGCCCAGGCTTTCGCCCAACAGACGAAAGAAGCTGCCGACGACCGCAGTCGGCGTCGGCAGGATGTAGGCACTCACGAGCCCGCTGAAGGAGAGCGCACACCAGGCGGCGAGCACGAAGGCGAACGATGCGACAGCGATCCCACCGTATTGGCCCGAAGAGATCTCTGCGCGGAGGGCAAAGAGCTGCGCTGGCGACCGCCGCTTCTGTGCGGCCAATTGGTGGCCTCGCAACCGAATCGCTCGTTCGCTCATCGCCGGCGTCCATGCACACGTGTCATGGCTGGGGAGCCGCGCCCTTGATCCCCTCCTGTTTGAGGGCCTGAACGAACTCTGGGTGGAGCGAGCTCGTTACCTCCGGCACCTTGTCCACCAGCCCGTGATCCTTGAGGAAGACACCGATCTTGGGTGAAACGACTGAAAGCGACGCGTCTCCTTTATCTGGCGCAAACGCGGTCAGGTTGTCATCCAGACTGAACAGCTTCGTCCCGTGGGCGAAATCGCGATACTCTGCCAGGCTCGTATCCGCGTGCTTCGCCATGATGGTCATCGCCTCAGTGGGGTTCTGCTGAATGAAGTCGAGCGACCGGTACCAGGCGCGCAGGATCTTCTTCACGTCGTCGGGCCGGTTTTTGACCACGTCGGACTTCATGACGAGAAGGTCCGGGATAATGCCGGGCGCCTGGCTGCTGTCGAATAACACCTTGCCCTTGCCCGACGTCTTGATCTGGGACAGGAACGGCTCCCACACCGCCACCGCATCCAACTGGCCGGCGATCAGCGCCGGCGCCGCATCGTTCACCGCCATGTTGACGAAGTTGATGTCGCTTTCTTTCATGCCGACCCGGTCGAGCGCCATGAGCAGCAGGAAATGGTCCACGGCACCCAACTCGGTCGCCACGGTCTTGCCCCGCAAATCGGTGAGGGACTGAATCTCCGGCTTCGCAATGACCGCATCATTACCGGCCGAGTTGTCGTTCACCAGCACGATGCTCAGGGGCACGCCCTCCGCCAGAGGGCCGAGTGTGTCACCTAACGTCTGGCTATTCGCGTCGACCTGCCCCGCCGAGAGTGCCTGAATGGAGTCGGAATAGACCGGAAACCAGACGAGCTCGACGGGGACACCTTCCTCTTTGAAATAGCCTTTCTCCTCGGCGATGTACCAGGGAAACCAACCCGGCCACGCACTCAACGCCAACTTGATGGGGGCGGCATTCGAGGCGCGCGGGGCCTGACAGCCGGCGGTGAGCGCAACCAGGAGGAGCGCCACCAGCGCGGCGTTCAGCCGTGAGATTCGCGCCTTAGCTGGACGGGATCGAGCGAGTGACGGGCGATCGATGTGATTCACCACTATGGACACTCCAATCGATGAAATGAATAAAGCCCGGGAGCAATCCTCCCGGGCTTTTGTCCCGCCGTGTACCCGCAAATGCGGGCCGCCGCTCTCGGACCAGCTCCCCGGTGGGGACGGAACCCTAGCAGCACTTCCTATCCGGTTGTCGATAGAAGCGTATGGCATCGCCGAGCGAATCGGGATGTCATTCCAAACGAATTTTCTAAGGATTATTCGGTGCTTGTGCACGGGATTCCCCACCCCATTACGGAGGCCACGAACGTTAATGCCGCGAGCCGCGAATGCACGCGCAGCTTCCGTAGCTGTCTTGCAGGCGCCCTCGAACGATGGAGGCCCCGGGCGGGGCTGTTCACCCGCTGGGGCCCATCGCCAGCCAACCACGCTCGCGATCGGACTGGGCAGGACCGCTTTACCGAGAGGCCACGACGACGGCGGTTGCGCGTCAATGGGGCCGCGACTACTATGCACAGCACCACGTGGGCCGCACGCCCCGTGTCTCCGTTGCCACATGATGAGGAATACACAATGGATGAGCCGGGAACTCCGCATACTGACCTCGACGTGGGAGAGACGCGAGAAGCGCCTCCGACTCCCTCCCCGGTACCGGTCCCCTATGCGTCTCTGGGCGATCGGCTGATCGCCCAATTGGTCGATGGCGCCGTAGCATTTGGCGTCTTCTTCCTGGTCGGCATGGCGGTGGCTGTCCGGTTCGGCGGCACGACCACGAGTGGTTTCGAGTTAACCGGTCCCCCGGCCGCGCTGGTGATGGTCGTCGTCACGCTCATCCTGTTCGCGTACTTCACCCTCGCCGAGACTATGGGCGGCGCGACGCTGGGCAAGCTGGTCGCCGGCATTCGCGTCCGCAGCATCGACGGACTTCGGCCCACCCTCAGCGCCTCAGTAAAACGCAACTTGCTGCGCATCGTGGACGGCATCGGGGTCTACCTTATCGGAGCGATCAGCCTGTTGATCTCCAAGCGCAACCAGCGGCTTGGCGACCTCGTCGCCCGCACCGTAGTCGTGCGTTCCACGACCCCGCGCCCCTTGAAGCTGGCGGCCCTCGGAGCTGCACTGATCATCGCGGTCGCCGGGATTGTGGGAGGCCTCGGCCTGCGGGGCACCGCGGCAGGTGGCGCGCCGCGGTTTGCCTCGGTCATCCTGACGGATAGTGAGACTGGCACTGTCCCCATGGACAGCTTCGCCCCGAGCACCCCGGTTTTCTACGCACACTTCACCCTGGCCGATGTGCCCGACAATTCCACGCTCCGCGCGGTCTGGACCGCCGAAAACGTCGCGGGCGTCGCGCCAGAGACCAAGGTGGATGAGAACCGACTGCTGGCGGGCGGCGCCCTGAACCGAGGGGATTTCTCCCTGGTGCGGAGCAATAGTGCCTGGCCCCCGGGGACCTATCGCCTCGACCTGTACATCGACGAACGTCTGGATCAGACGACGCGCTTCGCCGTCACGAGTCCGCCAACGGCACTCAGCACCACCTCAGCCGCATCGACCCCGGTGCGCACCGTCTCACCAGTCCCAAGTGTGGCGGCCTCGTCCGCGACGAGTGCGGCCAACTCCCCGACCGCGGTGCGCGCCGTGAGCCCCGCGCCGGCGGCAAACGCTACCGCCGCGGCGAGTGGCGCTGGGGGTCGATTTGCCTTTGTCACCCTGACCGACGAGGAAACCGGCACCGTGGAGAAAGCCACATTCGCCTCCTCCACGCGGGTGTTCTACGCGCGCTTTGCACTCGCCGACGTACCGCCCAACACCACGTTGCGCGCGGTCTGGACCGCCGAAAACGTCGCTGGGCAAACGCCGGAGACCCGGGTAGACCAGACCGAGCTGCGAGCAGGCGGTCTGCAAAGCGCGGGCACCTTCTCCCTCAAGCGGGACGCTGGCGAGTGGCCCCCGGGGGTGTATCGCGTGGACCTCTACATCGGCGATCGGTTGGACCGCACGGTGCGCTTCGCGGTGGCCGCGGCCCCGTAGTCGCCAAGGTTTCAGACCGCGATCGGTCGCGGATGGCGGGCGATTAGGGCGCAGGGTGACGGGTAGGCCGGCCCACGGTGCCCCAATTCGCGACCGCGAGAACGACTCCCGTGAGGACAATCACGAGTGCGCCGAGATACATACCGGTGAAGCCATAGTGCACGATGAGCGCGCCGGCGAGCGGTGCGCCGAGCCCTTCGCCGACGCGAAAGAACATCGAGTAAGTGGCCATCGCCTTCCCCATCCGGCCGGCCGCCGCCCGGTCCATCGCCAGCGCCATGAGGGCGGGTTGAGCAAGAGAAGTCCCGGCCGCGCTCAATACGGCGGCGATCAGGAATCCCTCGAGCCCGCGCACCTGGGTGAAGACGGCGAACGCGAGCCCGAGCAGCGCATAGCCGCCCACGATCCACGTGCCGCGGCTGCCCCGGTCGAGGTAGCGGCCCAGGACGAGACGCGCCGCGATGCTCGTGATCCCGGCCACGATGAAGTAGAGGCTGATGTTCTCGACGCCGATCGCCAGGGCGTGGACGGGCACGAACGCGAATGTCACGGGCGAGGTGAGCGTCACGCAGACCAGCAGCATGGAGGCGAGCAGTACGCGCGGCTCGACGAACGTGCGCAGGCTGAGGCCATCTTGCGGCCAGCCGAACGCGCCCCGGAAGCTGGTCTTACCGGCCCCAATGTGCGGCACCTGGGTCAGCAGGAGCGCCAGCGCGCTCAGGCCACACAGTCCTCCGATGCAGAAGACGAGGGAGAAGCTGCCGGTAGCATGCAAGAGCCAGAGGCCGATGGCCGGCGCGAACGACTGCGAGGCGGTCCCAGCGATGCTGTACTGGCCGGACGCTTCACCCCGGCGTGTGGGCGGCGCGAGCAGGCCGACCGCCGTCGAGCTGCCCGAGCTGAAGGCACCCCAGCCCACGCCGCGAACGGCATTGGACAGAAACGCCACCCACAGCGATGGGGCAAGAAGCGGGAACGGCAGCCCACCGAGCAGCCCGGCGCCGATGGCGATCGTGCCGCGCACGCTCCAAGCGTCCGAGAGATGCCCGATCAGGGGTCGGAGCACGAAGCTGGTGGCGCTGAACGAGGTAAAGACCAGGCCGATGACGATCGGATCGCCGCCGAGGTTCTGTACGTAGAGCGGCAGCACCACGCCGACCAGGTAGTTCGCGAAGTAGCAGAGCACCGTCGAGGTGCAGAGCAGCACAAAGGCACGCGTCCAGAGCGGGGTCCGCAGCAACGCTGATTCAGGGTTGGGCGTCGCTCCGGGCAGGTTCTGGATCATACGCGGCTCGTCTCCGACCAGGATGCGCCCCTGGGTTGTACCGCATCCTGTGGGGGACGGCTAACCTTTGACCGAGCCGGCCAGGATGCCGCGCACGAAATATTGCTGCAGGGTGAAGAAGAGCGCCAGCGGAAGGATCATCGTGAGAAATGCCGCCGCGGTGAGCAACTGCCAGTTCTGCCCCAACGAGTTCACCAGGTTGCTCACCGTCACCGTCATCGGCGCCACGTCCGGCGAGCCGCCCAGATAGACGAGCGCCACGAGCAGATCGTTCCAGACCCAGAGAAATTGGAAGATTGCGAGCGACGCGATCGCCGGCACTGAGACGGGCAACACCAGCCGGAAGAACACCACCAGCCGCGAGGCGCCGTCGATGTAGGCCGCCTCGAGCATCTCGCGCGGCAGGCCGCCCATAAAGTTCCGCAACAGGTAGGTCGCGAATGGCAGGCCGTAGCCAGTGTGCGCCAGCCAGATCCCCACGAACGTACCCGTCAGCCCAAGCTCGGTGAACAGCTGGAGAATCGGGATCAGCGTCATCTGCAGGGGGACCACGAGCAGCCCCACGACCACGAGGAACAGGGCCGTCCGCCCGGGAAAGCTCATCCAGGCGAACGCATACGCTGCGAAGGCCGCGATGAGGATCGGGATCACCGTCGCCGGAATGCTCACGAAGAGACTATTAATAAAGCTCGCGCCGAGGTTGTTCGTGGTCAGCACGCGCTGATAGTTCTCGATGGTGAAGGTGAACGGCGGCTGCAGCGCCGTCCACCAGCCGCTCTGATTCACTGCCTGAGGCGGGCGGAACGAGCTGATGAGCAACCCGGCCGTCGGGGTGATCCACACGAGGGTGATCAGGATCATGACGAAGTGCAGCGGCAACCGGCCGATTGCGAGGTGGGGCCGCGACTGCGGCAGTGCGACCGGGTGGGCCTGCTCGCGCACGAGTCCCGTCATCAGCGCACCTCCTCTTGCTGGCGGAAGCGCCGAATATTGAGCAGCATTACTGGCACGATCGCCAGCAACAGGATCACGGCAGTAGCGCTCGCCCGGCCGAAGTCCCGCGCATTGAACATCAGCTTGTACATCTGATTCGCGAGTACGTCGGTCTCGTAGTTGCCATTCGTCATTATGTAGACGATGTCGAACGCCTTGAGCGCGAAGATCACCATCGTGGTCGCCACCACCGTGATCGTGGGCGCGAGGAGCGGCACGATCACCAGGCGAAAGACCTCCAGCTCGTTGGCGCCATCCACCCGCGATGCCTCGAGCAGCTCCTCCGGGATCCCCTTCAGGCCGGCCGAGAGGATCACCATGCAGAACCCGGTCCACGCCCAGGTCGCAGCCGCGATGAGCGCCAGGTTGTTCCAGGGGATGTTCTCGATCAACCATGCGTGGGGCTGAAAACCTGGGATCAGCGCCATCAACAGCGCGTTCAGCGTGCCCGTCTGGGGCAGGCCCGGCGGACGGTAGTCGTACATGAACCGCCAGATCACGCCCGCGGCCACGAACGAGATCGCCATCGGCAAGAAGATCGCACCCTTGACCAACTGCTCGTAGCGCACACGGTCGGTCAGCACGGCGAGCAGCAGGCCGAGCCCAACGGTCGCGCCGGTGAACACCACGACCCAGACGATGTTGTTCCG
>JAXDLH010000033.1:0-4834 GCA_034666705.1 Chloroflexota bacterium
CGGGCACGCGTCCCACGCCAGTGCGCGAGAGCGTATCCGAACGTCGGGCACGCCGTCCACCTGGGAGCGGCGATTGGCGGGCGTGGTGCGCAGTCCCCGACAATCAACCCATGCACCTCCTGCTCGCCGGCAATCGCCGGCACGCTGCTGCCCTCCTCTTGCTGACATGCGCAATGCTGCTCGCGTGCAACCGCTTGCCCTTCGGCCGTCCCGCGGCATTCGTGGGCACGGATCTGAGCGGTATCGCAGCGCCCGATTTTTCGCTCGCAAGCGAGGACGGCACGCTCGTGTCGCTTCACGAACTGCAAGGGAAGGCTATCGTGCTCGCCTTTCTCTATACGCAGTGCCCGGACCTCTGCCCGCTCACGGCGGAGAAGATGCGCGAGGCGTACGGGCAACTCTCCGCCGACGAACGAAGTCACGTTGCACTGCTCGCGATAAGCGTCGACCCCGACCGCGACACCCCCGAAGCGCGTGCCGCATTCATCCGCGCTCACCGCTTGCAGGGAACGCTTCGCTACTTGAATGGCGAGATCGGTGAGCTTTACGCCGTCTGGCGCGGCTATGCAATCGGCGTCGATCCGATTCCACACGATCAGAACGCGCATGATTACGCCGTCGACCACAACGCGGTGACGTACGTCATCGATCCGAATGGCGAGTTGCTTGGGTTTCTGCACGACGAGGAGTACACGCCCGACCAGCTTGCCGGCGATCTCCGGTTGGCGCTGCGGCGCGTTTAAGCGGCGAGCCTCAGTACGCTCTCCGGCGCTCGCTCGCGCATCGGCCGCACCTCGATCTGCCCCTCACGAATGCGGGTCTCGAAGGCTGGCTGGGAATAGGTGGATGGCCCGTCTAAGAGACTTCCGTCATCCACCGCATAGCGGGAGCCGTGCCACGGGCAGATAATGCACCCCTCCTCGACTGTACCTTCGGAGAGCGGGCCACCTTGGTGCGAGCACGTCTCCGCGAGCGCGTACACGTGGTCATGCTGACGCACCAGCACGATCGGCACGCCATTCGCCTCCGCGCGTTGCGGCTCGCCCTCCTTTAGCGCATCCGCGGCGAGGACCTTGGTAAAGTCATCGGGCGGCTCGATCGTCGCGGTGTGATCCACCCCGATCTGTTGGCCGAACACCAACTCTCCGCCAAGGTGACCGGAGAGCAGCGTCGTGGCACCGCCGAGGAAGCCCAAGGTGCGGCCTATACTCCGCGCGCCCCGAAGGCGATAGAGCAGCGAGAAGCTGAACAGGACAAGGGCGCCCGTATTGAGCAGCGCGTGCATTGCGCCTACACGTCGGGCTTGCTCACCACCCACGTCGTGGTAGTCAGTGAGCCCGGCTGCCGCAGCACCAATCGCGCCCATGATCCCGATGCCCACTGCGGCGTCGGCCCCGGCTGCGAGCTCATTGCTTCCAGTAGTCCACTCCAGCAGGTCGAGTCCCATCGCGGCACTCCACGCACCGATCGGCACGTCGGTAAGTGCAGGATGTAATGGGTGGCCCATCCAGGTGCCGTGAAGGAAGTTCTTCACGTTGCGGCTATTCGGGCCCAGAGCGTCGAAGGCGCTGCCGACCGTCTTCTGAAGCCAATCCGCGACGGGGTCCAGTGCCTGCTGACGGTTGACGTAGGTGAGAAATGATTCGAGCATCTGGTCTCTATCTCCTATCCGGCGCGGTACGGCTCAGTCCACACAATTCCCGCGGAAGCGGGTCCCACCACAGCGCACGTGATGCGCGCTATGCCGCTCGCGCGAGCTCGCTCGAATCAGCGATCGCCTCGCCGGCGATGGGGACTACGGCAGCCGGCATCGAGTGATCGCGGAGCGCCTTCTCAAACGAGATCGGCTCCCGCAGCGACGCCCCCTCCTCGAATGAACGGCGCACTGAACGCGCGCTTGTGACGAGCCGTACAAGCATTGCGAAGCAGGAGGCGGAATAGGCCAGACTGAGCCCTACCAGGCCCAACGCAAGGCCGGGCATCGCGTCCTCTGGCGGCTCGATCCAGGACCCATCCTGCATCCATGCGACCGCCGTGAACATCACGAGCCCAAGCAGGCTCATCCATAAGGGCGCGCGGGTGCATTGCACCACGCGCGTCTGCCGTTCGTCCGCTAGCAGCCATTGCAAGAAGCTCGGCATGATCGCCACCAGGCCGACCCAAATCGCGACGACGTTTGCCGCGTAGCCAGCACGAAACCATGCTGCGTCACGCGAGATCTGGAATACGAGGTATGCGACAACGGTCGTAAGGTAAAGGCCGAGGGGTATACCGACGGCGAGCCGCATGATGGAACAGCGCGCGTGTGGCCAATGGACCATGATGGCTCCTCGAACGGAGTGATGAAGCTCACCGTCAGTTTGGGCCTGAGGAGCGACGGATTGGGTATCCATCGGTTACGCCCGGGTTGACACATCCCGCCTCCGCCAAAGGTCATTCAACGTCCGGCTGAACGGACACCAGCGCGGCCAAGGGGCACGCCGAGATGACTCGCCTAATACTCGCGGAGCAACAAATGGGAGCGCTGATGCGCACGTGGGAAGAAGACGTGGCCCGCCTTGAATCCTTGCGCTGGCACAAGCACTACGGGCCGGATTGGACCTGCGCCGACCTTCCCACCTACATGGCGTACTTCGTTGATAGGCACCTTCGGGGAGTTCTTCTCCCCGGCGTCCTTGGACCGCAATCTGGATCCCGAAGGTCGCAGCGGCTTCATGGTGAGGTAAGAACGCTACTGGAACTTGCCCTCACGAACCAAACGCTCGAACTCCTGGCGGAGGCGACCGGCCTGGCGTGCCTCTTCGCCTTTCAGCTCCTCGAAGAGTTGACGGCACTGGTCGTCACCCGCCTCCTCGCAGTCATCGATGTAGGTGTCATAGATCGTGACCGCTTCGAGCGTGTTTTGTAGCGCGGAGATCAGGTCGAAGCTCACATCACTCAGTACGCCAGTCGTCGATTGCATGGCTTTCCTCCCTGGTCAGGCAACCCGGGCTTCGCGCTGGGAGCCAGTGTTGCTTTCGATTACCTTCTTGAACCGATGGAGGTCCTCCTCAAGCATCCGCTCCGGGTTTTGCAACATTCGCGACAGTGCCTCACCGATTGGCCCGGCAGGCGGGTCGAACCATTGCATAACAACATGGACCTGCGTTTCGTTGTTGTCCAACTCCGTGAACGTCACGTTGCCGGAGACGCCAACGTCGCCGCCCTCCCGCGATCGCCAGCCGATCGACTTGTTTGGAATATCCTCCACCACCTCGGCGTCATACTCGAGCGTCATACCCAGTGGACCCTTGAGCTGCCAGTGTGAAAGGCGGTGGTCGGCGTCGAGTGACTGCACTTCCTGGACGTGTTCCATAAACTGCGGCAAATTCTCGAAGTTTCGCCAGAACTGATAGACGCGGTCGGCGGGCGCTGCCACCCTGATCGATCGTTCAGCACGCTGCATCAGATCCTCCGCGAAGGTGCGTTCGGCGGCCGCAATTAAGCGCCGTCCGGATCCACTATGCGTGGGCAATGTATCGACGGAAGTGACGAGCCGTTAATAGAGGGTCAATACTCGAGGCGCACGTGCCGCCTCGGTGCGCGCTGTCCCACTAGCCCGTGAAGCTCGTCGCCTCACGTCGAACCACGCTCGCGAGCGCATCGATAAATCGGGGCAAGAGGTTCAGGCTCGGCGGCCGGACGAGCTCAACCCCGTGGGCAGCAGCCTGCTCACGGGCTGCAACGTCCAGATCGTAGAGCACCTCGAGATGGTCGGCCAGGAACTGGACCGGCGCCACGACGGTGGTGTGGTGGCCGGCGGCCTGCAGCTCCGGAAAGAGATCCTTCACGTCCGGGGTCAGCCAGGGTTCTGGCGTATGCCCCGCGCTCTGATACGCGAACTGCCAACGGTCGGGTGCGATGCCTACGCGACGCGCGACTGCACCCGCAGTGTCGCGCAACTGCGTCAGATACTCGGGCTCGCCCGCGGCGACGCTGCGGGGCAGGCTGTGGGCCGTGAACACGATCGGCGCATGCGGGCGCTCGGAATCCGGCAGCGCGGCGAGCGCTTCCTGGAGCCGCAGCGCCAGTGCATCGAGGAAAGCCGGCTCCTCATGCCAGGCGCCTGCGACTCGCACCTCCGTGCCCGCGGGCAAACCCGCACGCGCCGCGTCGACCGCCCGCAGGTACCCGCCCAGAATGATCGGCGAGTATTGTGGCGACAGGATTACGCCGACGATCTGCCGCGCGCCAGCGGCGGCAAGCTCCTGGAGCGCCGCGTCGATGAACGGGGGCGCGTGTCGCATGCCGACGGCCACCCGATAGGTCGGGCATTCGCTCTCGGCGTTCAGCCGCGTCTCTAACGCACGCGCTTGCTCGCGGGTAATCCGGATCAGCGGCGAGCCGCCGACCCGCGTGAATCGTCGCTGAAACTCGGCCACGAGCTCATCCGGGGCCGGCCTGCCGCCGCGCACGCTCGCGAGGTAGGCTGGTACGTCCTCCAGCGTTTCCGCGGTGCCAAAGGTCATGAGGAGCACGCCGCGCACCGGTCCATTCTGGGCAGACTGGGCAGAACCCCCGCCGCTCATCCGCGCGCTATCCGTTGGCGCTGCGCGATTCGGCATGCACGAGCTCGACGAGCTCGGCGAGGAGGGATGGCTCGGTATCCGGGAGCACGCCATGACCGAGGTTGAACACGTGTCCCGCTCGCCCCCCCGCCCGATGCAGCACGTCGCGTGCCGCCTCCTCGATGACCGGACGTGGAGCAAGGAGCACGGTGGGGTCGAGGTTCCCCTGGATGCCGCGGTCGTATCCGATGCGCGCCCAGGCGTCATCCAGCATGACTCGCCAATCG
>JAXDLH010000034.1:0-5391 GCA_034666705.1 Chloroflexota bacterium
CCCCCGCCCCCCTTCCCGGCGCGGGAAGGGGGAGTCATACCGGACCCTGGGATCGATCCCCTCCCCCATCCAGGGGGGAGGGTGGGGGTGAACCACTCAGGACCTCCACGTTGGGGGCACCGCACACCCCCTCCCTAATCCTCCCCGCAAGGGGGGCGGGGACGGGATGTGGGACGGCCCTGGCAGTCCCTATATAGAAAGGAAGCGAAGGATGGCGGATATTCGAGGGCGGGCGGGGATGGTGGCGCCGGCGAGCGGGGTGACGAGCGATGGCGGGCCACTGCAGATCCGGGTGGACCGCTACGGCGACGTGTTCACGGCGGATTGGCTGCAGGCGGCGATCGCGCAGGGCAAGGGCTTCGCGGCCGGGGCGGGCAAGCAATCCACCCACGTGACGTTCCTGACCTACGCGGTGAACACCCCGGACCTGTGGGTGCGCGTGCCGAGCGGCATCACGATCATTCCGTTCTATGGGTTCGCGGCGCTCGACGCGAACACCGGCACCGCGATCAACGTGGTGGTGCGCACCGCGGCCAACGACATCGGCAACGGCACCTCCTCGGCGGCAGACCTGGGGCCGGTGAACCTGCGCGCGGATGTGGCGGCTGCGGGGAGCGCCGCCTCGCAGTGCGTGGCACGGCAGTTGGCCACCGTGGCGACGACGGCCGAGGTAGCGCCGATGGAGCTGGACCGGGTGAACTTCGCCGTGGCCCAGGGCGCCTCGAGCGATGGCTACAACTACCGCTGGCAGCCGGCGATCCGCCCGCTGCTGGTGGGACCGGCAACGTTGGAGCTGTTCGTCTCGGCGACGACGGCCCAGAGCGCCGGCTATTGCGGGTTCTCGTGGATCGAACTGCCGAGCACGCTGTTCTAAAGAATAGGGTGCGTGGGAATCACCTTGTGATTCCCACGCACCCTCGGTCAGTGAGGAAGGAGGGGGCCGTGCAGGAGATTATGGTGCGGGAGACGGACGAGGACGCGCCGGAGGTGGTGAGCGAGGACAACCCGTTTCCGGTGGCGCTGCGCAAGAGCAACCCGATCACGCAGGCGCGGGCCGGGCAGCGGTCCGTCTCGAACACCACGCCGACACTGGTCGTGGCGGAAAACGCGAAACGCACGGGGCTGATCATCACCGAGGTCACCGGCACGTTCGACGTGTGGCTCGCGCCGGACGACGCCTCGGTGACGGCCGGTACGGGGCACCTGCTCACGGGCACAAAGGGGGCCTCGATCACGATCACCTACCGAGGCGCCGTGTATGGCATTGCCCCCGGCGGGGCGCAAACCGTGAGTTTCTGGGAAGAGTCGGAGTCATAGGATGATCGGCAACATCGGTGAGGTCGGGCTATCCCCCCTGCCTTGCCTGCGCCTCACCATGAACGCGATCCAGAGCATTCCCGACACGACCGCCACCAAGCTCAGCTTCGACACCGTGAGTTTTGCGGGCAACGGCTGGACCGCCCCGGTGGCGCCGGTGACGGATATCACGCTGCCATTCAGCGGCATTGTGCTGGTGACTGCATATGACATGGATTGGGGTGATGCGAGCAGCGGCGCCGGCATTCGGCAACTGTTCACCCGCGCGAACGATGGCGTTGGCTCGACGCGCGTCGCGGTCGGCGGCCCGCCGAGTCTGGCCGCGACGGCGCTGAAAACGATCCAGAGCTTCTCCCGCGTGATGAAGTTCGTGGCGGGGGACACGATGCAGATCTATGCGAAGCAGACCAGCGGCGGCGCACTCTCGGTCGCGATGGACGACGTATTTCTCCAGTACCTGCAACTCGGCACCTTCACCTTCAGCGGGACGAACTAGCGATGGCGCCGCACCTGGCACGGCGGCATCGCGGTGGCCCTGCGGGCTGCTGGGGGCCAGGGCGCTGCGGTTCGCAGCGGATCTCCAGTTGAGGAGCATGCAATGACGGATACGGTGTTGAGCTCGAGCGCCGAGGAGGATGCGGCGATCGAATACCAGCGGCTGCAGCGGGCACCGGCGAGTACGAACGCGGACTACCGCCAGGTGCTATGGGCGAACGCGCTGTCCGGCGTGGTGCGGGAGTATCTGAACGCGGCGGCGGCGCTGGCCTCGAGCGATGCGAATCTGCAGGCGGCGCTGGGGGTGCTGCTGACGGTGCCGGACCAGAAACGGCCGGCGATCACCAAGGCGATGAGCGACGCGGCGACGACCGCGGCCGCGGCGCCGTAGGGGTGCGGGCTCGGCGGGAGATCGTGGCGAATGCAGGGATGATGGAGATGGTGAGGATGAAGGTAGAGTGGATCTCGGCGGACGAACAGGTCTATCACGAGCGGATCCACGGGCTGTACGAGCAGATCGCCTACGCGTGGACGCACTGGGGCGACTACCTGGCGGAGAAGTACGGGTTGGGGGCGGATGACCGTATCACCCCCGACGGCGAGATTCATCGAACGGAGGAGGAGGTGCGCGGTGGCGAAGCCTAAGGCCAAGCTCGCTTGCCTTCAATGACCGCCAGAGACCACCAGAACGGTGAGCCCCTCTCGATGGATCTGGCGGCAGAGGCGATCGACATTGAGCGAATCCTGGTTCCGCTGGGACGTGAGTGGGGTGTGGCGGAACTCACCGCCAGCATGATTGGGGCGGAAGGTTTGGGCATCGTTCGGGACCCTGACGTAATCGCCGGACACGTCATAGTAATCGGCACAAAGACCCATCGCGTTCGGCAGCATCCAGCCAAGAACGCGGTGATTGTCCGCCTACCGACTCCGGTCGCCTGACTCGCTCATCAGGCGACACCCGGAAGCAATCCGTCAAAGCACGCATCCTGCGCGGCTCAATCGCCACGTCAGCAACGCGATATCATTGATGAAGGCAATGGGGAACGGCGGCGAGAATATGAGCGTGCAAACGGTCCGCGCAACCAATAACACGGACGTGGCTCGTACGCCGATCGTGTTCTTCGACGGCGTGTGCGAGCTGTGTAACCGGTCGGTAGACCTGCTGCTGCGGGCGGACACGCAGCGGGTGTTCGCCTTTGCGTCCCTGCAAGGGGAAACCGCTCGCGAGTTGTTGCCGCCGCTCACGGGGGACACGAGCCGGTGGTCGATCGTCTATCTCGACGAGCGTGGGGAGCACCGCGAGTCGGATGCCGTGCTCGCGATCTGCCGCCGCTTGGGCGGCCCGTGGCGCCTACTCGGCCTGGCGCGCGTGCTGCCTCGGTGGCTGCGCGATCCGGCGTATCGCTTCATTGCCCGGCACCGCTACGGCACGTTCGGCGAGCGCGCCACCTGCCGCATCCCCACGGCCGCCGAGCGCAGCCGCTTTCTGCCCTGAGCGCGCCGCAGGGCCCCCTGGCCCCGTGCGTCCCGGCGGCGGATGCGCCGGGTTGGGACGCAGCCCCCCACGGGGTGCGCGGGCGGCGGGTATGCTTGCAGGCAATATCATCCGGGGCGGCGAAGCTCGTTGCGGGCGCATAGCCCCGGGCGGCGCGCGGCCGTGGGGCATAGGAGGCGGGCCATGCCGCTATTCATGATCGAGCGCAGCTTTGCCGAGCAACTGGACATGAACCACGATACCGCATCGAGCGTGCGGCTCGTCAACGACGAGGTCGGCGTGAAGTGGCTCGTCTCCTTCCTCAGCGCCGACAAGAAGAAGACCTATTGCCTCTATGAGGCGCCGAGCCAGCTTGACGCGTCCGGGATGCGCACGCGCAGCGGCAGGGCGGCGGCATCGCCGGTGAGGCGACCCAGGACCCCCTCGTCCAGCAGCATGCGCGCGACCTCACTCACGAAGAGCGGGTTCCCCTCAGTGTGCGCGAGCACGGCGCGCACGATCCCCTCCGGGGCCGGCACGCCGGCCAGACTGGCGATGAAGCGGTCGACCTCGTCCGGCGCCAGGCCCCGCAACGGCAGCTTGCGATAGCCGCCATTGCCCGCCTCGCGCGCCAGCTCGCCGAGCGTCTCAGAGAGCGGGTGGGCGAGGGTGAGCTCGACGTCGCGGTAGGTGTGCCCAGGATGAGCAGCCGGCTCGCGCCGACCTCGGGCGCGAGGAACTCGAGCAACAGCGGCGACGGCTTGTCGGCCGCATGCAGATTGTCGAGCACGAATACGAGTGGCTTGCGGCAGACGGCGGCGCGCAGGAAGCCGGCGATGGCATCGAAGAGGCGGAAACGCGCGGCATCCGGGTCCTGCACCAGCTCGAGGTGCGGGAGGTCGGCCAGCTTGTCGCGCAGCTCAGGCACGATCTCCGCGATCGAGGTCGCCCGGGCGCCCATGACGGATCGCAGCGCATCGGCATCGTGGGCCTGCATGTAGGCGCGGATCACCTGCACCCAGGGCCAGTAGGGTGGCGCACCACTGCTCTCGTAGCAGCGCCCCCAGAGCACGGCGCAGCCCGCGCGGGCCGCATGCGCCGCCAACTCCTGCGCGGTGCGGCTCTTGCCGATGCCCGGCTCGCCGGCGAGCATGCAGATGCGGCCCCGGCCCGCTGCCGCCTCGGCGAGCGCGCTCCGCAGCTCGGTCAGCTCGTGCTGGCGGCCCACGAAGAACGCGCCCGTGCCTGCAGACGGTGCATCCGGCAGTGGCTCAGACCCGGCTGGTGGGACCTGGTACATGGCGACCGATCCGAGGGCGATGTGGCCGGATCATACGGTATGCCGCCAACAGTGTGGGGCTGGCCAGGTAAGCGCCTGGCCAGCCCCGTGCGTTTGCGTTATGTAGTGTTTCTGGCTCGCGGGCTAGCGGCTGCCCAGGAGTGCAAAGGCGGCGCCTTGCGGATCGAGACATTGTACGATCCAGTTGCCGCCGGGCACGTCCATCGGCCCGTTGAGGATCTGCCCGCCCGCATCTTTGACTCGCGCGGCCGCCTCGTCGATGTTGCCGACGTTGAAATAGTAGGCCCAGTGGGGAGGCGCGCCGGGTGGCACCTTCATCATGCCGCCGAGCATGAGATCGCCGATGCCGAACATCTGGTAGACGCCCATCTCACCCATGTCCATGGCGTCCTGCTTCTGCCAGCCGAACAGTTCGGAGTAGAAGTCGAACCCGGTCGCGGGATCGGCCCCATACTGCTCGTGCCAGCCGATGTTGCCGGGCTGGTCCATCGCCGGCGGCTGGTCCATGGCCGGGTTGGCGGAGTGGAAGAGGGAGAACGTGGCGCCGGCCGGATCGGCGATCACCGCAAAGGTCCCCACGTTGGGGATGTCGGTCGCCGGCCGGTACACAGTGCCCCCACTGGCAGCGACCTTGGCGGCGGCGGCACTGACGTCCGCGACCTCGACGTAGCCGATCCAACTCGGCGGCATGCCCATCTGGCGGGCCTCGCCGGGGAGGACCATCAAGCCGGCGACCTGCCGCTCGCCCTGGTTGAAGAGCCAGTAATCCTGGCCGGGCATCTGGGCATCGGTGGGTTGCCAGCCG
>JAXDLH010000035.1:0-9177 GCA_034666705.1 Chloroflexota bacterium
GCCAGCGCCTATATCGCGCTGCTGGCGAGCACAAGATTCACTACACCACCTGAAGTGCGGCGAAAGCAGCTTGAAAAAGCCGTGGCTATGGCGCCGAATGACCCGTCGTTACTTTCTGCGTTGTCGACCGAGCTGATTGCATTCGACCAGGCGGAGGCGATCCGGGTTGCAAGACGCGCGTACATGCTCGACTCGACATCGTCTACGACGACCGTCTATTACGCCGTGGCGCTCGAAGTCGTCGGGCGTCCGGCGGAAGCTCTGGCCCCGATTGACGCCTCGATCAGGAGAGGGGCGGCAGTACCGTTTGTGCACTATGCGCGGGGCGAAGCGCTTCTTGCGCTTGGCCGTGCACGAGAGGCTTTGGAGTCTTACAGAAGCGCCGAGCTTGCAATGCCGGATGCGGCGCGGACGGGCATGGGCCGCGCCTACGCCGCGCTCGGCCAGCCACAGCGGGCCATTCAATTCGCAAAGGCTTTGGAGGTTGACGCGGGCAAGCGTTACGTCAGCAAGGATTACATCGCCCAGATTTACGCGGAGCTGGGGGATAAGGAGCAAGCCTTCAAGTGGCTGGATCGAGCGGCAGACGATAGATCCGGGTACCTGACGTGGCTCGGGGTCAGTCCAGCCTGGGCGTCATTGCGCAGCGACCCGCGGTTTGCGGCTCTGAAAGTGAGGCTGCGCCTCCCTTAGTCAAAAAGGATTGTGACTGCGTAGCGCTCGGTTATCGAAGAGCCCGCCGGGCGACGATGTAGTCACGATAGGTCGGGATAGAAATCGACCTGGTTGTGACCAAAAAAAAAAAAGCTTGACAGCTATGGCTAACGGCTTTAGAGTACTAGTGTACTACTCTAGTAGCACTCTCATACTCCCTTATCGAACGTGACCTTTTTCCTTAAGCCCAACCCGTCGTCCGGCGTTCCGATCTATTTGCAGCTGAAGGATCAGATTCGCCACGCCATCGAAACCGGAGCCCTAAGATCTGGCGACCCTTTGCCCGGCATTCGGGCATTGGCCGAGGAGCTCGTCGTGAACGCGAATACCGTCGCCCGGGTTTACCGCGAGATGGAGATGGAGGGCTTGGTCGAGCTTCGTCACGGCGTCGGTGCCTTCGTCGGCGCATCCAGTCCCGCTGCGCGGCATACGTTTGGAAGAACTGCGGCGCTTTCGGCAATACAACCCAGCATTCGGAAGTTTGTACAAGACCTTCGCCACCGGGGTCTGACACCCGACGAAATTCGGCGGCTAATCGAGGCGGAGCTCGAAGCTCACCGCCCAAACACAATCAGAGGTAAGACATGATGTTCCCTTGCGTCATTGAAACGGACAAGTTGTCCAAGTCCTATGGCTCGTTCGAGGCGGTGCGCGAGCTATCCCTTCTAGTTGAGAAGGGGTCGATCACTGGCTTTCTTGGCCAGAACGGAGCCGGCAAGAGCACTACGATAAAGATGTTGTTGGGCATGATGCGCCCTTCTCATGGTGGGGGACGCGTACTCGGGCATGATATCGCTGACCCCAAGGCAAGCCTGGCCATGCGTCAGCGAATTGCTTACGTGGCCGAAGACAAGCGGCTCTACGACTATATGACGGTGGGGCAGTTGATTGCGTTCACGAAGGCCTTCTACCCGACCTGGCGCGAGGACGTCGAAAAGGAATTGCTGGAGGAGTTCCGCCTTCCGGTCGATCGGGTAACCAAGAAGCTCTCCAAGGGGATGCGAACGCAGACTGCTCTGCTTCTGGCATTTTCGAAAGGTGCTGAGTTGTTAGTACTTGATGAGCCGAGCGAAGGTCTCGACCCCGTCATCGCGGAACGCGTCCTTCAATTAACCGTGAGGGCAGCGGCCGACGGCGCAAGTGTTTTCTTCTCGTCGCACCAGATCGCGGAAGTTGAGCAGATTGCGGACCGCGTTCTAATGATTGACCGTGGCCGGCTGGTCCTCGACACCAGCTTGGACGCCGTCAGAGAGAAGTTTAGAAGGATCCGGGCTGTGTACGAACACCCTGAAAGCGTGGATCTGCGATCCCTCGCTGGTGCGCGGCGGGTTCACATTGATGGGCGCGTGCTGTCGGTGATCGCGAGCGAGAACGTTGATGCAATCGCAGCCCGACTTCACGAGACCCAGGGAACGGCTATCGAAGTGTTGCCAGTGACGCTCAAGGAAGTTCTCCTCGACAGCATCGGTACCGGAAAATGACTGGGAGCCAACCATCGCCCGCATTCAGTGTCAATCGGCATTCGAGGAGAGGGCCTTGGCACGCGCTGTTCTATAAGGCCTGGTTCGAAACCAGATCACGATTTCTAACGGGTCTCATTGTCGTGATCGCGATCTGTGCGTTTATGACATTGCTGCACCCGTACAAGATCGCAATGTGGAAGCGGGACCTCATCCAACATCCCGAGTGGAAAGATCCGATCTGGTCCTTCGCGGTGCATACCAACTACGCGACGTATCTCTGGCACTATCTCTACCAGGACATGCTGCAGAAGGTGTTTCTCATCCTGGCCGTCCTGCTCGGGATCGGTGGCCTAGGACGGGAGGCTTCCCACGGAACGGCCGGCCTAACCTTGGCACTTCCGGTCAGTCGGAAGACGCTGCTCGCCAGTCGGGCTGCAGTCGGCGCCATCGAGGTAGGCCTGCTCGGGTTTGTAGCCTTCCTTACGATAGTGGTTTGCTCGAGGGCCATTCGCATCGACTATTCCCTGACGCATGGGCTCCTGCATGCCGGCCTCATCGTCGCTGGCGGGCTGGTCGGATTCGCTGCCGGACTCTTGATATCTGCAACGGTAGAGGGCGAGCACGCGCCCACCCTGGTAGCGCTCTCAATTGTCGGAATGCTGTTCTATGTAATGGCACCGTACTCCGATGGCGTCCCGACGTCGCTGTTGGTCGGGGCTCTCAATCTGGTGGGAGTCATGTCCGGCGGCAGCGGAAGCGGGCTCGCGGACGTCCCGTGGACAGGCCTCGCGGTGAGTCTGACGATCGCATCCCTTTCGGTCTACTACGCCTTTTACCGGAGTACATCTCGTGACTATTAGTCGCGCAGTCTCTTTGAGCTTTCTGACGGATTCACCAACCAGGCGCGGTGTCCTCACACTGCTGAAGAAAGCGTGGTACGAAACACGGGCTCGCTTCTTTGCCGCCGCGATCCTGCTCGCCCTACTTGGCGTTTCGACGGTGTTTCGCGCTGAGCCCACAATCAGCGCCTGGGAATCATTCCATCGAGGGGAAAGCATGCCGTATGCGCTCTATGTATGGCTCTCCCTGTCGAAGGGCTACTTGATGTTCTTCTGGGTTATCTGCGCTGTGATCCTAGGACTCGGTGGTTTGGTGCGTGAACACTCGATGGGCACAGTGGGTTTCACGCTGTCACTGCCAGTCAGTCGGCGAGCCTTGGTAGTTACAAGGGCACTGGTCGGAGCTGCCGAGGCTTTTGCGTTGGCAATGATCCCGGGAATTCTTGTCGCACTTCTCTCGCCAGCCCTTGGATACTCTTACCCCCCTGGCCAATCCTTGCTTTTCGGGATCCTGATGGCGGGCGGCGGGATGATTTTCTATTCGCTGGGATTTTTTCTCTCGCACGTGTTTCGTGGAGAGTTTGCCGCACCGGGCGTTGGGTTGGCAATCGTGGCCGGTATCTACGTTCTTACACGTCTGCCACAACTGGACGACTTCGACGTTTTCGATCTGATGACAGGTAGTCACTATATGATCCACGCGACCTACCTGTTAGGGGATGCGTTTCCGATTTTTCCCCTCATCTGCTCGCTCACCGCGGCGAGCGGACTCGTGGCCCTGTCAGCCGCGATTGCATCACGACGCGATTTCTAGACCTATCGAGGTATGTCGGCGGATGCGGTCATGATGCGACCGATTGACCGCTCTCCGCCGGCTGCTCATCGACCACCCGACCATCGAACAGATCCACCAGCCTATCCGCGTGACGCGCGTACCGCGCATCGTGGGTTACCATACAGATGGTCGCCCCGCCTTTGTGTAGCTCGCGCAACAGATCCATCACCGCTTCGCTGTTCCGCGAGTCGAGATTCCCAGTGGGCTCGTCAGCCAAAAGAATCGCCGGATCACCGGCCACAGCGCGCGCCACCGCCACGCGCTGCTGCTGCCCGCCAGAGAGCTGCGACGGAAAATGG
Source organism: Chloroflexota bacterium (assembly GCA_034666705.1). Classification (GTDB taxonomy): domain Bacteria; phylum Chloroflexota; class UBA6077; order UBA6077; family SHYK01; genus JAXDLH01. The sequence goes on from JAXDLH010000035.1 coordinate 4,151, forward strand.
TTCGCCCGGTGCGACATCCCCACCCGCTCGAGCGCATCATGTACCCGAGACTTCCGCTCGTCCGCCGTCATCCCCCTATATGTGAGCGGCAGCTCCACATTCTCGGCCACCGTCAGATCCCCGATCAGATTGAACGCCTGAAAGATGAATCCGATCTGCCGGTTGCGAACGCGCGCGCGATCGGCGCGCGACAGGTTTGAGACCGGCTCGCCCGCCAAGGTGTACTCGCCGTCCGTTGGCGCATCGAGCAGACCCAGGATGGAGAGCAGCGTCGTCTTCCCCGAGCCCGATGGCCCGGCGATGGACACGTACTCGCCCTCGTTTATCTCGAGATGGACATCCGCGAGGGCGTGGGTTTCCACCTCGTCGGTGTGGTAAACCTTGTTGATGCCTTCGAGACTGATCAGCGCTTCACCCTTCTTTGCCATCGATTTCTCCGGTTCGCTGCTATTTGATTCGAATCCGTTCAGTGTTGTCGGGGAGCTGTACCTCTGACAGGACTATCCTGTCGCCGGGCTGCAGCCCCTGAACTATCTCCACCGCGTTCGCCGACACCCGGCCCAGACGGACCTGCACCCGGGTCGCGGTCTTGCCGCCGGGGTCGAGGCGAAACAATCCGACAATCGCGTTGTCCTGCGCGAGCGTGGGACGGCCGGTGAATAAAATGTTCTTGAGGCGCTCCAGCTGAATCGTTCCGTCCACGTTAAGGTCGGGACGCGCGCCGGAGGGGAGCGGTCCATCGAGCGACACGTCAATCGACACAGTGCCGCCCTGCGCCGCGGGATCCATCCGCGACACATGTCCCTTCACGATTCCATTCCTTGTGTCAACGAGACCGTCCTGGCCAATTGCCACATCCTTCGCCTGCGTCTCGCCTATGCGGAGCACCGCCTTGAGCTTTCCGGGCTGAACCACTTTCCCGATCGTCGTGCCGGCATTCACCCATTGTCCCGGTTGGAGAGTCAGCTCCTGCAGCACGCCCTGTTCGCCGGCTCGCACCACCAGAGTTTGCACACGGTTCTGCTGGAACGTTGCGATCGCCTGGAGCCGCTGTATCTGGCGCCGTTGCGCCGCGAGCTGCTCGTCAACGCTCTGGGTCATCAACGCCAGACGCCGCTGTTCCAGTTTGAGACGCGTGCTCACCTCTTCGTCGGACGCCCGCTTGTTGTTGTACTCGAAGCGCGAGATCAACTTCATGGCGAGCAGCGTGTCCGCAGCGGTGCGCTCCTGCGCCGAGCTGACGTTGAGCGTGCGGATCGTCGCGACAGTGCCCTCCTGAGACAGGCGCCCGCCTTCGAGCTGTACCCGCAGATCGCCGAGTCGCGACTGCGCCTCGCTTAGCGCCTGTTGCGCCTGCAGCGCTTCAATCTGGACGTCCGGATTCGACATCTCGAGCAGCACTGTGTTCGGCTCGACGGCCTGGCCCGGCTGCGCAACTATGCGCTCGACGCGCGCCGAAGTCACCGCGGAGATCCAGCGAATCCGTTCCGGCACGAGGGTACCAGGCCCGCGAACCTCGCGCACCATGTCGCCGCGTCGAACGGAATCGATGATGAGCGACACTCTCTCGACAGTTGGCTCGGCGGGTTTGAGACGGCTCACGCCGACGGTGGCGAGCACAAGCAACACAGCTACGGCACCGCCGGCTGCATACCGGCGACTCTTCGGCTTCGGGGCACGGGCGATGTCCATGGCCGGCTACCTATGCGTCCGACCGAAACGCCGTCGCCGGATCGACGCGGGCGGCGCGCAGTGTAGGAACCAGGCTGCCCACCAGCGTCATTGCGATGCAGAGCAGTCCCGCCGCCAGGAATGTCACCGCGTCAGCTGGCTGCACGCCGGCCAGCAGTGTCTGCATCCCCCGCCCAGCTGCGTAAGCGATGGCAAGTCCGGGGAGAACCCCGGCGGCGGCGAGAAAGATTCCCTGCCGCATGATCAAGCGGACGATCTCGCTCCGCTGCGCGCCGAGCGCCATGCGCACGCCGATCTCGTGCTGGCGACTCGACACTGTGAAGGACAACAGACCGTGAATGCCGATTGCGGCGAGGAGGAATGCGATTGCCGCAAATGCTACCAGCACACGAACCTGCACGGCCCTCGCCGCCGTGACATCCGAGACTATCGCCGACAAAGTCTTGATGTTCGAGATCGGCTGTTGCGGATCGACTTGCTGCACCACCCGCCGCAGGGCCGGAATCAGCGTCGCCGCCGGCACCGAGGAGCGAATCACCAGATCCTTCGGAGAGTAGAACGTGTTCGCCGCGTCGGCCACCTGCTTGTACGAGAGATACACCTGTGGCTCGCTCTGCTGCTCCGGACCCCGCATCCGCACGTCGCCGACGACACCGACCACCGTGCGCAGAGTGCCCAGAAACTTGAACCGCTTGCCGATGGGATCTTCGTTCGGGTAATAGCGCTTCACGAATGACTCGCTTACCACGGCTATCCAAACCTGGTTGGCGTCGTCGCTGTCGCTCACGTCGCGACCACGGCGGAGTGGAATGCCGAGGGTGGTGAAATAGCCCGGCGACACGAAGCGGCTGCTGGCACGATCGGCCCGAGCTCCTGTCAGCGCTTGACCCTCCGGGATGACAGGCCACACTCCGCCCATGTTCGCAATCGGCAGCGACGTGATGTAAGCGGCGCTCGACACCCCCGGAATCGCCCGCACGCCCGACAGCACATCCCGATAGAACGGAATACGGCGCCCGGTGGTGTCGTTGCGCACCCCGGTCAGCGCGGTGCGAAGTGTCAGCACACTCTCCGCCTTGAATCCAGGATCGACGCTCTGCAGTCGCAGCAGCGCTCGCATCAGGAGGCCCGCCGAAATCAGGAGCACCACCGACGCCATCACTTCGGCGATCACCAGCGCGGAGCGCGCTCGCTCCCGGCGTCCGCCGCCCGAGCGCGCGCCGAGCCCCATTCCGGCGATATCGACCCGCCCTGCCGATCTCCACGCCGGCAGCACGCCGAATCCAACTCCCGTCACCGCCGTGAGCAGCGCCGCGAACACCAGCACTCGCGGATCGATCGACGGCAATTGGGCGATGGGCAGCGTCGTGGGAACGAGCCTCGTCAGCAGCGGCAACGCGACGTAGGCGACTGCTACGCCGAGCGCGCCCCCCAGGGCAGCGAGGACGAGACTCTCTGTCATCGATTGGCGCACGAGGCGCTCGCGTCCGGCGCCGAGCGCGGTACGCACCAGAATCTCCTTCCGGCGCATCAGAGCGCGCGCCAGCAGCAGATTCGCGAGGTTGGCGCAGGCGATCAGCAGCACGCAAACAGCGGCGCCGCACAGCGCCAGCAACAACAGGCGCGACTGATTCGAGAGCTCGTCGCGCAGCGGATTGACCAACACACCGACGTTTTCCATGTCATCCGGATACTGCTGCTGCAGCCGCCTGGCGATGAGGTCCATCTCGGTGCTGGCCTGCTTGTGCGGCACTCCTCGCCGCAGCTTGGCGAGAACTTCCCAGTACGTGTTGCTGATGTCTTCATCGTTCTGGCCCGCCGTACCAATCAGTGTCCAGAGAGCGATGTCCCGATTTGGGAAATGAAAGTCCCTCGGCATCACACCGACCACGATCCGTGGATTTCCATCGATGAGTATCTGGCGGCCGACGATCGCCGGATCGCCACCGAGCTGCGCTTGCCACACTCCGTAGCTGAGAACGACCGGACCGGTGGCGCCTTCGCCCTCTTCGGACGCGATGAAAAGGCGGCCGAGCATTGGCTGGATGCCGAGTATTGGAAGGAGATCGGCCGTGACGACCGCTGTCTCCAGGCGCCACGGGTCACCCTGTCCCACGAGGTTGACGGCGTTTGTGTAGTACGCGCCCATGGACTCGAACGATTGGCTCGTCTTCCACTGCCTGTAGATGGCCGGCGAGACCTGATTGCGGCCGCCATCTTGCGCCTCCCAGAGCTTGACCAGCCGGTCGGCATCCGGGTACGGCAGCGCCCGCAGGAGAACGAAATCTGCGACCGAGAACGCCGCGGTGTTGGCGCCGATTCCGAGCGCCGTGACGAGAACGGCGGTGAGAGCGAATCCCGGCGAGCGAGCAAGCGTCCTGGCGGTGTAGCGCAGGTCCTGGCGCAGGATGTCCCAGTGCACCGCCGCCGCATTGAACACCACGTCCGCGATGGTCTCCACCCACAGCTTCAGCCTCGAGAGGGTTCCCGATGTCTCGCGAAGGCGCGCTCCCAGAATCGAGCGCATCTCGCCTCCGTACTCGGCCCGGAACGACGCTGGATAGAGGTGGAGAAGCGCGGAGTAGAAGCGACTCATGCTTTGGCCGGCACGAGCCCCTGTGCCCGCGCCATCCTCACCAGGTCGGCCATCCGCCGCGCCTCAGCGCCGGCGACCGCGGTTCCAAAGGGAGTTATTCGATAGTATCGCCGCCGCTCGTCGTCGAGCTCGGGTGCCGGCCGGTCTCGCGTCTCGCGCAAGAGTCCCTGCTCGAGCATTCGCTGGATTGACCGGTAGAGTGTTCCGGCGCTGAGCCGGATCTCACCGCCTGTGCGTTGTTCCACATCCTGGATCACGGCGTAGCCGTGTCGATCTTCCTTCGCCAGCGCGAGCAGGATGTGGAACGTCGCGGCGGGGAGCGGCAGAAGGGCGTCGATGTCGGAGGCGTTGTGTGTCATGATCTCCACTATAGCCACTGTGCATATATTGTCAATGGCTATATCCACGGCGTTTGTATCACGCTGCCGGGTTAGACACCCCCTGTCGACGGACCGTTGAACGGGTACGACCCAGCTGGCCGGATCTACTCAACAATTGATCCGCCGATGCTGGGCCGCCGGGCGTAGTGATCGGAGGGCTTAGCGCAGATATCGCTGCACGATTGCCCGGAGATTCGCGGCGTCGAACGGTTTTTCGATATGCTCCTTCGGCGGGTCGGAAAGGAAAGAGCGCGTCTTCTCGGTGAAAGCGCCGCCTGTCACGAAGATCATCGCCTTCGCCTGCTCCGCGGACAAAAGTGAAATCTCGGAGTGCAGCTCGATCCCGGTCATGATGGGCA
>JAXDLH010000036.1:0-10675 GCA_034666705.1 Chloroflexota bacterium
TGGCGGGTGGTCTCGGCGGCCGATCCGGATGCGCAGGATGTGATCTTCGGCCGGCAGCATGAGCGGCGAGCGCCGCGGACGGACGAGGACGACTTCCTCGCGCCGGCGCGCGGCATGGGGATCGACGCGACGATGCGCTTCAAGGGCCGGAACTTCCCGCCCGTGAACAAGGTGAGCCGCGAGTTGGCGAGCCAGATCGCCTCCCGCTGGGGCGAGTTGGGGTTGGAGTAGGAGAGGAATACCCCCCTCCCTAACCCTCCTCCGTAAGGGGGGCGGGGACAGCCGAGCCCGCTCGCCGGTGGCGGGTGGGGACAGGATGACGACGTGGGGCGGGTACCGAGAGCTCCCTCCCCCTCGGACGGCGGAGGGTTGGGGAGGGGGTAGCAGGCCATGGGAGGAACGCAATGACCGGGCGAACGGGCTGGATATTGCATTGGGGATTGGTGCTGGCGTCCATCTGCGTGGCGGCGTGCGCGCCGGCGGCCACGAATCCGGGCGGAACGGCCGACGCCGAAGCGGCGCCGACCGCTCCCGTAGCGAAGGCCCTCCACATCGCACTGGTCACCGAGCCGACCGCGCTCGGCGGCAAGTTCGGCGGTGGCGGCACCGGCGGCTCGGACTACGACTTCATCTTCCACGCCCAACTGGCGCAGTATGACGCCACCGGCACGCCCATGCCGGTCCTCCTGGCACGGCTGCCATCGCTGGACGACGGCAGTTGGAAAGTCTACGCCGACGGCACGATGGATACGACCTACCAGCTACGCCCGAACACGACCTGGCACGACGGTACGCCCTTCACCGCCGCGGACGTCCAGTTCACGGTTGCCTCGATCATGAACCCCGCGCTGCCCTCGACCAACCAGGAGCCGGAGAAGTACGTCGGGAGTCTCGACGTGCTCGACCCGCAGACGTTCGTGGTCCACTGGAAGGAGCCATACATCTTCGCGAACGTCTGGGCGCTCGAGCCGATCCCGCGCCACATCTTCGAGCCACTCGCGCAGCGCGACCTGCAGTCGTTTGCGAACGCGAGCGCGTGGGGCCGGGACTGGGCCGGCTTGGGCCCCTATCAGGTCACCGACTGGGTGCAGGGCTCGTACCTGCGCGGCCGAGCGTTCCAGGGCTTCGTGCTCGGCGCGCCCAAAATCGCCGACCTCTTCATCTACTTCATCGCCGATCCAAGCCAGGCCGTGGCCCAGATGCTCGCCGGCACGATCGACGTGACCCTCGGCAACACGATCCGCGTGGACGAGGGTATTCTTCTCAAGGAGCAGATGGAGGCGCGCGGCGAGGCCTCCGTAATGACGATCCCTACTAAGATCCGCTACGGTGAGGTGCAGTACCGCGACCCGCAGGCCCCGGCGGCGCGCGACGTGCGGGTGCGCCAGGGGATGATGAACGCGCTCGACCGCCAGGCCCTGGTCGATGCGCTGCTCCGCGGCTTCACGACGCCCGCCGACGTGTACCTCACGCCCAACGATGCCGCCTACGCGGCGTCCGACCGGGTCATCGCCAAGTACCCGTTCGACGTGAACCGCGCGCTCGCCCTCTGGCAGAATGCGGGCTGGACCCGCGGGTCGGACGGGGTCCTGCGCAACGCGAGTGGTGAGCGATTCGACCTGGAGGTGCGCACCACCGACGGGGCGCAGAATGTGAAAGAAGGCCAGGTGCTCAGCGACTTCTGGAAGCAGGCGGGGATCAACACCTCGCTCGAGGTCGTCCCGATCGCCAAGCAGAACGACCAGGAGTACCGCGCCAAGTACCCTGGCGTCTCGATCTCCGCGACGTCGATCAGCCCCGACTGGCTGGCCAAGTGGCAGACCAGCGAGGCTGCCACCGAGGCGACCCACTGGAAGGGCGGCAACCGGGGCGCTTACAGCCGACCCGAGCTCGACCAGATGTATCGTCAGTACATCACCACCGTGGACCCGCAGCAGCGCAACGATCGGCTGGTGCAGCTCGTGAAGCTCACCTCCGAGGACGTAACGTACCTGCCGCTCTACTACCAGGTCGACGTGCACGTCATTCGCACGGGGCTGAAGGGGCTCGTCCCGCGCTGGCCCGGCCAGAGCGGCATGGCGTTCAACGCCTACGAGTGGTCCTGGCAATAGCGATGCCCGCAGTAGTGCGGGGGCTTGTCCAAGGTCTTGGTCATCCTAAGTTGACATGCGCCGTCGGGGCGCCACGACCGATGAATATCTGAGCAGCGCAGGGACTTGTTCCAACGTCCATGTCATCCTGAGGCCGCAGCCGAAGGATCCGTGGCTCCAATGTTGGGGTCACGGATCTTTCGCTTCGCTCAAGATGACATGGACGTTGGGACCTCAGGATGACAATGGGGCGGTGGCCGCGGGATGACAAGTCTATTGAGCGCTCGATCCCTCCCTCACCGGTAAGCTGGTAAAAGGATCGGCGATGCACATGTTGGAGGTAGTCCGATGATGGAGCGTACGGGTCGCCGCAAGCGGCCACCGCGCACGATCAAGCTGCTGCGCGAGAAGCACGTCGCCGAGCTCGTCGGCAACGATCCAGGCCTGCGCGGCGCCGTCGAGGCGCTCGAGCGCGGCTTTCTGGACTACCATACCGGCAACCTCGGCCTGCCCGAGCGCGACGAGCGGGTGCGCATCGTGTACCCGCCGGGCTACAAGACGCGCCCCTACCCGAAGGAGATGCGCATCCTCCCCGCGATGGTGCCGGCCGTCAACGTGGCGGGCCTGCGGCTCGGCGCCGTCGCCGAGCGCAGCAGCGAGGATGCGCCGGCCGGTGGTACGAGCATGACGATCTTGATGGACTTCGAGACGATGGGCCTCCTCGCGTTTCTCGAAGACCACATCCTCCATGGCATCCGCTCGGGCGGCCCTACGGGCATCGCGGTGAAGCACCTCGCGAAGCAGAACGCCACCCGCGTGGGCATGATCGGCACGGGCCGCATCTCCGGCGTGCAGCTCATCGTGGCGTCGGGCGCGCGCAAGATCACCTCGGTGAAGGCGTTCAGTCGCGGCGTCGAGGGTCGCGAGGCATTCGCCCGCCACTACAGTCAGAGCCTCGGCATCGATGTACAGCCAGTCGGCAGCGTGGAAGAAGCCGTGCGCGACGTCGACATCCTGCTGGTGGCGACCAACTCGCACAATGCGCCGGTGCTGGACGGGAACCTGCTCGCGCCCGGCACGCTCGTGTGCTCGGTGACGCCCGGCGAGCTCGACGAGACGACCTGCCTGCGCGGTCGTGTCGTCGTGACCTCGCGCGTGCGGATCACGCAGGACTACACGCTGTGGGAGCCGATGGCGCGCATCGTCATGCGTGGCGAGCGCGACCTGGACACAGACGTGAGCGACCTCAGCGAGGTGCTGACCGGCGAGCGTCCCGGCCGGACCAGCGACGACGAGATCATCACCTTCCTGAGCCCGGGCATCGGCTTCTGCGACCTGGTGGTCGCCCGCTGGATGTACGACCTATCCGAGCAGCACGGCGTCGGCGAGGTTGCCTGGACGACGTAGGTGGCCAGCTTAACCAATTCGAGAGCGCCTGCGAGAAATAGCAACCGTTCGTCCTGAGGCGCTCGAAGGGCGGGCCCGGTGAGCACAAGTTTGGTTCTAATGGGTCCTGGTTCGAGAACCTCACCACGAACGGTTGGTTCCAGCCGCGCATAATGTGCTTGAACTAGCTGCCGATCACATCGTCCGCGGCGCGATTCTGCGACGCTTCACGATCTGCGGCCTGGTCGATTGACCCATCAAGCTGGTATTGACCGAGGGCATCGTCGAGCCCGAGCGGCGGCAGCGCGCCGGCGCCGTCGACGAGATGCTGCTTGGTGAACTCGGCCAGTGAAGTTTGCAGCAGGTCGCGGCAGGCGCGGTAGCTGGCAAGCGGACCGCCGACCGGGTCCTCGATATCGCGGCCGAGCGTATGTACCTCATCGGCCACGTCCGGATATTGCTCGCGGACGTAGCTGGCGAGGCGCTCTTCCATGGCAATGATCACGTCCGCCCAGGCGACGACTTCCTCGTTGAGCTGCGTCGGGCGGTGCGCGGAGATGTCGATGCCGATCTCCGTCATCGCCAGCACGGCGTTTCCGGAGATCTGCTCGGCTGCCGCAACACCTGCGGACCGCACCTCGATCAGCCCGGGCGCCAGCGATCGGCGCAGCATCCCCTCGGCCATCGGGCTACGGCACGCGTTTCCAACGCAAACGATGAGGACGTGTTGCGGCACGAGCGACGCCTTCAGACCGTCATTGATCGTTGACTGCTCAAAATCGCTGAACGGTCTACCGGTCCGGTACGACCAGTGTACGGGCTAGCGCAGTGTCGTCGCAGTGAATTACAGCACAGGCGCCGGAAGCCGACCCAGTACGCCTTCGCACCAGGCGCCCACCCGCAGCAGCTCATAGTCAGCCATCGGCGGCGCCACGAGCTGCAGTCCGAGCGGCAAGCCCTCCGGCGAGAGCCCGCCGTTCACCGTAATCGCCGGGTAGCCGAGGCAGCTCCATGGCACCAGGAGGGAGGCCTCGCCGGTCGACTCGAGCCCGCGCGGGGCAGGGCTCGGCGCCACGGCCATGAGCAGGGCGTCCAGCTCGAGGAACGTGTCCTGCGTTGTGCTCCACAGGTAGTGGCGCACGCGCTGGGCGTGCAGGTAGTACGAGGCCGGGAGCAGGCGACCGGCCACGTCGGCTATTGCCAGGGGCGCGCCCGGCTCCTCCGCGTAGCGACCGGCGTGGAACGAGTAGCGTTCTGCCCCGCCCACCAGCCGGTGGACGTGCCAGACGAGCTCGAAGTCGGCAGGCAGCAGCACGTCCGTCACCTGCGCGCCAGCGTCGCGCATCCGCGCGGCCGAGCGATCGACCGCCTCGCGCATCACCGGCTCCGTGCGCTCGGGGAAGACGTTGCGGACGACGCCGATGCGCGGCGGGCGGATCGTCGCCACGTTCAAGTCTGCGGGCGGTGGCGGCTCGGGTCGGCTGGCGAGGTCGCGCGGGTCGGGCCCGGCGAGCGCCGCGAGCACCAGGGCCGCATCCTCCATCGTCAGACTGATGATGCCCACGTGGTCGTGCGAGAAGGTGAACGGATAGCAGCCGTATTTGCTGATCCGGCCGAACGTGGGCTTTAGCCCCTCGACCCCGCAGAACGCCGCGGGTCGCAGGTTGGAGCCCGCCGTCTGCTCGCCGAGGGCGATGGGCACCATACGCGCGCCGACTGCGGCGCCCGAGCCGCTGCTGGTGCCGCCGGCGGTGTGCTCGAGGTTCCATGGATTGCGGGTCGGTGGCATGCGGCCGTCGATCGGCATGTGGGTCTTGCCCATGATGATGGCGCCGGCCGCGCGGAGCCGCGCCACGGCAGTGGAATCCTCAGGCTGCGGGCGGCCATCCGGGGTGGCCATGTACGTGGGCATGCCGGCGACGTGGAATTCATCCTTGATGCCGACGGGCACGCCGTGCAGCGGTCCCCGCAGCGTGCCGGCGGCCGCCTCGGCCGTGAGCGCCGCCGCCTGGCTGCGCACGGTCTCGCGGTCGAGGGCGCACCACGCCTGCACGCGGGGCTCGACCTCGTCGATGCGGGCAAAGTAGGCCTCGACGAACTCGGTGGGCGTGACCTCGCCCTCGGCGACGAGCCGGGCGATCTCGGTCACCGTCAGCTCGGTGACGGGCAGCGCGGTCGAGCGTGCCATTAAATGAACCTCTTCATGGGAATAGCGGCTCGAATTCGGGGGGCAGGACCACCGCGCTGATCGCGGCCATGGACTGCGCCACCGGCCGCAATGTGCGCTCGAGCTCCTCGGGACGCTGGAGTGGACCGAGCTGCTTCGCCTGCTCCATCAGCCAGGCGAACGCTTCCTCCTCGGTCAACTTCGGGTGCAACCGCATCGTCGGCTCCTCCGCGGCCCACATGGCCGCCCGTCGGAATATACTGGACCCGCCGCGCGCCCAAGCCCAGCAAATGGCACAGCTTTTCGCGCACGAGACGATGCAGCGGGCACAACTGGCTCGCGCACAGGAGGCTGACGGTGGTGCTCCCCCATTGGCCGCTCGTGCGTTGGTTGGGCTAACCTCGACGGTGGCGTTCACGGCTGACGGTGGTGCTCCCCCATTGGCCGCTCGTGCGCCTTCGCGGGGTGGTCGCTGACGTCGCGGAGCTTCCGCCGATCCGCTTTGGCCGACGTCTCCTGGCCCACCTCCTGGCCGACGATCTCATGGGTCTCGGCGCAGAGATGTCGTACCAGTTTCTCTTCGCCCTGTTCCCGTTCTTCGTCTTCCTCGCTGCCATGGCAGGGTTCGTGGGCGAGTTGGTCGGGCACGGCAACCTCTTCTCGCTGGTCATGAACTTCATCGCGCTCCTCGCGCCGGCCGAGATTCAGAACACCGTCCGGGACTGGGTCTTCGGCGTGGTCTACACCCGATCGCTCGGGCTCCTTACCTTCGGAGTCGCCGGGGCGCTCCTCGGTGCCACCGCCGGCACCGGGACCCTCGCGAAGGGGCTCAATCGTGCGCACCGCGTCGCAAAGAACCGCCCCTTCTGGATGGGAATGGTGCTCACTATCATCGTGACGATGGCGATGGCTGGTGTCATGCTTATTGGTGTCGCCGTCTACACCGTCGGTGAATGGACCTCGGAGCAGGCGGTGGCGAGGATCGGGCTGGACGACCACGTCATTGCCATCTGGTCGTTCCTCCATGGGCCTGGCGTTGCAGTCGGGCTCTTCGCCGTGCTGCTGGCGATGTACGCGCTGTTGCCAAATGCGCCGGTGCGTCTTCGCCAGGCTGCGCCCGGTGCCCTCTTCGCCACCGCAGCCTGGCTCATCGTCACGAAGAGCTTCAGCTTCTACCTGCAGCACTTCGGCCGATTCGACGTCACATATGGGAGCATAGCGACGGCCATCATGCTGATCGTGTGGCTCTATGCTGTGAGCCTGATCCTCATGGCCGGCGGTGAGATCAACGCGCTCCTGGCCGGCCACCGGAATTGAGCCGTTGGTCGCGTCTCGGCGCCGCGGCCGCAACCCTGGCAGGATCTGGCAGTTTCCGGCAGCGCAGCGGCACCTGCGGCGCGCTAACGTGACCCCAACCCTTGGAAGGAGGGGCGCCGATGCGCAGAATTCGCCACTCGCAGGTCCCATCGAATCGATGCCGGGCGGACCGCAACGTGCCGAACGAGCGCTGCCTTGCATGTGAATATTCGCGTACGATGAGCGGCACCGGTCGGCAGTATCGGTCAGAGGTGAGTTTCGCAATGGAAGTCGCGCCGCGCATTCACCTGCTGCGCGCATTCGGCTGCCAGGTCTTCGCACTGCTCGACGATGCTGGCGTGACCCTGATCGACGCGGGGTCGCCGGGCAGCGCGCCGCTGGTGCTGCGGCAGCTTCGCAGTCTCGGTGTGCAGCCGCGCGACGTGACTCGCATCGTCCTCACCCACTACCACGTCGACCACCGCGGCGCCGCCGAGTCGCTGCGCCGCGCGACCGGCGCCACGGTACTGATCCACGAAATCGAGGCGCCCTTCCTGCGGGGTGAGCTGCCATATCCGAACCCGGTGCGGGCGCCATTCCGCGCCATGCTTACCGCGCCGCTCATGGCCGCGATGCGCGGCCGGCCGATCCCGGTGGAGACGCTGGAGGAGGGCGAGATGCTCGAGGTGCTCGGCGGCCTGCGCGTGATCCATACCCCGGGCCACACGCCGGGCAGTATCGCCCTCGCACTACCGGCTCTGGGGATCCTGTTCTCTGGCGACACCATGGGTTTCAGTCGGCGGCGGCTCGAGGAGCCGGTGCCGCTGCTCTGCGAGGACACCACGGCAGCGCGGGGCTCGATCGAGCGGCTCGCGCGATTGGAAGTCGAGACGATCTGCTTCAGCCACTTCCCGCCGCTGCGTCGCGGCGCGAGGGGCGCGCTGCAGACGTTGGTGCGCACGTGGGCGGGAGAGGAGGCACGGTGATGGTCGAGCTGGTCGGAGCCGATACGCTGGGCGGGTTCATTGCGGAGGCCGGTGAGCGCTTCGGGTCGCTGCCGGCGCTGGCGATCAAGCCGGGCTTTCGCACCCGGCTCGTGAGTTACCGACAACTGCACGAGACGGCGCTGCGAGTGGGTCGCCTCTTGCAAGAACGGGGGATTCGGCAGGGCGATCGGGTGCTGCTCTGGGCGCCGAACTCGCCCGAGTGGGTCGCGGTGTATTTCGGCTGCCACCTCGCCGGTATCACCCTCGTGCCGCTCGACGTGCGCAGCAACCTGGATTTCGCCGCCGGCGTGGTCGCGGCGACGCAGCCGAAGCTCGCCATCGTGTCGCGCTTCACGCCCGGCGCTGGGGAGGGGATCCAGGTGCCGACGCTGGCCATCGAAGCGCTGGAAGGGCTGCTGCCCGAAAAGGATGAGCTGCTCGAGCGCGTGGAGATCGTGCCGGACGACCTCTGCGAGATCATGTTCACCTCGGGCACCACTGGCCGTCCGAAGGGCGTGATGCTGAGCCATCGCAACGTCATCTCCAACGTGCGGGGCGCGCGCGCGAAGGTGCCGCCGAGCCCGCACATCCGTCTGCTCTCGCTCTTGCCGCTCAGCCACATGCTGGAGCAAACGTGCGGTCTGCTCACCCCGCTCTCCGGCGGTGCGCGCGTCGTGTACCCCACGAGCCGCCAGCCGGCGATGCTGTTCCGCGCCATTGCCGAGCATCAGATCAGCATGCTGGTGGTGGTGCCGCAGGCGATGCAGCTCCTGCTGAATGGCATCGAGCGCGAGGCGCGTCGGCAGGGCAAAGCGGCGAGTCTGCAACGGCTCTTCGACCTGGCGCAGCACGCGCCGTTCCCATTGCGGCGCATCCTCTTCCGCTCGGTGCATGCGAAGCTCGGCGGCCACCTCGACACGATCATCAGCGGCGGCGCGCACCTCGATCCGGAGCTGATCCGCCGCTGGGAGCTCATGGGCGTCGCCGTGCTGCAGGGTTATGGAGCGACGGAGACCGCCCCGATCATTACCGCCGACTCGGTCGGCCACCACAAGCCCGACGGGGTCGGCCAGCCGATTCCCGGCGTCGACGTGCGGATCGCTCCCGATGGAGAGGTGCTGGCGCACGGCCCGAACGTGTTCCAGGGTTACTGGCAGGAGCCCGCAGCCACTGCGGCTGTGCTGCAAGATGGCTGGTACCACACCGGCGACGTGGGCGAGCTCGACGCCGACGGCTACCTGCATCTCAAGGGGCGCAAGAAGGATCTGATCGTCCTCTCCGACGGAATGAACGTCTACCCGGAGGACCTGGAGCGCGAGCTGATCCGCGAGCTGGGTGTGGCGGATGCGGTCGTCGTGGGGCTGGAGCGGGACGGTGCGCCCGTACGAGTGCACGCCGTGCTGCTGATGCGCGAGCCGGAATCCGCGGAGGCGGCAGTGCGCGGTGCGAACGCGCGGCTCGCGAGCTACCAGCAGATAACGGGTTGGACCGTATGGCCGCACGAGGATTTTCCCCGCACGCACACGCTCAAGGTGAAGAAGACCGAGGTCGTCGACTTCTTGCGCGATCGGGACCGCGGCACGCCCACGCCGGTGGCAGCCCCGGCGCCGGCCGCGGCAGGCGAGGGCTCGCTCCAGCATCTGATCGCCGAGCTGGCCTCGATGCCGGCCGGGGAGGTGCGCGCCGACCAGACGCTTGGCAACGACCTGAACCTCGACTCGCTCACCCGCGTGGAGCTGCTCTCGACCATCGAGTCCGAGCTGGGCGTGTACGTGGATGAGGCGCAGGTGAGCCCGGCGACGACGGTGGCGGAGCTGGAGCGGCTGGTCGAGGCCGGGCGGCAGGCAGGCCGCCAGGAGGCGCCGTTCGTCTCGTGGCCGCTCGGCCTACCGGCGGCGATCGGCCGGGAGCTGTTCATCCAGGGCCTCGTCTTCCCGCTCTATCACGCGTTCTGGCGCGTGCGGGTGGTCGGACAGGAGCGGCTCGCCGACCTCAATGAGCCAGTGATGATCGCGTCGAACCACAATTTTGGGGCCGGGACCATTGGCCTCGAACCGGCGGCAATTGGGATGGCCCTGCCGCGCCGCTTGCGACTGCGCGTTTGCATGGCCGGCGAGGAGCATGCCGTGTTCGACCCCCGGTTCAAGGGGTTCATGGCGCGGCTCTGCAACGTGTTCCCGCTTTCCAAGGAGGGGAACGTTCGCGGCAGTCTGGAATACATTGGGCGGCTGCTCGATCTTGGCTGGTCGATCGTAATCTTCCCGGAGGGTAAGCTGACGGCTGGCGGGCCCATGCAGCCATTCATGGGCGGCACCGGGCTGATGGCGGTCGAGGGACACACGCCCGTGGTGCCGGTGAAGATCACGGTCGAGCGGGACAGCGCGCTCCAGGGCCACTGGTGGCCGCCGCGCGGCGCCTTCACCGTGGAGCTCGGCGAGCCGATCCGCTTTGAACCCGGCACCACCTACGCCGAGGCGACCCAGCGCATCGAAGCCGCCGTGCGTGCGCTGGGGTGAGGTGGATGGCCCTCTCTCCCCGCTATAGGAGTTCCTGGCCCTGCGGGGATCTAACGCCAGGCATGGGCCGGGGAACCTAACTCCCCGCCCCCCTTCCCGCGCCGGGAAGGGGGAGTCATGGCGAGGATGGCATGCGACCAATCGTGGCAAATCCGTAGGGGCAATGGGGCCAATGTCCGTCATCCCGTGGGGGCGGAGAGGGGCAATGCGGCCCCCGTGCATCCTGAGCCTGTC
>JAXDLH010000037.1:0-2565 GCA_034666705.1 Chloroflexota bacterium
CAACCCCGTTGCATGGCGCCGAGGTGCGGGCGCTCGACATTCGGTCCGGCGCGGCAGTCATCCTCGCAGCGCTCGCCGCCGACGGCGAGACGAGCATCACGGACATCCACCACGTCGACCGCGGCTACGAAAACTTAGTCGACGTGCTCGGCGAGCTCGGTGCGCAGATGAGTCGCGAAGCGTAGCCACGCCGCATTTGCCCGGAGTCAGCCGCCACCCTGATAATCGTCCGCGCATTTACACGCAACTCGGCGAGTATGCGCGCAAGAAAACAGGCAAGGCTGGTACCAGGCGAACGTGTTTGGCAAAGTTATCGGCATCGATCTGGGTACCGCCAATGTCCTTGTCTACGTCAAGGGCAAGGGGATCGTCCTCAACGAGCCCTCCGTGGTTGCTTGCTCAACGAGCGACGGCAAGGTAATCGCCGTCGGCACGGCCGCGCGCCAGATGCTCGGCCGCACGCCCGGCCGCTTCACGGTTACCCGCCCGATGCGCGACGGGGTCATCGCGGATTACACCATCACCCAGGCCATGCTTCGGCACTTCATCAACACAGTCTGCGGCAAGTTCAAACTCTTCAAGCCCGTGGTGATGGTGTGCATCCCCGTCGGGGTGACGAGTATCGAGAGCCGTGCCGTCCTCGAGGCAACACTCCAGGCCGGCGCCCGGGAAGCGCACCTCATCGCCGAGCCGCTCGCCGCGGCCATCGGCGCTGGCGTGCCGATTCACAGCCCTAGCGGCAACATGATCGTTGACATTGGCGGAGGAACCAGCGAGGCTGCTGTGATCTCCCTCAACGACATCGTCGTCAGCAGCAGTATCCGGGTCGGCGGCAACCGCCTCGACGATGTGATCACGACGTACGTGAAGCGCCGCCACAACCTCATCATCGGCGAGCGGACGGCAGAAGAGATCAAGATTCGCATCGGGAGCGCCTTGCCGCTGGACAACGAGCTCGACATGGAGGTTCGCGGGCGCGATCAGGTCGAAGGCTTGCCGAAGACGATCGTGCTCACCTCGACCGAGATCACCGAGGCGATCTCAGAGACCCTTGGCACAATCGTCGCCAACGCCAAAGTCGTGCTGGAGCAGACCCCACCGGAGCTGGCCGCCGACGTGGCGGACCGCGGCATGCTGCTCACTGGCGGCGGCTCGCTCATTCGGAATCTCGACGTGCTGTTCGCCCGCCAAACCGGGGTTGCCGCGTACGTGGCGGATGATCCGCTCTCCTGCGTCGCCATCGGCGCAGGCCGCGCGCTGGAGCGTTTCAGCGTGTTCCGCGACTGCCTCACCTCCGCCTGAGCCCCTCTCTCCTTGCCCGGCTTTTTCAGCGCTCGCTATACTGGTAAGGCCGCGGCCTCTGGAGCGTCAGTGCATGGTCACGTCGTTCGGTCCTATCGCGCTCGCGGGAGTCGTCGCAATCCTCTTCGGCCTCCTGCCGCTGGTGCTCTCTGCACGCTTCGCACCACGTCGCCCCGATCGGGTGAAGAACGCTCCCTACGAGTGTGGCGTCGAAACGATCGGCCCGACGCAGATCCAATTCGACGCGAAGTTCTACATTTTCGCGCTGATTTTCGTGATATTCGACGTTGAGGCGATATTTCTCTTCCCATGGGCGGTCACTTTTGGACAATTCGGGCTCTTTTCGCTCGTGGAGATCATCATCTTTGTCGCACTGTTGCTCGTGGGTTACGCGTACGCCTGGCGTAAGCGCGCCCTCGAATGGGGCTAGCGAAGGGAGCATCGACAATGATTGACGATCCGTCTGCCGTCAA
The DNA here is from genome assembly GCA_034666705.1 of Chloroflexota bacterium. GTDB lineage: Bacteria > Chloroflexota > UBA6077 > UBA6077 > SHYK01 > JAXDLH01. The sequence continues at coordinate 1,776 of JAXDLH010000037.1, forward strand.
AGCGCGGGCGGTGAAGCCCCTCCTGTTCATGGATCGGGTGGGAAGCCAGACGCTGCCGGGACCGGAGTCCACGATGGACCTGCCCATGGAGCTCCGCCAGAACGTCATCGTGACGTCACTTGACCGGATGGTCGCCTGGGCGCGCAAGTCGTCGCTCTGGCCCGTCGCGTTCGGGTTAGCATGCTGCGCGATCGAGATGATCGCGAGCGGAACGGCCCGGTTCGACATCGCGCGCTTCGGTGCAGAGAAGTTCAGCCCATCGCCCCGCCAGTCGGACCTGATGATCGTGGCGGGCACGGTGACCACCAAGATGGCTCCCGCGGTCCGGCGCATCTACGATCAGATGGCCGAGCCCAAATACGTCATCGCCATGGGCACCTGCACGATTGCCGGTGGGCCGTTCCAGGGCTCGTACAGCACGGTGCCTGGTATCGACAACTTCCTGCCGGTGGACGTGCACGTGCCGGGTTGCCCACCGCGGCCAGACGCGCTGCTCTGGGGCATCATGAAGCTGCAAGAGAAGATCGAAGCACAAGCTCGTGGCGAGCAGGCGCGGTAGCGCCAACATCGGGGTGGGACGCACCCGCGGGCTGGGCACCGCCTCGAAACCCCATATCCGCTAGAATCGACCGATAGCGCAGCCAACTCAATCGGCCAGCTCGCAAGCGCGTGCGCCGCTCCGACCCAGGTGTGGGGATCGGGGCGGTTGCTTTGTGGGGTGAAGGTGGAGGAGCAGGCGAACGGCTCGCCTCTGGGCGCCGCCGAGGTTATACGCTCGCAAATCGCCGGC
>JAXDLH010000038.1:0-9721 GCA_034666705.1 Chloroflexota bacterium
GAGGAAGGAAAGGCAGACTAATATGGCAAGAGTCCAGGTACCAACCGACGTCCCGTTCTTCAGCATGGACCGCGAAGTGGGTGGCTATAAGTCGCCCTACGAGCGCTGGAAAGAGCTCGAGGGGATCCCCACGCACCGCGGGTACTACGTCAAGGACCTCCTGACGTTGGAGGTGGCGCCGTGGGAGTCGCGCGGCGGCGCGGGCATGTTCATCAATCTCGAGGGCAGCCAGGGCTTCAACGACAGTTACGTCCACGAGCTGGCGCCCAGAGAGTCGTCGAACCCCGTCCGGCATATCTACGAGGAGACGATCTACGTCCTGAGTGGGCATGGCGCGACGACGGTGTGGACCGACGAGAACAAGAAGCAAACCTTCGAGTGGCAAAAGTCCAGCTTCTTTGCGATCCCATCGAACGCCTGGCATCAGCACTTCAACCTGTCGGGAGAAGAGCCGGCGCGGCTCTACGGGATGACGGCGGCGCCCCGCGTCATCGATACGTTCAAGAGTCTCGACTTTGTCTTCAACAATCCCTACGTATTCGGCGATCGGTTCAACGGCGAGGATAGCTACTTCAAGCAGGGCGAACGGAACGCGCGGGGTGGCTACGTCACCAACTTCGTGGCCGACGTGCTGGGCTCCGCGATCATGGCAGAGACGCCCGGCTACGGCGAGGGGCGCGGGCCCGGCGTTCGCAGCACGGGGTTCACCCTGGTCAACGGGACGATGCACAACCACAGCTCCTCGTGGCCGGTGGGCGTCTACAAAAAGTCCCATCGCCATGGTCCCGGCATTAACGTGATGATTCTGCGCGGCGAGGGGTACACGTTGATGTGGCCGAACGGCCGCGAGGAGCCCGCGGTGCGCTGCGATTGGGGACCCGGCAGTGTATTCGTGCCCGGCGAGGGCTGGTTCCATCAGCATTTCAACACCGGGTCGGATCCGTGCCTGTTCCTGGCGATCGGCTGGGGCAGCGAGAAGCCGAAGTCCGGCGGCGGCACCTGGTCGTCTTCGGCCACGGGCGACGAGATCTCGTTCGAGGCCGAGGATCCGGCGATCCATCGCGACTTCGAGGCCGAGCTCGCCCGGCACGGTGTAACCTGCAAAATGGGGGACGTTTCCCCATACTGCACTGCGAGGTAAGGCGCTATATGCAGATTCGCTACGGGCTCATCAGTTGCGACTCGCACGGCCAGCTCGACCGGGATTCTTTCACCAGCCGCATGTCGAAGAGCGCGTGGGGCGACCGCATCCCCCACGTGGCTGAGTTCACCGAGAACGGCAAGACGTTCGATCGCTGGGTAATCGACGGCAAGCGCCAGGGCGGTGGTGAGGGCAGCGGCGTCGTCAACTGCCCCGCGGCTATGCCCGGCGGCACTGAGCGCCGCTACTATCCGGGTCGCTGGGAGGAGGTGCCTCGCAAAGTCTACGATCCCGCAGAGCGGCTCAATGCCCTCGACGAGGACCGCGTGGACGCCGAGGTGCTGTTCCCGAATCCGCCGTCGAGCTTTGGCGAGACCGACGTGGCCTTCGATCTGGCATGCACCCAGGTTTACAACGAGGCGCTCGCCGATTGGCGGCGCGTCAGCGACCGCTACATTCCAATCGCGATTCTCCCCCACCTGAGCCCGATCGAGACCCAGGTCGCCGAAGTGGAGCGCGCGGTGAAGCTGGGCGCCCGTGGCATCAACATGGTCGCGGAGCCGAGCCTGGCCTGGGCGGATGCGAAGCATCTCGGCGATCCAGCATGGAATCCGCTGTGGAAGACGTGCGAGGATCTCGAGATCCCCATCAATTGGCACGGGTCGGCGGGGCTGGCTGGCACCCTGGCGATGCCGCGCTGGTCCGGCTATTCGACGCGCCAGGCCCACACCGCCAGCACCTCGCGCCTCTGCTCGACGCCCTCCCAGCTATTACCCTACCTGTTCTTCTCCGGAATTCTGGACCGGTACCCGCGCCTCAAGTGGGCGTGCGCCGAGACCGGGATGGGTTGGATGGCGTACGTGTTGGAGCGGTGCGACTACGAGTGGGAGCGGCGCCACCTGTGGACCGAGGGCGTGCCCACGCGGCCCAGCGAGGCGTTTCGCCGCCAGGTCTACGTCGACTTCTGGTTCGAGCAGGGGGGCGTCGAGCTGCGGCACATGATCGGGATCGACAACATCATGTGGGAATCCGACTATCCGCACATCACGTCCACGTTCCCGGATTCCTGGGACTACGTGGAGCGCACCCTTCAAGGAGTGCCGGAGGAAGAGCGCGAGAAGATGCTGTTCATGAATGCGATGCGCCTCTATGGACTGGAAGGTGAGTGAGGCGGTCGTGACCCAGCCACTCATCAGCGCCGACGACCGCGTGCAGGAGCATCCCCGGCTCTGGACCGAGCGTCTGGCTCATAGTAAGTGGGGCGACCGTATTCCCCACGTCGAGCGTGCATCGGACGGGACCGAGCGCTGGATGATCGATGGCCGTCCCGCTCACCTCGCGGGCGTGGCGAACGCGACGGCGACGATGCCCGATCGCGACCGCGAGCCCCAGCGGTGGGAGGACGTGGCGCCGGCCGCCTACGACCCGGCGGCGCGTCTCGAGGCGATGGATGCCGACGGCGTGGCGGTCTCGGTGCTCTACCCGACGGTGGCCGGTGCGGGCGGCGAGGCCTTCGGGCGGATTGCCGACCCGGCGCTCGAGCTCGCCTGCGTGCAGGCGTACAACGACTGGCTGATCGACGAGTGGGCCGCGACGAGCGAGCGGTTCGTGCCGCAGTGCATCGTGCCGCTGTACCCGGCCGAGGCGGCCGCGGCCGAGATCCAGCGGGCCGTCGCCCGGGGGCACCGCGGCGTCATCTATCCGCCAGTGCCGATGGAGCTGCGCGACGTGCCGCACCTCAACGGGCCGGAATATGACCTGCTGTGGTCCACCTGCGAGGAACTGGGCGTGCCGATCAGCTTCCAGGCGGGTACCGCGACGAGCATCCAAGCGCCCGCGGCTGGCCTCACCGGCCCGGTGGCCGACGCTTTTACCGCCATCGCGGCATCGGCGAGCAGCGTATCGCTCGTCGTCAACCTGTTGATCTCCGGCATTCTGCTCCGGCACCCCAAGCTGAAGGTGGTGTTCGCCGGCAGCTCCCTCGGCTGGGGCGCCTACTTGCTGGAGTTCACCGACCACCAGGCCCACGAAGATGCCCTGCACCTCGAGGGGCTCGACCTGAAGCCGTCCGAGCTGTTCCGTCGTCAGTGCTACCTCACTGGTTGGTACGACCGCGCCGGCGTCCAGGTGCGGCACATCATCGGGCCGGAGAGCATGCTCTGGTCGACGCAGTTCCCCCTGGCCACCTCGACCTGGCCGAGCACCCGCGCGCAGATCGCCGCGAGCTTCGAGGGGGTGAACGAGCGCGAGACCCAACAGATCCTCTGGGACAATGCGGCTAGCTTGTATCGGGTGAACGCCAGGGTGACTGCATGATACGCCAGCACCTGCGCGTCGCCGCCGTCGTGCTCGCAGTCGCGCTCTGCGGCTGCGCGCCCGCGGCGAACCCGGCGAGTGCGCCCTCGAGCGCCATTCGTACGGAGCAGCCTGCCATTGGGCCCACGGGTACCCTGCATATCGCCCTGGCTCGGGAGCCCAGCACGCTCAACCCCAAGTTCGTCACCGGCGGCGGCGCGCCGGACTTCAATTGGATGTTCAATGCGCCGCTCTCGTATGCGGATTTTCGCGGTGTCACTCACCCCGTGATGGCCCGCGAGGTGCCAAGCCAGGACAACGGTGAGTGGGTGGCCAATCCTGACGGCTCGATGGTCACGACCTATCACCTGCGGGACGAGCTCCGCTGGCACGATGGCGTGCCGATCACGGCGCAGGATTTCGTCTTCGGCGCGCAGGTGTATCTCGACCCGAATATCCCCACGGTCAACCGTGCCCCCGAGAGCCTGATGACCGGGGTCGTGGCGCTCGATGACCGGACACTGGAGATAAGCTGGTCGGAGCCCTATATCTACGCCAATGAGCTCAGTGTCTCCGATCTGCCGCCGCTGCCACGCCACCGCCTGGAAGCAAAGTACGAGGCTGATAAGAGCAACTTCGCCGCCGGACCGGAGTGGACGAGCGCGTACGTCGGAACCGGTCCGTTCCGGGTGAGCGCCTGGGATTCCGGGGTGCGGATCGTCGCAGAGGCCGACCGGGATTGGGTGCTCGGGGCGCCGCATATCGCGACCATCGAGATTCGCTTCATCAGCGACGCGAACGCGCTGACCGCGGCCCTCCTGACCGGGGACATCGACTACACGGCGTCGCCGTCGGTCGGGGTCACGCAGGCGGTCGCGGCCCGCGACCAGTGGACGACCAACGGCGACGGATACATCAAGACGTGGGCCGTGCGGATGATCTACCTCGAGTTTCAGTACCAGGACGTGCCGGGCTATCAGGTGGCGCTGCGCGATCAACGCGTCCGGGCGGCCATGTACTCGGCGATCGACCGGGCGGGCTTGACGGAGGCGATGACCTCAGGTTTGAGCATGGTGGCCGATGCATGGGTGCTGCCGGCGGACGGGGCGTTCCAGGACGTGGCGCGCGCAATCACCCCTTACCCGTTCGATCCGCAGCGAGCTCGCGCCCTGCTGGCAGATGCGCAGTGGCGCGGCCAACCCGGTGAACTCGCGACCAACCCTGGCGGCCAGACGCTCGACGTCGAGATGCGGTCGGGCGACGTCGATCCCAAGGCCGCGACGATCATCGCCGACAACTGGAAGCAGGTGGGCGTCAACGGCGCGCCGTACGTGTTGCCGCAGGCGCTGGTGGGGGATGCCCGCGCTCGCAACAGCTTCCCCGGGACGCAGGTGGGCATGCGCACGGTCTCGATCGACGGATTCCACCTGCTCACCTCGCGGATTCCGACGGCTGCTGCACCCGGTGGGTCCAACCGGGGCGGCTTCAGCAACGCCGAGGTGGACCGGCTCAACCGGCTGGCGGTGACGTCTCTAGACGAGAGCGCGCGGCAGCGGGCCGTCGTCGCGATGAACCAGCGTCTGTCCGACATCGTCGCGTACGGTCCGTTGTATTACCAGACCGATTTCCTGCTCGCCCGGACGAAGCTGAGAGGCCCGCTTGGCGGCGGCGACCCGGTCGCGCCCGCGGTGGGCTCGCTCGGCTCGACCTGGAACGTGTACGAATGGGAGCTCGCCCCATAGCGTCGTGTGCGACACGGCGACTGCGAGGAGATAACCGGAGGAGGTTACGAGCATGAACGTCGCGTTGGATCATCTCAGCGTACCAGCCAGGGATAAGGTGGCGACCGCAGAGTTCTACGCCCACGTCTTTGGCGTCCGCTACGAGGGGCCGCGCCGGCACTTCGCACCCATCGTGGTGAACGACGGCCTGACGCTGAACTTCGAGGAGTCCGAGGTGCCCGAGGCGCACCACTACGCGTTTCGGGTCGGGGCGGCTGAGTTCGATGCAGTCCGGGGCCGGCTGCGCGAGGCGCAGATCCCGTTCGGCAGCACCACCGCTCAGCAAGACGGCGAGGTCTATGCGCACGACGGCCGGCGGGGGTTCTACTTCGCGGACCCCAATGGCCATGGGCTCGAGATCATCACCCGCGAGTAACGCTGACCCGCGGAGGAGGACGTTGTGGAACCGGTGACGCGCTGCCTCGCGTTTCTCGTCATCCTGGGCACCATCCTGGCTGGCTGCAGCCCAGCACCTTCCCGGACGTCCGGGAGCGCCGGCGCCACCAGCGACGGCGCACAAGCTGTATCAGCACCCGCGCCGCCGGCGCGCACGCTGAACATCCTCATGCGGACCGAGCCCGCGGAGATCCAGGGGTCCGCCGTGGATCGCGCCTCCATCCAGCGCCCCCTGTTCACTGCCCTCCTCGGCGATTGGGGGCTCGACGGGGCGCCGTTCCCGGTGTTGGCGCAAACGCTGCCCAAGCTCGACACTGACTCGTGGCGCGTGTTCCCGGACGGGCGCATGGACACGGTCTATACGCTGCGGCCGAACCTCACCTGGCACAATGGCCAGCCGCTGACCGCCGACGACCTCGTCTCTTCCCATCGCTCAATTGGCGCCCGCATCCAGTACGGGCTGCAGCAGGCCTCGATTGAGATGCGGGCGATGGAGAGTGTCGAGGCGCGCGACCCCTTAACCGTGGTCATTCATTGGAAGCAGCCATACCCGCAGGCCGCGGCCCCGGTCGACCTGTATGCGACCCCCCGGCAGATTCTGGAGCCGCTGCTGGCCGCAGGCAATGGCGATGCGTTCGGCAGCGACCCGTTCTGGACGACGGGGTACATTGGCGCCGGGCCGTTCCGCATCGACCGTTGGGAGCGCGGTGCGTTCATCGAGGCGAGTGCGTTCGATGGCTTCGCACTGGGGCGGCCCAAGATCCCCCGCGTGCGGCTGACCTGGAACGACGATCCCAACGCGGCGCTCACCCGGCTGCTATCCGGCGATGCCGATATGGCGGCCGATGGCGCCCTGCTCTTCGACCAATCGACCGTTCTCCGCCAACAGTGGGGGCCGCAGAGCACCAACCAGATCCTCTTGAATCCGACGAGCCTCCGCTACATCCAGGTGCAAGCTCGCTCGGCCTACGTGAGTCCCAGCGCCCTGCTCGACGTGCGTGCGCGCCGTGCGCTGCTGCACGCCATCGATCGCTCGACCCTTGCGGACACGATGCTGGGCGACTCGAGCATGGTTGCGAATACAGTCCCGCCGCCGGACGTGCCGTACCAGGCGGCGCTCAAACAGGTGCTCACCGACTTCCCGTTCGATCTGCTGCAGACCGAGCGGCTAATGGCCGACCTCGGCTACACCAAGGGCCCAGATGGCATCTTCGCGAGCCCGACCAGCGGGCGCTTCGCCTTCGAGGTGCGCGGCGTCGCCGGCGGCGCCGAGACGAAGGATACGACCCTGGTGGCCAACTACCTGCACGCCGCCGGCTTCGACACCTCGATCCTCCTGCTACCGGCCTCGACGCGGGCGACGGACGACAAGACGAAGGGCACGTTCCCGGGCCTCACCCTCAACGACGACACGCTGCAGATCGGTCTGGGGCTCAACAAGTGGCTCACGGCCAACGTGGCCGGCCCGGAGAATAACTGGGTTGGCGGCAATCGCATGGGCTGGTCGAACCCAGACTTCGACCGTCTCTACAATCTCTGGACCACGTCGTTGGATCCAAACACGGCCAATGGTCACATGGTTCAGATGATGAAGGTGCTGAACGACGAGCTGCCCTCGCTGCCGCTCTACTACAACTTCCAGGTGGTGGCCCACGTGGGAGCGCTGCATGGGCCGCAGCCGATTACGCCCGACAGCACGCGCTACAGCAACGTCCATGAGTGGGTTTGGCAATAGCGCGGCAATCGCCGGCGGTTTCCCGCCGGCCTCACCGAACATCGCGAAGGGAGATTCAAGAATATGGCACAGGTGCGGGCGTCGAACGAATATGTGCGGGTGGCCACCGAGTGGAAGTCGCCCTATGAGCACTGGAAAGAGAGTCAGGGGCTCCCGACGATTACTGGCCTCGCGGTTCACGGGCTGTATGACGAGGACTTCCCGCTCGTGCCCTGGAAGGAGCGCGGCGGGTCCGGGGTATTCGTCAATCTCGACGGCACCGGCGGATTCAACGATACGTACGTCTGCGAGATCCCGCCCGGAGGCTCCCTGGCGCCGATCAAGCACATCTACGAGGAAACGGTCTTTGTCCTGACCGGGCAGGGCGCCACGACGGTCTGGATCGACGAGCACAAGAAGCAGACGTTCGAGTGGCACCAGCACAGCTACTTCGCGATTCCGCCCAACGCCTGGTATCAGCACCACAACGTCTCGGGCGTCGAGCCAGCCCGCTACGTCGCCATGACCGCCGCGCCGCGCGTGATCGACACGTTCAAGAACCTGGAGTTCGTGTTCGACAACCCGTTCGTCTTCAAAGACCGCTTCACCGGCGAGGACGACTATTTCAGGGAATCGCCGATGCAGCCTGGGAGCCGCGGCCCGTGGCCGACCAACTACGTGGCGGACGTGATGGAGGCAAGCATCCGCCGCCACCACGTCGAGGGCGAGGGGTGGAACCGCGCGATTGGCGGCTTCGGCACCGGGTTCAACATGGTCAATGGCACCATGCGGTCGCACACGTCAGGCTGGGCGGTGGGTACCTATAAGAAGGCGCATCGCCACGGTCCCGGCATCCACGTGCTGATCCTGAAGGGCACCGGCTACACCCTGATGTGGCAGGGTGACCAGCCGGTGGAGCGCATCGACTGGCGCCCGGGCAGCATGATCGTGCCGCCGGAGATGTGGTTCCACCAGCACTTCAATACCTCGTCGGAGCCGGTGCTGTTCATCGCCATTGGCTGGGGCTCGGAGAAGCCGAAGACGGGCGGCAAGCAGTACATCTACACCAGCGTGAAAGAGGGCGGCGACAACATCGAGTGGGAAGACGAGGACCCCCAGATCCACCGCGATTTCGAGGCCGAGCTCGCACGCCACGGCGTCGAATGCACGATGGGCCAGCACCACCCCTTCTGCACCTTCAAGTAGCAGCAGGCCCAGTCACTTCCACCCGAGTGGAGGTGACTGGGCCATGGACAAGCCATTGACCGACATGACTGCGCAGGAACAGGCTGCCGACTACGATGCTCATCGCGATGATCCGGACGGGGACTGGGAAGAGGTTCCCTCACCGCTCCCCAAGCGTAGGCCAGGGCGCCCGACCCGCGGCTATACCGTGTCCTATGCAGTGCGCTTCACACCCGAGGAATTCCAACGGGTGGAGGACCTCGCGGGCCGGGCCGGCATCACCGGCTCGGAGCTGATCCGCCGAGCCGTAGCGGCGTATCGGGGGCGCGAGGCGCCGGCCACGGAGGCGACAGCGGGGTGAGGATGGCCCGCCATCCAAATAGAGCCTGCTGGTTACATTACAGCCGGTACAGGGCGGCGGCGTTGCGCCAGAGGACTTGTTCGCGGGCCTCGGGCGGCACGTTCTGGAAGCAGCGCGCGATGACCTCCTGGGTACGCGGCCAGGTGGAAGTGGCCAGCGGGAAGTTCGTGCTCCACATTACCCGGTCGTAGCCGGCATGGGGCGCATGCGGCGCGACCTCGTCGAACCACGCCGTGAAGAAGCACTGGCGATGGATGAGCCCCGAGGGGTTCAGCTCGTAGCCCTCGCGGGCAAGCCCATCGTGGTCGAACTGGTGGTCGCCCCACTCCATATAGAGCATGCCCCAGCTCAGCGCGCTCTCGGCCAACACGACCTTTAAGCGTGGGTGGCGCAGCAGGATCCGCGAGATCGCATAGAGCGAGATGACGAACACGCTGGAGACCGGCCTTGTCACCGCGTCGAGCGCATCGGCCAACGCTGGGGCGAGACCCTCGCGCGGCGCATACTGCAGGCGCGGCGACGCCCCGGTATGCAGACACAGCGGCACGTCCAACTCCTCGCAGACATCCCACAATGGGTCCCAGTCCGGCTCGCTGATGTGCGGCACCTCGCGCAGCAGCATGGGCACCGACGGGAAGACGACGCCCCGGTGGCCGCGGCCCACCGCGCGGCGGATCTCCGCCACCGTGCTCTCCACCGGCCAGATCGGCGCAATGCACTGCGGGATGAAACGGGGGCTCGCGCTGGCCCACTCGTCGATCAGCCAGTCGTTGTAGGCTTGCACGCACGCCAGCTCGAGCTCGGGATCGGCTAGATGGCCGAACGCCTGGCCGGCCCGACCGGCCACC
>JAXDLH010000039.1:0-4025 GCA_034666705.1 Chloroflexota bacterium
GCTGGTGAGCTTGTACCCCCGTTCGAAGTACAACTGCGCCAGCCGTGGCGCCGCCGTATCCCTGCGGCCTGCAACCTGAATGAGCTCGTCGAGCCAGTACTTCTTTGGCATGTAGGCGGCGATAGCCCGCATCTCGGTTTCGGTCGCCTGGAGCAGGGCGGAATCGCCAGCTTCCACCGCGTAGCGAAGCGTTACGAGCTGTCGCGCGAGATCGTCCAGGCGCTCACGCTCGGGCAGGGTGCTGTAGAGGAGCGCCCGCGTGTCAAGATCTGAAGCGGACGTACTTGCTTCAGCCCTCGGAGATATCGCCGCGGGAGCCTGCTCGAGCGCCGCATGGTACATCTGGGCGTACGCTTCGCCGACCTCCGCGACCTGACCCATCAGTCCCGGGAGGTCATACGCCCCCATCGAGCCACCGAGAAGAATGTCGTCCCCACGCAGCTCCGCCAGCCGCCGCACTTCGGAGAGGGACATCTGCTCCGGCGCGGGGGGCACAGGCATGAACGTCGTTTGCGCAAGCAGGCCGCTGGCCCCAAGTGTGGAGGCAAGCAGTGGGGGGACGTACTTCGCGAAGTCGAGCGCAACTGGCGGGACGAGCACATAGGTGGCGCCGACCTCGTCGCCTGCACCGGTGAAATAGACGAACGCATGCCCCACCGGTCGGTCCGGGTCGCCACGCTCGAATTGCAGGCTCGCCATGGTCAGGTGCCTCCGCCACATTCTACTCGACACCTCCCAGATCCCCGGCGTTCACAGGTCGTCGAAAACCCGACGAGGCATCAGCCGCCGGCACGTGGAGTTGCATGCTCACTCAATCGACGGTAAGTTTCCAGAAGATGCGGCATAGCCACGATGGCGGCACGACGCGTTCGAGCGACTCGAATGTGCGCTCGACTGGCAGAGGCACGAGACGGTAGACGTATGGCGAGAAGAGAAAGCAGGGCTCGATCTGCTCGATGCGGAGCCCCGCCGCGGCCGCCGCCGTAGTCATCTCGCGCCGTCCGTGCAGACGAACCCGGCCGCCCCACGAGCGCGCTCCGAGCGCCAGCGCGGCACGCGGGCTCCAACTGTACGTGTCGAGCACGCATGAGGCCCCCGGTCGCGCCACGCGCCGCATCTCCCGCAGCAACGGCAGCAGCTCGACGTAGTGGAAGGCGAAGCGAATGGAGATGACTGCATCGAAGGCGTCATCCGGAAAGGGGGTAGCAAACCCATCCCCGATCGCCGTCGGCACGCCGAGCTGGGCCGTCTTCGCAGCCATCGGCGGAGAGTAATCGAGGCCGACCACGCGCTGCGAGCGGGCCGCAATCGCCTGCGCAATCCGGCCGGTACCGCATGCCAGGTCCAACACCCGCCCCTCGGGCGGCAGCAACCGGAGCACGATCTCAACCTCGCGTGCGTTGACACGCGCGCCACTGGCGCCGCCGAAGCGCTGGCGATCGTACGCGTCGCTAACGTCGGGCTGGCTGTAGAAGGCTCGCTTGTCGAGTGACGGCGTGCTCATAGATCTCGACGTACTCCTGAACGAGTTGCTGGGGATTGAACCGCGCTGCCATCGCCCGCCGCTGTGCTTCCACGATCGAGGCCGCAAGGACCGGCTCCCGCAGCAGCCGTACGATCTGCCGCGCGAGGTCGTGCGGCTCGCCGGGCGCCGCGAGCAGCGCCGTCTGGCCACCGCCGGTCAGCTCGGCAAGTAGCGGGAGATCGCTCGTCACCAACGGCACGCCGGCCCACATCGCCTCGATCACGGTTCCCGGATACGCAGCCTGACCGATCGTGAAGCGGTATGGCAGGGCCACGACGTCTGCTGCCGCGAAGAGCTGGGCCACGTCGAGCCGGCCCAACTCGATCACGTGCGACGCAACGCCTGCGCGCTCCACGCTCTGCCGCATCCGGGCCTGCTTGCCGAGCCCACTCCAGGCCAGGACCAGCCGCGCCTCGGGCACTTCACGCAGGACGTCGGCGAACGCGTCGATGAGCACGTCGTGCCCCTTCACGTCGTGGTAGTGCCCTACGAACGCCACGACTGGGCCATCGGGTAGTCCGAGGGAATCCCGCGCTTCATCGCGAGACCAGTGGTGAAGCTTCGCCTCGTCGATGAGGTTCGGGATGATACTGACGCGCGACGTCTGGTACCCCAGGGAGGTGAGCTCGCGACGTTGGAGCTCGCTGCTCACAACGTAGCGAGCTCCACGCCGCATCGTCATGCTGGCGACGAGGCCGTTGTTTACGAGGAGGCGAGGCGCATAGAACTCGGGAGCAGCCCGGAGCCGCTTCGCAACGGCTGGCACGTCGGCAAGGTGGGCCTCGAATCCCACCACGACCGGTCGCCGCGTCGCGAGCTGCACGAGGTCCGCGAGCAGTGCGAACGAGGGCGTCGGCACGTTGAAGTGCAGCACGTCGCTGTCTCGCGCGGCCGAGGCGATCGACCCAACGATCCGCCCGATGCGCACGACCTTCGGTGCCAGTGCCAGCGCATCGCCGTACTCACCCTGCCAGCGACGCTCGTCACGCAGATGCTGCGGGTCGAACGCCGATACGACGCGCACTGAGTGGCCGAGCGCCTCTAACCCCGCACGCAGGGCGATCAGCGACTCGATCTGCCCGCTGAGGATGCGTGGATGGATCGACGCCAGGCAGATCCTCACGAAACCCGGGCTCCGTCCGAGGCGATTCCGGTGCGGACCAGCACGACCAGCCCGATCGCGACCCACAGCCAGAAACTCAAGAATCGGGCGACGAGCGCCGCCGCGAGGGCGGCCGAAGTCGACGCGCCGAAGCCAGCGAGCAGTACCGACATGCTCGCCTCGACGACGCCCACCCCGCCCGGCAGCATCGACGCGCCGCCTAGGGCGCCCGACGAGTTCAACACGAAGATCCCGGCGAGGGCCGGGATGTTGACGCCGAGCGCCGCTGCAGCCAGGGTAAGGGTCAGCCCGTCGCAGGTTCGCGCCACGAGGCTGAGTGCCATGTTGCCACCTAAGATGGCTGGTTTCAGGAGATCCGCGCCTCCCGCAAGCGTGAGTCTGAACAACTCGACGACCCTTCGCCCCCTGCGGTTGCGCCCAACCACCCGCATCAGCCACGCAGTTAGCTGGTCGGGCCGCGCCGCGCGCAGCATGAGCACGCCCAGGATGAGCACGATGCCAACGGCCGCCAGTGAGCGGGCCGCCACGTTGATCGACCCCGCAATGTTGGGCAGAATAGCCGCAGTGGCTACCGCGAGGATCGAGAATGCCAGTGCATCCATGCCCTTCTCAAAGAGCAGGATCGGCGCAGTCCGCGCGGTTGGGACGCCCGTGCGCTGCTCGATGAGATAGCACTTGTACAGCTCGCCGACCTTGCCGGGCGTCATCGACAGGCTAAATCCAGCGAACTGCGCCCTGACTGAGGCGCCAAAAGGCACGCGCGCCCCCAGAGCGACGAGAAACAGGTGGAATCGCGCGATCCGCAGGGTGAAGCTGACCAGCGCAAAGCCCAGAGCCGGCAGCAAGAGCACGTCGTTGATCCCGCCGATGCCGCCGAGCTGTTGCGCCTGCCACCAGAGCGTGACCAGCGCGACTCCGAGGCTCCCGGCCACCCACAGTGCAGCAACGACACCGACCCGTTGCCCGAGTGTGCCGCTCAGCCGAGCGAGTCCGCCCTGTCGCAAAGCTCAGCCTCCGTTCGTATCGCTGCGGGCACCAGCCGCAAACGTTACGCGGTTCGCCGCCGCCCAGGCATCCAGGCTCTGTCCCATCGCGCTGACCCGACCGGGCTGGTCAGCCGCGAGGTTCTGCACCTCATCCGGATCGTCGGGCAGATAGTAAAGCTCGCGGGTGCCGTCCACGCGGTTCAGAATGAGCTTCCACCCGTCGGCCATCACGATGGACGTCTGCGAATCGTCGCCGACCGTCGTCACCGCCATGCGATCGCTGCCATCATCATCACCCCGGAGGATTGGGACGATGCTGTGACCCTGCGCCTGGTCGGGAACCGTCGCTCCTACCAGGTCAAGAATCGTCGGGGTGATGTCTACGTGCTGC
>JAXDLH010000040.1:0-7847 GCA_034666705.1 Chloroflexota bacterium
CGTACAAGGGCGGCCGGGTGGCGACCGGCGCACTCGACGAGGACCCCGCGCGGAGCAGGCAAACGCGGGCAACGCCAAGCGCCAGGGCCACTGCCGGCGAGATTCGCCGGCAGTGGCCCTGGCGCGCTGGTCGTAAGCCGAGATCGCCCCTGGCGTCTAAGGTTATGTCCAGTAGCCGAAAGTGACGCCATGACCGGTGCTGGCCGGCGACCGGTAACAGGGCACATAGTCGATCAGCGTCATGCCAGTCGACTCGAACGCCCCGGCGACTGTCACCCAGTTTAGCGTTTCCGGCGTGCCGGCGCCTCGGTTCAAGCGGTCGACCGGCAGCGAGCACAGCACGTCGGTGTGCCGCTCGACGAGCGCATCCACGACCTGGTGGTCGAACTCCTCGTCGAGCACCTGATGACTGAGCCCACCGGACGCGAAGAGCCCCACGCGCGCGTCGACGTCCCACGCCTCGATCGCCCGGCGCAGCGCCTTGCCTAGCGCGTAGCAACGCGCAGAGGTCGCCTGGTTCGGCAGATAGCGACTGAGCAGGAAGGGCACCATCGGCACGTCGCCATCCGGGGTGAAGCGCTCGTAGAGGAGGGTGAATGCCTCGTCGAGCCCCGAGCCCTCATGGATCCGGTCGGTGCAGCCGACGTCGAAATCCTGCTCGATGAGCGCGCGGATCAGGTGGTTCGCGAGCTCCGGTTGACCCGGGCGCTCGACCAGCTCCAGCGGCGGCCGGCCGCCCTCACGGAAGCGCGCGTCCGGGTCATAGCGATTCGCGATCTTCTTCGCCACGGGTAGGGTCGCACCGCGGAAGATGCCGAATACCGGCTGGTTGTCGTCCGGCCAGGTCCGGTGCGGATTGCTGACCGTGACGATGGCGTCCAGGTTGGCTTCCTGGACCACCTGCTTCAGCCTGGCGAGACCAGCCTGATTCGCCTCATGCCGCTTCTGCTGGACGGCGGGATCCAACTCCTTCTCGATGCCAGGCTTCGCCGCTTTCAGCAGCTCCTCGTAGTTGTAGCGGGGGTCGCGCGCGTCGCCCGCCCCGAGTCGGGGCCATTCGCTGGCGGGCGTCTGGATCGTCGGGCCGTGCGAGCTGCCAATGCCGAGCACCACCTCTGCCATTGTTCCTCCTGTGCCGCTTCGGCGGTCTAGAAATCCGCCGCGTCGACGAGCCCGCGCACCAACAGTGCCGAGTCATAGATGTAGCGCCCGACATTGCGCGGACCGGCGTCGCGCTCGACCGCAGTCGCGCGTGGCACGAACTCGGTGAAGATGTGGCCGTCGGCCTCGGGTCCGGTCTGCCCGCCGAGCACGGGGATCTTCACCGTCTTGGCGACTTCGGCATAGATCTCGTGGGTGACGCCGGTCAGATCCAGTACCGAGGCGCCAGCCGCCTCGAGCTCCTGGGCCTCGCGGATGATCTGATCGCGGCGCCGGGCGATCATCTCGTCGGTCCGCGCCATGAAGTTGCCGATCGCCATAGTCGCCTGGGGGGAGAAGCCAAACTGCGGCCAGAGCGGAATCCCCGCGTTGCAGATCGCCTTCACAGTGTCCATGTTGGCCGCGGCGTTATCCACCTTGACCATGTCCGCATGGCCCTCTTTGACGAAACGGATCGCCGCCGCCAGAGCCGCCTTGTACCCCTCCTGCACGGGACCGAACGGCATGTCGCAGTTGACGACGGCATGCTCGGCGGCCGTGGCGACGGCGCGGGAGACGAGCACCATCTCGTCCACTGAGACCTGGTAGTGGGTAGGGTAGCCAAAATAGGCATTGCCGACGCTATCTCCCGCGGAAAGCAGGTCGCAGCCGGCGCGGTCGAGGATTTTGGCAACCTGGTAGTCGTAGCACACGCACGCCATGATCTTCTTACCCGCGGGCTTCATCTGCTGCAGCGCGGTGACGGTGAGTCGGGCCATCTCTCCTCCGATTCCCTTCGTAGGGTGCGTGGGCCGATTCTATCCCAACCTGTGGTGCTGAGCGAGGCGACGGGTCCACAGCCATTTCGACGGAGTCACGGATCCTTCGCTTCGCTGCTTTGGAAATAGACTTCCATGCCGCGGTGGCGCCCCGCCGGGGCATGACGACTCAGGATGACCAGTACCTTGCGGCCGTCGTTCGCTCGCGCTGTTTCCAGTTGTCGAACGTTACCTCCAGTAGCCGAAGGTTACGCCGTGCCCGGTGCCG
This sequence comes from Chloroflexota bacterium, assembly GCA_034666705.1. Classification (GTDB taxonomy): domain Bacteria; phylum Chloroflexota; class UBA6077; order UBA6077; family SHYK01; genus JAXDLH01. Next base: position 2,188 of record JAXDLH010000040.1, read on the forward strand.
GCGATCGAACGGTAGCAGGGCACGTAGTCCTGCAGCTCCATCGTCCGCGGCTCCATCGCCCCCGCGGTGGCGACCCAGTTCAAGATCTCCGGCGTGCCTGGAGCGCGGTTGAGTTGGGCGCGATCCAGCGAGGTCAGCACGTCGGTATTGCCCTCGACCAGCGCGTCGATCACGACCCGGTCCAGCTCCTCATCCAGAATCTGGTGGCTCAAGCCACCGGATGCCATGATCGCCACCCGCTTATCCGAGTCCCAGCGCTCGATGACCCGCCGCAGGGTCTGGCCGAATTCATAGCAGCGACGGGGGGTCGCCTGATTCGGCAGGTAGCGGCTGAGCAAGACGGGCACATAGGGGATCGTGGCCTCGGTGTCGAACCGCTGGTACAGCAGGTTATAGGCGCTGTCCAGCCCGGCGCCGGGCCGGGACTGGAAGCTCGCCGCCACGTCGATGCCTTCCTCGATCAGTCCGTTCATGAGATGGCGCGCGAGATCGCCGTCGGTCGGGAACTGCCGGTTGTCGCCACGCGGCCGTGCGGCCTGCGCCGCCTCATCGCGAGCCGTGCGGGTCTCTGCTTGGTCCTCGCGCCACCGGGACGGCCGGGTCTTCGCGCGCTCGTCGGCGAAGGTCGGCGCGTCGTTCAGGTGGATGCCAAACGTGGGTTGCATGAGGTCGGTGGTGACGCCGCCGTGAGGGTTGCTCAGTACGACGATCACGTCCGGCCGGGCATCCTGAATCACACCCCAGAGCTGCGCCACGTTGCGTTGCAGCGCGTCGTACCGCTCGCGGAACTTGTCGATGGTGACCTCTCGCTCGATACCCGGCCGGTGCGGCAGCGACGCGTAGTCGTAGCGTCCGTCGGCCTGGTCTTTCTCCCCCAGCTCCGACCAGCGCTCCGGCGGCGTATTCATCGTCGGTCCGTGCGAGCTGCCGACGCCGAGCACGATCTCAGCCATAGTGCACCTCCCTGCTTTTGGCCAATCTTACGCCGGAGCGAGCGGCGGCGCGCTGCGCTTGCCGGCAGGCTCCCCGGAGGCGAGGTAGACGCCGGCGAGGGCCAGCACCGCACCTGCAGCCTGGATTGGGCCAAGCGTTTCCCCCAGCAGCAGCGCCGCGATGACGACCGCCGCGACTGGCTCGATGTAGCCGTAGACCGCCGTCGCCTGCGGGCCCCACTGCTCGATCGAGCGGACCCAGAACACGGTCGCCACGACCAACCCGAGCGTCGCGCCGTAGAGCAGGCCCATCCACGCAGTTGGCGAGAGATGCGCCCAATCCACACTCAGTATGTCAGGGACGCCGAACGGGACGATGAGCGTGCCGGCGATGACGAGGGTCGACGCCGCCGCGCGGACCGAGCCGACCGCGCGCGCGAGCGGACCTATGGCGATCCCGTACCAGGTCCAGGCGAAGGCCGCGGCGAGCGCCAGGACGTTGCCCAGCAGCGTTCCGCCCCCGCCGCTGGCGCCGACGACGAGCGCGACGCCGGCGAGTCCAATGCCAAGACCGAACCATTGGCGAGTCCCGAGGCGTTGGCGTCCGGTCGCGGCCAGCCAGCCCGCGGTCAGCAGGGGCGCCGTCGCTAGCAAGATCGCGCTGATGCTCGCCGTGGTGAGCTGAATCCCGAGGAGCAGCAGCACCTGAAACGACGTCTGCGCCAAGCCGGCGCCGACGAGGGCGCGCCACACTGGTTGGTCCAGGTGCGGCCAACCCGAGCGACCCGAGAATACCAGCAATAGGATCGCGGCAAGCAGAATGCGCACCGCAATGAATGGCAGCACGGGGATCTCGCGCATCCCGAGCTTGGCGGCCGTGAACACGCCGCCCCAGAGGACCGTGGCCACGAGCGGCTCGACGAGGATCCGACCCACCCACATCCCCCGCAGTGATCAACTGGGCGCGGCGGCGATGCACCAGACTCGAATCGGTAGGGCGGGGGACAAGCCCCCGCCCTACCGGACGCCAAGGTTGGCCGCCGAGATCTGCACTCCAACCCGGTCTGCTTGCTTAATGGGCTTCGCCCTACGAGGTTAACAACGTCGTTCCCGTCCTGGCATGCGAATGCGCCCGTGGTTCCCGCGATGCTGTTAAGCAATCGACGTGAAGCCCATTAGAATTCGGCGATTACGTCGATGCGCGGGTATTGGCGCGGAGCCAGTCACGCCAACGGGCGTACGACGGCTCCTCGTCCACGTAGCAGCGCACGATGCCGTCGAACACCAGCCAGAACACGTCGAGCGTCCGCTGTACCGCATCGCGCACGGCAGCCTGCTTCTCCTCAGTGTCGGCGAACCGCTCGACGGCGAGGGCCCCGACCGAGCCATGCTCGTCCTCGACCTCGATGTGCACGGTCCAGTAGCCCATCGCCTCGGGCGCAATGTCATAGTGGGTGCGCAGCCCGCGGACAATCCGCTTCATTCGCTCGGCGGCGGTGCCTTCGAGGGCGTACCCCTGCGCAGCCATCGCCTCGATCCACGGCCGCTGATAGAACAGCACGTCGCGCCAGTTGAGCAGCGCGGCCGTCTCGGGCAGCGGCTCCGCGGCGTCGAGCGCTGCCGGCGGCAGGCCGAGCGCCTGGCCAAAATCGAGGAAGAGGTCGCGGTGGCTCTTGCTGCCGGAGACCTGACCGGTACCCTCCTCCAGCAGATTCTCGAGCAGATGCTTCTCCACATCAGGGTCGTCCGGGCAGCGGGCGTAGAGCGCCGCGATCGGCTTGGGGAAGATCTTCGCGAAGAGCTGATAGAACTGGACCGAGAAGCCGAGCAGTTGCGCCCTGGTCAATTCACCTCGCTCGATCATCCCGATCAGCGGGTGGTCCTTCGAGTGGCGGGCCGCCACCACCCCGTAGAGCTCCTGCGCGAATGAGCTTGCCATTGCCGTCATTGCGAGCCCCCTCCCGTGCAGCACGCCAGCGGTTCAGGCGCCAGCAGTTCGCTCCGATCATAGCGGATGACGAAAGGGACCGGGCACGGGGATGTGCCCGCGACGGACCGATGCCGGGACGTCAGTGCCCCAAGACCGCGCTTGAAGCGGCATGCCTCGAGCGCGGCCTTGGGGGCTGGGAAGGCCGTGTCAGGCGGCGGCCGGGACCGCGCCGAGCTGCTGGAGCATGCCCAGCGTGTCCCAGCTTACCCAGTCTTCCGCCCAGATCCCATCCGAGAAGCGACTGAGGACGATGCCACGCACGACTGCCGACTTGCCGCCCGGCGGGAGGCCCATCAGCGGTCCAGTCTGCGTCCCGTAGACGGTGAAGCGCCATGCCACGCGGTCGCCCTCGGCGACCAGATCCTCGATCTCCATCCGCAGATCTGGCATCGCGGTGCGCAGGCCCGTCACGAACTCGCAGAGGCCGGCGGGCCCGTGTACGCCCTCGGGCGCGGTCGGGTCGTGAAGAACGTAGCTCGGCGCATACATCCCGTCCGCACTCTCGAAGCGACCATGGTTCCAGGCATCTTCTACCCAGTGACGAATCGTGGCCTTGTTGGCGTCCTCAGACATTAGGGCTTCCTCCTCCGTATTCTCGTCGCCGCGTTACCTGCGGCTCGAGAGAAAGGGTAGGGTGCTGACTTGCCCCGCCACATGAGGAGTTCACCCTATCTTTCGTCGCCTGCCACGCCGTCCGGCCCGAGGAGATCACGCTCCATCGCGAAGAGCGTGGCCCCGGCGCGCGTCGAGACGCCGATCTTGGAATAGATATGCTGCACGTGGTTGTCGACGGTCTTCTCGGCGATAACCAGGGTCGCCGCCATCTGCTTCATCGAGCGACCTCGGGCCACCAGTCGCAATACCTCGATCTCCCGCGCGGTGAGCCCTGCTGGTAGCTGGGGACGCCCGGGCACGCGATGCCCGGCGGCCGCTAACACCGCGGCCACCGCATCCGCGTCGAGGCGCCCGGCGCGCGCCTCGCGGCGCAGCTCGTCGGCGGCCACGTCGGCATCACGTCCGGGACGATGGGAACGGTCAGATCGGATGGCATCGTAGGCGTCGGCGACTGCCAGGATGCGGGCCGCGGGCGAAAGTGAGCTTGCGGGCGCGGCGCGATGATAGCCACTGCCATCCAATCGCTCGTGGTGCAGCGCCGCGATGGCCCCGACGCTGGCGAGTGTATGAGAGCGGGCCAGGACACGCTCCGTGTAGTACGGGTGCAGCCGCGCGCGCTCCCACTCCGCATCGCCGAGTGGGCCGGGCTTCGCCCAGATCGCCGCCGTTACGCCTACCTGCCCAACGTCGTGCAAGAGCCCCGCGCGTCGCACTGTGACCGCATCTCCCTCCGGGAGCCCGAAGCGCCGCGCGGCCCCCTCCGCGAGCGCCCCAACCCGGCCCGAGTGCCCCAGCGCGTAGGGCGACTTGAGGTCCGCAAAGTCGGCGACTGCGGCGCACGCATCGTCGAGCTGGGCCTCGGTCAATGAGACGTGCGGTGCCGGCTCCATCGCGAGCACAACATCCCATGCGGGGGTGTCGTCCAACCCCGCCAGCAGGTCGGCGGCATGCGTGATAAACGCCTCTGCGACGCGCGGGTCGTAGGCCCCGCCAGCGCGCTCGCGCGCCACCTGCGTGGCGGCCTCGACGCCGCCGAGTCGACTGAACGTCAGCGCGTCCTGGGCAAGCGCAACGACGCGGACCGCGGGCGCAATCGCTTCGCCGCGAATGCCATGCGGCAGCCCCCGCCCATCCCACCGCTCATAGAGCTGCCCCAGAGCCTCGACGATGGCGGGCTCGAATCCGAGACGCGTGGCGAGCCGCTCCGCCACCTCGCAGTGCCCAGCAAATTCGGCTTGCAGCACCCTCGGGGCGGTGAGCAGTCCCTCGGCCATTGCCCGCACGAGGTGCAGCGGGCCACCACCGGCGCGCGCCTCCCGCATCACCCGCCACAGCATCGCCAGTGCCTGTGGGGTGCTGCCAGTGTCGACCGTCGCCGCCACGCGGCGGAGGACCAACTCATCGCCGAATAGGGCGGCGAGCGTGTCGGTCCCTGCATTGCAGCCAATGTAGCGAAGGAGCGCCTGGTAATACACACCGCGCAGCCCAACGTCGTCGAAGCCCAGCCGCGCTCCAAGTCGCACGCCGAGCACGCACGACCGCAGGGCAAACTCGACCGGCTGGCCCATGCCGAGGTCGGTCGCCATCGAGAGGCACGCCATCACCTCGGCAAGCCGCACGCCCGAGCTGCGTTCCATGCTGCGTGTCGGGTCACCCTGGGTGATCTCGAACACCTCCCGGTCATCGCCGAGCCCCAGGTCAGGCTTCAACCGGGCGGGGGCTCGCGGCTGCGTGACTATACTTACCACCGGGCACGACGCACGTCGCGCGCCACTCGTGCTACCAGCCAGCGCCACTCGGAGGACGTGACACCTACTATGAAAGCAGTCGTCGTCGATCCCGCGGCACCCGGTCGCCTGGCCTTTCGCGAGGTGGAGGCTCCGACCCCTGGGCGTTCTGAAGCCGTCATCCGCGTGAAGGCACTATCACTCAACCGTGGTGAGATCCGGCTCGCCCAAACGGCGCCCGCGGGCACGCGCATCGGCTGGGACGTCGCCGGCACGATCGAGCAGGTCGCGGCAGACGGCACAGGGCCAAAAGCAGGGGCGCGCGTCGTCGGACTGTCGTTCACCCCATCAGAGGGCTGGACGGAGCTGGTCGCCCTCCATACCGATTTCATCGCC
>JAXDLH010000041.1:0-4293 GCA_034666705.1 Chloroflexota bacterium
AGCGCGCTTGCCGCGCGCAAACTCGTCAAGGAGCCGTGATTTGCCCACGCGCCGCCGCCCATAGAGGATCTGGAGCTGGGCACCCCCGGCTGCCCAGCCCTCGTGAAGCCACGCGAGCTCGGCGCGCCTATCGAGGAACACCTTCGGCAATTTCCATTAGTATAATCTTGAATATGCTAATCTCGATTATACTCCGGCAAGGGAACGCATTCGCGACAACGTCGAGCCAATCGAGGCCGGTCGCGGTGAACGTGCATAGCTCGAACGGCTGACCCCGGCAGGCTACTGGTAGTAGTTCGGCATGATGAGAATCGTGATGACGACCACCAGGAGGAGCAAGCCCCCGCCGATCATCAGCTTGCGGATGCCACGCCGGCGCCGCTCGTCCGCGTCCATCGGTTCCATGCGATCCAGCCTCCCCGCTTGGCGTTGCTGGAGTATGGCCCATTAGCGCGCCTGGCGCGGGCCGGAGGCGCGGCCCGTTCTGTCGGCAAGATGACATCGCGCGCGTGCACCCCGTGGCAGCACGCGATGCTCCGCCGGCTTACCCTCTGACTGCGAGCGAATCGACGGCACACGCGCGGCCAAGTCGAGTCATCACGCACAGTCACCGGGGTCCTCCCGTTGTTAATCATCTCTCGGAAACAGCCTGATCCTATCCCCTTCAGATGCAGAGGTCGTTGCACTGGCATCAAATCGCACCGGTCATGGTTCTGCACGTTTCCACTCCGTCGAATATGCCTCGGTTAGGAGCCAATCGAATATTTGCGAAATACACCGCAGCTTGACGTCACGCCTGGTACCTGGCATGCTAGCGCCGCCATCGGCTGATCGATGGCAGAAGGAAGGTAGCTGAATGCGCGAGATAGGGGATCTAGGGTTCGACCGGCTCCGGCGATTCTCGTGGCGACCCAGCGGCAGGCGAGTCGCCGACGTGGCGCAGGGCACGCGCGGCGCGAAGCGCCGGCGCGTATCTGCCCTGCTGGCGCTCATGGCGTGTCTGGTCCTGACCTCATCCCAATCGATCTCGTCCGCGGCCCCCGCGATTCAGCAGAGCCGCGATCTGACCGTGCTGGTCGGCGCAGGCCGCGATACCGACGATATCTTCGCCTATTTTCCCCAGACGATCCGGATTCGCGCGGGCGAATCGGTCACCTGGAAGCAAAATAGCGATTCCACCCATACGATCTCTTTTGGCACCGATGGATTCTCCGGACCCGCCATCGGGTCGACATCCCTGGCACCCGGCCAGACGATTCCGAGTCCGACCTTGCCCATCGCAGGTCGCCCGGGCATCACGCAGACGAATCCGCTCCAGTACTACCCATTCATGAGTCCCGAGATCGTCGACAATACCTACAATGGAGTTGGCTTCGCCTCCTCCGGCCGGCTCCTGGGGGTCCCGCCCGGCCCGAACCTCGCGCCGATCGAGACGTTCTCGCTGACGTTCGACACCCCAGGCGTCTATACGTATCGTTGCCTGCTGCATCGCGACCGCATGTACGGATCCGTCGAGGTCGTGGACCCGAGCACTGCTGACGTGCCAAGCCAGGCCGACGTCGACGCCCGGGCCCAGGCCGAGATGAACGTCCTCACGGCGCTGCTGCCGGCGGCGCACGCCCAGAATGCTCAGGCGCGCAAGGATGCCGGCCCGAGCGGCACCACCATGTGGACCGTGCAGGCCGGCAACAACCTGACCGGGGGCGACCTGCGCGTGGCCGTGGTCGACTTCATGCCGAAGAACGTCACCATCGCCGCCGGGGATACGGTGCTCTGGACGTCGCCCTTCGACTTCCACACGGTAAGCTTCTTCCCCGCACCGCCGGTCCCCGCAAACAACGTCGCCGAGACCGCACCCGATGGGACGATCATGATCGTGACCAATCCGGCTGCCAACGACCCGTTCAAGCCCGCCGCCGTGTTCGACCCACGGCAGGTCTTCAGCTCGGGCCGCATCGGCTACGACCGGCCGGCAGGCAATACGTGGTCGCTGATCTTCGATACGCCCGGGGTCTACGATTACGTCTGTGCGATCCACGTCGAGCGCGGCATGAAGGGAACGATTACCGTTCTCCCGCGCGCCTAGCGGTCAGATAACGTGGGCGGTCAGCGGTGCACCGCCGACTGCCCACCACTCATTCACCTTGTCGGAGCAACACATCGTTCCGTCAGCTCCGCATTACCCAGTGGCACCATTGCCACCTATTGCCGTGCGCTCTTAGCCGAAGAGGCGGGCCGCGTTATCGTGGCGGATGGCGCGCAGCTCGTCCGGACTGAGGTCGAGCTGCCCGAGCTGCTCACGAAAATACGCAATCGAGCCGGGGTGGGCGCTGCCGTCAGTGCCGAAGAGGAGGCGGTCCGCGCCGAGCCGCTCGACCGCCGTACGCAGGCCACCGCCGTCGAGCCAGGCAACGTCGACGTACACCTCGTGCTGACGCAGCCAGTCGAGCGGGCTGCTATCCGCCACGTCGCCCTCCCACTGGCCGCGCACGATCGCGTCGCCGTTCGGCACGAGCTGCTGGAAGAGCACGTCCACTCGCGCGGCGGCGCCCCAGAAGCCGCCGCCGCCGTGGGCGAAGACCACCCGCAGCCTGGGGAAGCGGTGCAGCAGCGGGCCGGCAGCAAAGCCATACATGGCAAAGGTGGTGGCGAGGGTGCGCCAGAGCACCAGACCCTCGGCATAGCGCAAGCGCCGGCCGAGCGTCTCGGCGACCAGCCGCTCCATCTCCTCCTCGGGGTGAACGATCAGCGGCGCACCCAATGCCTCCATGGCAGCGAGCAGCGGCTCGGCCGCAGGGTCCTGGTCGAGCCAGGAGCCGCGCAGGTAGGGATTGACCATCACACCGCGCAGACCGAGATCGCGCACCGCACGCTCAGCCTCACGCGCGCTCGCGTCGCCCGCATAGGGGTAGACGATGCCGACGCCGACGACTTCATCAGGATGCTGCTCCTGCACCCGCGCGATGAAGTCGTTGTAGCGCACGCAGATAGACAGCGGCTCCTCACCGCGCGCGAAGGCGCGGTTGACCTCCATCGGACTGTACACGGCGGAGCGCACTACGCCGTGGGAGCGCTGCAGGGCGAGCAGTTGGTCGACCGCGTGCATGGGTGGCGGGTAGTGGGCCGGTGCGGTGATGAGGAGATGCGTGTGGGCGTCGAACAGCGCGGGTGCGACGGGGGTATCCGTGGCGGTCCCTCCGGTGGCTATCAGCACCCCGCGATTCTACCATCGCGCCACGGGGGCGCAGCAGGGTGCTGAGCAGTCCGGGCTGACGGCCTCGGCGCGAGCTACAACGTCCCGGTGCCGATCTTGAGGGCACGCTCAATGGCCCAGCGCTTGTGAACCCGCGCGTAAGTCACCAGCTCCCGGAAGGTGAGGCTCGGCGGGCAGTTGTGGCGCTCCGCCACCTCCTCGAGGCTGACGTCGGGCTCGGCCTCGAGCGCCTCGATCATCTGGGCGAGCACGTCGTCTGGGATGCGCTCGTTGGCCCACGGGACCGCAGTGATCGGATCGGTGCGCGTCGGCGGGATTTCCGGGACGTCATGGTAGCGGCGCTCGTGCTCGCGAACCTGCTGTTCGCCGTCGAAGTGCGCCGCCGCGAGAATCGCCCGCACCTTGCGCTGGTCACCCATTGCCCAGCCTCCTAGAACTTCTGTTCTAGGTAATAGTACACGGGAGCCGGGCACGAGCACGCAAGTTGCGCGCTTTCGCACCCGTGCCTCGCTGACACCGGGGCCCGTGCCTTCACCCTCCCGCACGGCTCGCGATCAGGTGGCACAGCCCCTATCGGCGCCTTGCGCTTTAGACCGTCCGGCAGCAGTGGAGCCGCCGGGTGATGCCGAACGGAAGCGAGTGGAACTCGGAGCGCCGTGGCCAGGTTGTCGATATGGCTGGCGCCGCCGGGTGATGCGGCACGGAAGTTAGTGGAACTGCTGATCCGGTGCCCGAGCCGGTTGCCGTACGCTGGACGTGATCGCTCGACGCTCCGCGCCGCCGCCGCGACACGCGGCGAAGCAACCCATGGCCCGTGCACTTGCGAAGCAACCCCAGGCCCTTCCACTGCTCACGCATGCCACATCTCACGCCACGCGGTGCCATCAAACGCTGCGAAGCAACGCATGGCCCGGGAAATTACCGTGGGCCAACAGTAGCGCACCTTCCCGCGCCACCAAACGCTGCGACGCAACGCATGGCCCGCGTCCACTGTGCACGCATACAACGGCTCACGCCACGCGGCGCCACGACACGCTGCGACGCAACGTATGGAGCGGGGGGTAGGGGCGATGGCTTGC
>JAXDLH010000042.1:0-3334 GCA_034666705.1 Chloroflexota bacterium
CTTACGGATGAGCAGCCCCAGACCATCGCTTTGATCCTTTCGCACTTGCCGGCGACTAAGGCGTTCGACGTGCTCTACCGGCTTCCACCGGATACCCGCGCCGACGTCGCCATGCGCATCGCCACGATGGAGCAAACCCCCGCCGAGGTAATCGAGGAGGTAGCAGGCATTTTGCAGAACCGCATGTCGAGCGTGCTCAATGGACGCCACTCGTCGGCAGGCGGCGTCGAGCATCTGGTTGCGATCCTCACCAAGGCCGACAGAACGACTGAGCACGCCATCTTGCAGTATCTAGACCAGAACTCTCCGGAGTTAGCGGAGACGGTCCGCCTGTTGATCTTCGTCTTCGAGGATATTGGTCAGCTCGACGATGCCGCCCTCCAACGATTGCTCCGCGAAGTCGATCCGCGTGATCTGGCGGTCGCGTTGCGCACCTCGAGCGAGCTCATGCGCGAGCGCGTCTTCCACAACCTCTCCACGCGGGCGGCGGAATCACTCCGTGAAGATATGGACCTGTCGCCGCCGGTGCGGCAACGACAGATCGAGGAAGCGCAACAGCGCATCGTCTCCATCGCTCGTCGGCTGGACGAGGCAGGCGAGATCATCATCCAGCGAGGATCAGACAATGTCCTCATATAGAGACGTGCGGCCATGGTTGGGGACGCCGTTTCCACTCACCGAACGCACCTCGTTCGGCGGACCCCTGCGCGAGATCGTGGGCGGCGCGGACAACGCCGCGCCGCAGAGTCCCATCGAGCTTGCGGCAGCCGCCCGCGCCGAGGCGCTGCAAGAGGGCTATCGGGAGGGAGTACGCCTCGCCGAGGACGAGGCGCGCCAGGCGGTCCAGCATCTGGCGCAGCTCGTCGACGAGGCGGTCGTGCAGGCCGATACCCTGGTCGCGTCGGTCGAAGAAGAGATCGTCCGCCTCGCGCTCGCGGTCGCCGCGAAGATCGTCGAGCGCGAGGCCAGCATCGACCCCTCCGTGGTCCTCAGAGCCGTGCACTCGGCCCTCCAGGAAACCGAGCACCATGTGGTGGTGACGGTTCGCGTCAATCCGGAGGATTACGAGCTGGTGCTGACGCACTGGGGCGAGGTCAGCCACGATTCCTCGCTCGACCATAGCCGGCTGGCGGCAGACGAGCGAATCCAGTCTGGCGGCTGTCTCATCGAGACGACGACCGGGGCGGTCGATGGGCAGCTACAAGCGAAGATCGAGCGCATCACGGGGCTCTTCACTGCGCTCCTGAGCGGAGAGCTGGCATGATCGCCCGACGATTGAACCTCGAAAAGTATCGCGAGCTGCTCGAGGAGCGCTCTGCATTGGTCGTGCAAGGCCGGGTCTCGCAGGTCGTCGGCCTGCTGATCGAGGTCGAGGGGCTCAAGCTCGGCATCGGCGACATCTGCCAGATCGTGCCGGAGCGCGGCCGCAGTTGGATCAGCGCCGAGGTCGTCGGCTTCCGCGACGACCGGCTCATCGTTACCCCGTTTGCCGACGTCGAGGGCGTCCGCCCGGGCAGCATCGTGCTGCCAAGGAGTCGCGGGTTCACGGTGCCCGTCGGCGAGGCGTTGTGGGGGCGCGTGCTCGACGGCCTCGGCCGCCCCATCGACGGCCTCGGCCCTCTCGGCCCGACGGACCACTACCCGGTCGCCAGCCGCCCGCCGGACCCGCTGTCTCGCGCCCCGATTCGCACGCCGCTCTGCACGGGAGTCCGCGCCATCGACGGCATGCTCACCTGTGGAATGGGCCAGCGCGTCGGCATCTTCGCTGGCAGCGGGGTCGGGAAAAGCACGCTAATGGGCATGATCGCGCGCAATGCAGAGTCCGACGTGAACGTGATCGCGCTGGTCGGCGAGCGCGGCCGCGAGGTTCAGGAGTTCATCGAGCATGACCTTGGACCCCAGGGATTGGCGCGCTCCGTCGTGATCGTCGCCACGTCGGACCAACCGGCCCTGCAGCGGATCAAGGCCGCCTGGGTCGCCACGGCCGTCGCCGAATTCTTTCGGGATCAAGGCAAGCACGTCACCTTAATGATGGACTCCGTCACTCGGTGGGCCATGGCGCTGCGTGAGGTTGGCCTCACCGTGGGCGAGCCGCCGGTCGTCAAAGGGTACCCGCCCTCGGTCTTCGCGTTTCTCCCCAAGCTGCTCGAGCGAGCCGGCACCTCAGACCGGGGCACGATCACCGGCTTCTATACCGTGCTCGTCGAGGGTGATGACCTCACCGAGCCGATTGCCGACGCGGCGCGCAGCATCCTCGACGGTCATATCTGGCTGACCCGCAAGCTCGCCCACGAGGCCCACTACCCCTCGATCGACCTCCTCGTAAGCGTCAGCCGGCTCATGACTCACCTCGCAACCCCCGAGCACCTCCACGTCGCACACCAACTGCGCGAGGCGCTCGCCTCGTACCGCACGTCCGAGGATCTGATCAACATCGGCGCCTACGTCGCAGGCGCGAACCCCGCGCTCGACCGGGCACTCGGGGCCATGCCACAGATCAATGCGTTTCTGAAACAGCCAGCGGAGGAGTCTACTCCCTTCGAGGAGACGATCGGCCGCCTGCTGTCGATCTTCCCAGAGGAGGTAATCAGTGGAGCCCTTTAGATTCTCGCTGAGTCGGGTTCTCGACTACCGGCGGATGAGCGTGGAGCAGCTCAGCGTCGAGTTATCGCAGGTGGAGCTGGCACGGCAGGCTCGGGTGGAACGGCTGCATCAACTGCAACGTGCCGAGATCGACCTGCTCGGCGACCTCGGTCAGGAAAGCGGTCCTTCGACAAACGGGGCGGGCGCCGTCCACACCGTCGGATGTCTCGATGCCCTGTGGAGCGACATTGCCAGCGAGATCGGGGTCATTGCGGCCCACCAGGCGCAAATCGACGCGATCCGCGAGCGCCTCACGGGTGCGCGGACCGCCACCAAGGCGCTGGAGAAGCTTCAGGACAGCGAGTTGGAGGAGTTCGCACGGGAGAATCGCCTGCGCGAGCAGGCAGAGTCGAGCGAGACCGCAGCGCTCCAATATCAGCGCGCGCACGTCGTACGACGATGACCGAGCCGATTGCAGAAATTGCGCTCGTCCGCATGGCTCAGGCAGCCAGCAGCCGGCGCGCGGCACCAGACGGGGGTGCCGATGCGGGGGGTACGACGGAGCGCCAGCGGCTATTTGCGGACGTGCTGGGTGGGCTGCTCGAATCGGGACCCTCTGCCAAGAGCCCTTCACTCGTCAAAAGCGCGTCCGCACCAGGGGCCAGCGGCCCCGACGACTCATCACTGGCAATGTCGGGCCTCGGGGATGCATCGGCGTCGAAATCGCTCATGATGTCCATCCTGCTGCGGC
>JAXDLH010000043.1:0-8196 GCA_034666705.1 Chloroflexota bacterium
GTCGACGACGAGCACACCAGGGTGTTCTTCGTGCGCTTCGTGCCGACCGACGACGGCAGCATCGTCGAGGACGAAGGGGTCCCGCCTGTCACCTTCATCGAGTCTTATAAGCTGCCGGCGGCGAACCTCCATCCATATACGAAGTTCGACATGTTGCGGGACGTGCAGGCCCAGGACCACATGGCGTGGGAGACGCAAGGCCCCATCGCGGACCGCTCCAAGGAGCGGCTCGCGACGACCGACCGCGGCGTGGTGATGCTGCGCCAGATGGTGCGACGCGAGATCGAGCGGGTGCAGCGCGGCGAAGACCCGAAGGGCACGCAGCGCGATCCGAACCACCCGATGATCGATACGAAGCTGACGGAGTCGCTCGCCGAGATGGCGGCGAACCGCCGGCGCCGCGAGCAGCGCGACCCCAGCATCGCCAGCACACGCTAAAGGTCACCCAGCAACGCACAGCGAGGGGGCTCCCGGTCGGGAGCCCCCTCGCTGTGCTGAACGACGTTGGCTATCGCCAACGGTGCGGACGATCCGCAACTTCCTATCTGCGATGTCTGCTCAGGCTCTACAGCGTCTGCTCGGGCACGGCGTCGGGCGCGGGGACCTGGTGAGTGAGCATGATCTCGCGCCGCTCGCGACCCGACTGCATGATGGCGAGCTGGACCTCGAGCGTCGCCATGCCCCAGCGCCCGTCATGCGAGATGGGCACGCCGAAATTGATCGCGTTGTACAACTCGCGCAGCTCGACGAGGCCGGTCGCACCGGCGCCCCGTACCGGCACCTCGTGCATCCCCTCGTCGTCGTAGACGATGAGCCCCTCGGGGGACTGGCGGATGTTGCCCCGCTCGCAACCGACGACGGTGATGCCGAACCAGCTACCGGTGGTCGAGCGACCGTTCCCGCTCGGAGCCGCATCGCGCCGGCCGGTGCGTGTGTCCTCGCGCAGTTGCTCCTTCGCCTTTTCGACGTCAAACTCACCCTTGCGGAGTGCCTGACGCACCTGCACTGCATCTTCTGTCGAGTAGAGGCGGTCGCCAATTCCCCACACGAGGTCGGACGAGTTGAAGTAGCCGTAGCCGCTGTACGAGATCGTCGCCGGCGTGCCATCCTCGAATTCGAGGTACGCGGAAAAGTTGCCGGGGCAGGGTCGCTCTGGCATCCAGGAGCCGGTCGAAGCGCGAACGCTGCGGACCATGCCGCCGCCCAACGTGCGGAGCGTGTCGATGATGTGGGGACCATGGCGGAAGACGACACCGCCGCCTTGCGTCTCGTCGACTTCCCACGGCATGCGTGGCTTCAGCATCCAGTCCGAGTAGAGCCAGTTCGCCAGGCTGATCACGCGCCCCAGCTCGCCCGACTGCACGATCCGGCGCATCGCCTGGATGCCGGGGTTGAGGCTGTACGTATGGCCAACCAGCAGCTTCACGCCGTTTCGATCCGCCGCATCGACCATCTGCCCGGCCTGCTCGATCGTGATCGCCATAGGTTTCTCGCTGACGACGTGCTTGCCGTGCTCGGCCACCATTACGACGTGCTCGCAGTGCATGTTGTTCGGCGTCGCGACCCAGATCACGTCCACGTCCGGGTCGTTGCAGAGCGCCTCGACCGTGTCGTACGCCCGACCCTCGTACTGCTGGGCGAACATCGCGCGCGCCTCGGGTCGCACATCCGCTGCGGCGACGAGCTCCGCCTCCGCCATGCGCTCGACGGTGGGTAAAACCATGGCGCTGCCCACCCCCAGGCCGGCAATACCAACGCGAAGCGGGCGCGGCAGCGCACCCCGCGGCTCACTCATGGATGCTGATGGTGCGGCCATCACTGTCCTCCCTTTGGTGGTGTCCAGAAGCAGGCGCGGCTCTGCGGCAATGAGTCTACCGCCGTCTATCCGGGCGCCTGCCCCTGTGGCCCCGTATCGATCTCTAGTCCAGCTCCCAGTCTCTCGAGTTCCACGAGTCCTGCGATCCGTCCGCCTTCGCCACTGCGACGTTCTTGATGCGATTGCTCACCAGTAACGGCTCGGCGTTATACAACTCGCCCATCACGATCAACTGGTCGGTGGTGAAGTGGACGAAATCCGAAAGCGCGTCCATGCGCTGCTGCATCGGGATCGTCGTGTAGTACCGATCGATGATCGCGTCCAGCTCCGGGCTGGCGAGGCGCGTGCGGTTGTTGCCGCGGTACCCGGTCGCGTCGGTGGGCACCTCGCGGCTGTACAGCCGGTTCAGGTCGTTCGGCTGGCGCACCAGCTCGAATGCCGGCCGCTCGGCCCGATACTGCTGGTCGTCGGCGCGCTGGCGCGGAATGAAATTCTGCTCGACGGTGATCCCCGCCCGCTGCCAGTTGTCGGCGATCGTGGTGATCATCTTCTGGCGGAAGTCATCGCCCGCCGTGGTGCGCAGCTCGATCGAGAGCAGCTTGCCGCTGCCATCGACGTAGTGGCCATCGGCGCCCTTCGTGTAACCGAGCCCCTCAATCAACTGCGCGGCCTGGCGCGGATCGTACGCATAGTGGACGATGCTGTTCTGCACGAACTGCGCTTCGGGCTGGCCCGGAGCAACGGGGCTATCGGCCACCGGGGAGAGTCCGCCCGACAGCGCATCGGACATCTGCTGGCGATCCGTGGCGTACTGGAGCGCGCGGCGGAATGGAAGCTGGCCCACGACAGGCGGCTGGGGATTGAGGAATTGCGGGAAGAGCGCGATCCAGTTCTGCGTCGACACCAGCATCCGGCCATCGGTCCACTGGGCGGCGGCCTGCTGCCCCTGCTCGATCGAGAGGCGCCGGCCCATCGTCATCTGGACCTCACCTGAGAGCAGGCTGGCGATCTGCGCGTTCGCATCCTGGATGAAGCGAAGCTCGAGCTGGTCGATCTTGGGCCGGCCAAGCACGTACGCTTCGTTGGCGAGCAGCGTCATGTGGGCGCCACTGATGAATTCACGGAGCTTGAACGGGCCAGTGCCCACATAATCCTGGGTCCAGTATGTCGCGCGGACCAGGGCGGCCTTGTCCTGATCGTAGATCGGGCCGAGGATGTGCTTCGGCAGAGGGAAGGCGAAGCGGTTGCTGAACAGCGTGTCGGCCTGGATGAATGGCTGCTTCCAGGTCACGACGACGGTCCGGGCATCCTGCGCCTTGATCGACTCGAGGGAGCGAAAGCCCGGATTGTTCAGGAGGCCGACTTCCTGATCCATGCCGACCTGCACGCTGAACACGAGGTCGTCGGTCGTCAGCGGCACGCCATCATGCCATGCCGCATTGGCCTTGATCGTGTGCGTAGTCTCCATCCGCCCATCGGCAAGCACTTTCCACTGACCATTCTCAATCGTCGGCACCGCTTCGCCGAGCACCGGATAGAGAGTGCCATCCGCGCCGCTGCGGTCGACCATGCCGGACCCAATGAGCAACTCGGTCTCACTCACGCCGGCCACCCCACCGGAGCCCGCCTGGTTGATCGTGGCACTCAGGGTCGAGGGCTCACCGGCAATGGCAACCACGATCTGTTTGCGAGCGGCCGGCTGGGCTGGGGCGTTGCCGCTGACAGGGGCCTGGGCGGTTGATGGTTGCGCGCTCGGTGTGCTGCACGCCGCCAGCGCCATAATGCAGAGCACACAGATGGAAAGCAGTCGTTTGGTCGTCACGAATCCTCCCTGAGTCCTGCGCGGCTGACACGTCAATGCACAGGATCATATCGAGGTCGGCGCAGGCCGTCCAGCAGGCAGGCATCGAACTGCCTTCGCTACTGTTGACAGCACGCGCGCGCGACCCCTATCGTCTGCGCAGTGGCTGCGCCAACACTGCGCTCCGGGGACGGCGCAATTGGCGCCGGTGAAGCCCTTCGACGAACTCAGGGCGGGCCGGGCAGGCGCGGATGGGGGGAGTGTCGTGACACGCGAGTACCGCATTATCTCGGGCGATTCGCACCTCGAGATCGACTCCAAATGGTGGCGCGACCGCATGCCGGAGCGCTATCGGGAGCGCGCGCCGCGCACCGTCCGGCTCGACGATGGATCGGATGCGTGGATGGTCGAAGGGCTGCCGCTAAGGCAGGTGCCCTTCGACCTGTATGGCGGTAAGGGGCGCGATAGCTGGAAGCCGTTCGGCCAGGCGTACGAGACGACGCGCGGCACGGGCCCGGCGGCGCAGCGCATCGAGGAGCAGGATGTCGACGGCATCGACGCGGAGGTACTTTTCGCCGGCATCTCCGGCCCGTCGATGTGGAAGGCAATTACCGACGAGAACGTCTACCGCGCAGTGGTGCGGGCGTACAACGATTTCTTCGGCGAGGAGTACTGCGCCGTCGATCGCGATCGCCTGCTCGGCATGGGGCAGATTCCGGTGACCGGTGTGGACGACGCCATCGCCGAGATGGAGTACTGCGCGAAGCTCGGACTCAAGGGAATCCAACTCAGCACCTTCCCCAGCGGCAAGGGCTACCCGACGCCAGAGGACGACCGTTTTTGGTCCGCGGCACTGGCCATGCGGATGCCGCTCACGGTGCATGAGGAGCTCGATCGGACCGGCAAGCGGGCGACCGATCCCTTCATCCTCTACCCGGACGCGCCGCCCGACATGCTGAAGAAGATCAGCGGCATCCGTGAGTTCGCGGGGCAGGTCTCCAAGTTCGCGCGGCTCGGCGGCGTGAACGCCGTGCAGTTGACGATGAGCCGGGTGTTCGAGCGGTTTCCGGACCTCAAGGTCTTCTTCGCGGAGACGCAGATCGGCTGGATCCCGTACTTCCTGGAGATGGCGGACACACGCTACCTGCGGCACTTGCCATGGGCGCAAGAGTTGGTCAACTTCGTGCCGCTCCCGCAGCTCCCGAGCGAGATCATCCGCGAGCATTGCTTCTGGGGTTTCCAGCACGATGAATTCGGCGTCATGAACCGCGAGTTCATCAACACCGACCGAGTGATCTGGGCCACCGACTTCCCGCACCAGGATTCGGAATGGCCGTACTCCCGCCAGCTCCTCGACAAGCAGTTCGCGGGAGTCCCAGACGTCGAGACGGACAAGATGGTGCGCGGCAACATCGCCGAGTTTCTGCACCTGGACGCATAGGCGGGACGAAGCAGTATCTGGCAAGTGTGTACGCAAGGAGGCACCCATGCTCAGCAAGCAGGACAACGAGCTGATCACCCGCGTCGGGGCCGGCACGCCGATGGGCGAGATGATGCGGCAGTACTGGCATCCGTTCCTCCTTCCGTGGGAGCTCGAGGCGGACGGACCGCCGCAGCGCATCCGTCTGCTCGGCGAAGATCTCATCGCCTTCCGCGACACGAACGGCCAGGTCGGGCTCGTCGCCAACAATTGTCCGCACCGGGGCGCATCGCTCTTCTTCGGGCGTAATGAGGAGGAGGGGCTGCGCTGTGTGTATCACGGCTGGAAGTTCGATACGACCGGCCAGTGCATCGACATGCCGAACGAGCCCGCCGAATCCAACTTCAAGACCAAGATCAAGACGATCGCTTATCGCTGCGTCGAGCATGGCGGGATCATCTGGGCGTACATGGGTACCTCGGATACCCCGCCGCCCCTGCCGAACTTCGAGTTCACGCAGGTCACGGACGAGCAGCGGTTCTTCTCCAAGCGGGTCCAGACCACGAATTGGGTCCAGGCAATGGAGGGCGACATTGACCAGAGCCACAATTCCTTCCTCCACTCCTTCCTGGACACCGGGGACGACACGTCGCCGCGCGCTCGCATCGCCCGCATCCGGGCGCAGGACCGCAGCCCGCATTTCGAGGTCGTGAATACGAACTACGGTATCGTGATCGCCGCACGACGCGCTGCGGAGGAGGACAGCTACTACTACCGGCTCACCCAGTACCTGATGCCCTACCACACGATGACCGGGCCGTACGGCGAAGATCCCACGCGCGGCTGGCGGGCCTGGGTGCCAATCGACGACACCACAACCCTCGTGATGGGCACGACCTACCATCCAATTCGCCCGCTTCTCGAACGCGAGCGCGGCGCCATTCGACCGCCCAACAAAGACGGCTATCGCGTGCGCGGCAACGTCTATTTCGTCGAGCCGCAAGACCGCGCTCCGGCCACCTCGGCGCCATTCGGCGCCTGGTATTCGCTCGACTCGCTGGAGAATGATTTCCGCATCGACCGCGACGTGCAGAAGAAGCTGACGTTCTCTGGCATCCCCGTGTTCTGGGCGCAGGACGGCGGCACCCAGATGACGATGGGGCCGATCTACGACCGCACCAAGGAGCACCTGGGCACCACCGACCTCGGGATCATCTCCGCCCGTCGCCGGCTCCTGACCGCCGCGAAGGCATTGCGCGACAGCGGCACAACGCCGCCTTGCGTGCAGGATCCCGATTGGTACAACGTGCGCGCCGCGGCGGTCGAGCTGCCGAGGGACGTATCGTGGTTCGAGGCCACCGAAGAGTACCGCCGCGTGATACCCGGGGTAAACCAGGCCGCGGTCTGAGCCCGACAGGGACACCGTCGTTCAGCATGCACGCAATGTGGACAGGGTCAGGGCTCTCACAGCGTGGGCGGGGATAGCGCGAAGACCGTGGGTACTCCACGCCGGGGGCGCAGCACTCACCGTGTGGGCGAGGTCAGCGCCCTCACCGTGTGGTCAGCGTTGGTCGTCAGTCCCAGCCCATTGTCATGCTCCGACAAGGAGCTTGTCGTCCTGAGGCAAGGTTCTTGTCATCCTGAGTGAAACGAAGGATCCGTGACCTCAATCTGGGGGCCACGGATCCTTCGTTTCACTCAGGATGACGTGCTGATTGGTTGCCGCTGATGTCAATTGCGATCGGTGAGACGTATTTGCGCCGCGCTCACCCGCGTCGACTCCCTTTGCATCGCTGATCTGCGTCGACCGTCTTTGCATCGCGTCGACCCCTTTGGGGCGCGCGTTACGCGTCGAGCTTCACAGCCTGGCCGGTCTCGGAGGCGCGCTCGAGCGCCGCAAGCAGCTTGTGATTGCGCACGGCGTCGGCAAAGGTTGGCTCCGGGTTCGCGTTGCCGCGGATGCCTTCCGCGAAGCGGTGCATCATCTGCGCCACGTTGACCGGCGTGCCCTCGGGCGTATCAGTGGGGGCCGTGCGGAGCACCGCCGGGATCTCGATCTCCTGCACCTTCTCCTCGCCGCGCCGCATCCCCTGCAGCCGCACGCCGGTCGCCTGCACCTGGTTCGGGGCGCTCGCGATGATCGTGCCTTCCGTTCCGTACACCTCGATGCGGAACCCGGATCCCTGGTACGGCACCGACGCCACGTTGACCACCACCGCGCCCCCGCTCGCCAGCCGTCCCGTGAGCGCCACGTAGTCCGGCGCGGTCACCTGCTGGGTGCCGCCCCCCTGCAATGGCCATTCGGGGGCGAGCGTCTCGACGATCCCGGAGAGCTCTGCGATTGGCCCGACGCACCAGTTGAAGGCGTCGACCGAGTGACCAAACGCGATGGACTCGGTGTGAGCGCCGTTGGTGCGATTCGCACGCCAGACGCCGTCCGGCGTCCGTTCCTGAAGCAGGCCCGGGTTGAGTTGCATCATGACGGCCGAGAGCACGCGGCCGACATAGCCCTCGGCAATGAGGTTGTGCAGGTGGATGATGCTTGGCGCGCCGCGCGCCTGCAGCCCAACCATGGTGTGCACGCCGCGCTTGGCAGCCACGCTCGCCATCTCTTCGGCCTGGGCTACGGTCGCGGCGAGTGGCCACTCGCAGTACACGTGCTTGCCCGCCTCGAGGGCGGCGAGCACGATCTCGTGGTGGTACGGCACGCGGACGCAGACGTCGACGACGTCGATCCCCGGGTCGGCGACCATCTCGCGGAAGTTCCAGTAGGCGCGGGCCGCCTCGTACTTCTGCGCGGACGCCTCGGCCGACTCACGCTTGGTCGTGCAGACCGCGGCGAGATCGTACTCCGGGAGCGAGAGGATCGCAGGCATGTGCGTCCGCGATGCCCAGCCAACATTCGGGTTCGCGCCCACCACGCCGAGCCGCAACTGGTCAGCCATGATCAATTCTCCTTCGCCGTTGTCATTCCGAGCGGGATGAGGAATTCACGTCCGGCAGAGCCACGGATCCTTCGCTTCGCTCAGGATGACGGACTGGTTGCACTCAGGATCCGTCCGGCAGACTGATCGCGCCCCGTTTGTTGGTCAATCTGTCGAAGCGAGGCAAGGTTCACGTCGCGACGCCGTCGCATCTGCGCCTGGCACTTCGTTCGTC
>JAXDLH010000044.1:0-2585 GCA_034666705.1 Chloroflexota bacterium
CTTCGAGATCTGGGGTATCGCCGAGGGCCAGGAAGGCCGCGAGACCACCGCGGTGGCCGACTTTCTCAAGCGCGCTGGCTTCGATGCCCAACTGCAGCTATTTCCGTCGCAGCGGATGCAGAGTGACGACGAGCTGAAGTCGACCTTCCCGGCCTGGCGGGACAACTATGGCGTATCGGAGAACCGGCTGCTCGGTTCCAACGTGTCGACCCCGGAGAACAAATGGGGCGGCACCAACAAGTTCGGCTGGGCCAACCAGGAGTTCGATCGACTCTTCGACGCGTGGAACACGTCCCTGGCAAAGAGCGACCGCGATCAACACGACATCCAAATGTGGAAGGTCGTCAGCGATGAGCTCCCGGTCCTCCCGCTGTACTACAACCTGACAACCCTTCCATATGGTGGCAGGCTTGAAGGCCCGAGAGGGCTGGTACCAGGTTCGACGAACTACGGCAACCTCCACCAATGGCAATGGGCCCAGTAAGCGCGGGCTGGAGAATGCATTGGCGTAAGTGATCGCGGTCCGGCACGGGGCGCAGTTGCGGGGCAGGCTGAAGAGCCAGGGCCCTTTCAGGCTGCCCCGTGCCGGCCGAGGGTGAGCAGGTTCGCAGCAAGCGCCGCGGCGGCGACCAGCGCGTGGCAATGTGCGGCCGCTAGCTCGGTGAGCTAGCGGCCGACGCGCTGCGGCGTGCGATTGATCAGCGGTACGCCGAAGTTCGGGTGGAACACGTTCCGCACCTCGTGCTCGAGCGTGAACACGGGTTGCTCCGTATCAGGGTCCCGAATCTCTGAGAAGCGGAATTGGTGGTTGCGCACCTCGTCGGCCAGGCCACGGTCCCTCAGGTGGTTGTACGGGCGGGCGAAGTCCGCGATGTAAACCGCAACGTGGTAGCCGGCGTACGGCGGCAGGTCTGAGGCCGTCTCCTGGAACACCAGCGTCTGGTTCCGGCCAACGGTGACGTGGGCGGCGGTGTATCCGCCGTGCTCAGCGACCATCGACGGCGCGCCCATTACCCGATCGTAAAAGCGGGCGATGCCCGCGGCGCTCCCCGTGGGCGCCTCGAGCGCTATGTAGGGGATGCCGAGCTTCATGGTGCCGAAGCGCTCACTGGGCTCATACGCGCGGAACTGGTTGCCCCATGGGCAGGTGATCGACACGTAGCCATCCTCGTCGGACCAGCCGAACTCGCTTTCCTGCAGCGGCTCGGCGACGTACTTCAGACGCTCGCGGAGTTGGTCGAGGCTGGGCACGACGAGCCCGACGTGGCCGGGGACGACCTGCACGCCGCGAGTCGGCAGGTGAAACTGCTGCTGCCCGACGTTGACGTGCATGTTGTCGATCGCGACGGCGTTGTACGGGTCGCGAGTGAATCCGAGCCCGACGATGTAGAACACGGTGGCCTTGAGCTGGTCTGGAACGGTAACGTTCAGATGCTCCATCAGGACGACGTTGCCAATGCTCTCAGCGCTCGGATCGTACTCCTGCACCATTTCCTCACTCCCTTGTTTGCTGCCATACCACCCGCGGGACGCTTACGGGGTCCTGCTGGCGTCTATCGTAATCCAAGCCGGCCCCGCGCACGAGGATATGGGCGTGCCCACCGGACGAGATTGAGCGGCCAGGGAGGAAGCGGCGGGGGGCCACGGAGGGGATCTCGTACTACTGCGGAGGGATTTCCTCCTCGTCGAGCACTACGCGCCTTTCGCCGGACGGGCGGTCGAGCTCGGCGCGGACGGCGCGCGCGAGCCGCTCGATGGTTGCGGGCTTGCGGATGTACGCGCCGGCACCCAGGGCCTGGGCCGCCTGGACCCTGGCCGACTCTGCGAAGCCGGAGAGGATGATCGCTCGCTGTGCGGGCCATTCCTCCAGCACGCGCCGGTAAGTCTCGGCACCGTCAATCCCTCCCTCGAGGATCATGTCCAGGACCAGGAGGTCTGCTGGTTTCTCGCGCAGCGCGTCCACGGCCTCCTCGCCGCTCGTAACGACGGCAACTTGATAGCCGAGCATCTCGAGCACGCGGCGCGAAACCTCCCGCTGACCGGCATCGTCGTCCACCACGAGAATCGCCTCGTTACCGTGAGGGGCGGGCTCATTCCGGCGCTCGCGGGGTGACTGGCGCGTCGCCGGCAAATAGATGTGAAACGTCGTGCCGCGCCCGAGCTCGCTCTCGACCTCGATGGCCCCATGGTGATCGGCCACGAGCGACTGCACAATGCTCAGCCCAAGACCGGAGCCGGTGCGCTTGCCCGGTGGCTTGGTCGTGAAAAACGCATCGAAAATACGATCGAGAATCGCCTGGTCAATACCGGACCCGGTGTCCTCGACGCTGAGACGCACGTATGGGCCAGGCTCAACGCGCGGATAGGTGCCGAGCGCCCGGTCCAGCGTGACGTTTTCGGTACCAATAGCCAGTATGCCAACGTCGCCCATGGCATCGCGGGCGTTGGATATCAAGTTGCTGATCACGCGGAGCAGCTGCGGCCCTGAGCCTTGCACCGCCTGCAAGTCGGAGGCGAGGTCGAACTGCACCGTCAGCGAGGAAGGCTGGCCAGCGAGATGCTCGGCCGCCCGCCCCACCAGGTGG
>JAXDLH010000045.1:0-22462 GCA_034666705.1 Chloroflexota bacterium
CCTAAACGGCTCCGCCCCCCATGTCCGACCACGATCGTTCGCCGCTGCTGATCCTCTTGCCCGTCAAGCGCCTCGGGGAGGCGAAACAACGGCTGGCTGGGGTGCTGGACGCCGAGCACCGGGCCCGCCTCGTCGTGGCCATGCTGACCGACGTGGTACAGATCCTTGTCAAGGCCGAGCTCGAACCGTGGGTCGTCACGCCGGACGAGACAGTACTCAGTCTCACGGCCAAGTTGGGCGCGCGTGGATACCGCGAAACGGCCGCAACTGGCTCGCTCAATGCGGCTCTGGACGCGGCCGAGCGGACGCTGCGCCAACCCACCGGGCGCTTGCTCGTACTGCTCCCTGATACTCCGCTCGTCGCAGTCGCCGAGCTTCAGGAGCTCATCGCCGCAGGTCGAGACGGGGACGGGTTGGGCGCAGACGTGGTGCTCGCGCCCGACGGGGCGCGACGCGGCTGCAACGCGATGCTCCTGGCCCCGGGCATCCGCCTGCCGTTCAGCTTTGGGGAAGGCAGCTACGCGCGATACGCGGCCACGGCGGCGGCGACAGGACTGAGAAGCGTTGAGTTCAATCGCCCTGGCCTGGCGCTCGACGTCGACGAACCCGCGGACATTCAGGCCGCGAGCGAGCTCGCGATCATCCGGGGAGCTGCCCCCGCTACGCTCGCCTTCTTGAGTCGTACATGAGGACCCGCAGTGAGCCACAGGACGGTACGGATTGAACGTCCGCGCTGTGCATGGGCACGGATCCAGTTCGGCCGCTTAGAGTGCGCGAACCTCGAACCGAATGACGTTGCCCTCGCTCCGGCGGTACCGCACATCCTTGTTCATCTGCCGAGCAGCCCGCGTCAGACGACGCTTCACCGTACGCTTCTGGTCTGCATCGCTGAGGGTAACTTCGCCACCCTCACCTTGATCGAGGCCGCGAATGAACTCGCTATATTCGGAAAGGTCCACCGAGCCGCGGCGGCGTGCGCGCATTGCAGCGACTTCGTCCGCATTGAGGCGCCTGAACATTGGCATCGAGCGCTCCCCATCAACAGATGGACCCAGTATACGCGCCGATGCTGTCAACTCGCCATGCTTCAACGCATACACCAATGTCGCTCACATACGGCGCTGGGTGACAGTATAGGGTCGCTCTGACGTCAGACCGCGGGCTAATGCGCTCGCGTCGGTCGGCAGAGAGTGCAGTATGTGAACGCGGTCACACAAATACCATGTTGCCGACTAAAGGCTCACGAAGTACGTCTCGCACGCCCGATCGATCAACAATCGGTTCATCTCCGCGGGCACCATCTTGTACTTCGCGATAGAGATGATTTGATCGATGATGTCACGTGGCTGGCACATCCGGAGCGGACGGCCAACGGGACGGTAGAACCGGTCGAGAAGGTACTTGAACATCGACTCTTCAAACTGGACACCACGTCGATTGCACATCAATTGAAAGATCGCGCGAAACTGGTTCTCATCCGGGTCCAGTACGTTGATCTTGAACTTGATGCGGCGAAGGAACGCGTCGTCCACGAGGTCCTTCGGATCGAGGTTCGTCGAGAAGACGATCAACTGCTCGAACGGAATAGAGATCTTCTTGCCGGTATTCAGGGTGAGGAAGTCGACGCGCTTCTCGAGCGGCACGATCCAGCGATTCAACAGGTCCTGGGGCCGAATCATCTGGCGGCCGAAGTCGTCGATCAGGAACATCCCGCCGTTTGCTTTCATTTGCAGCGGGGCCTCGTAATACTTCCCGTTGTCGTTATAGAGCAGGTCGAGACTCGACATCGTCAGCTCGCCGCCAACCATGACGACGGGCCGCTCGATCTTGACCCAGCGTGCGTCCCAGTCCGGCCGTTTCGGCAGCCCATCGGGCCCCTTCTCCTCAACCGGCGAATGGTTGATGGCGTCGAACACTTTGATAACCGACCCGTCGACTTCGACCGCGTAGGGCATGAAGAGGTGATCGCCCATGAGCTTCATGATGCGCTCGGCGATCGAGGTCTTGCCGTTGCCGGGATAGCCAAAGAGGAACATCGAGGAGCCTGAGTTGACTGCGGGCCCAACCTCGTCGAGCACGCTGTCGTTGATGATGAGGTCCTGGAAGGCGCGCCGAATGTTCTCCTGGGTCACGACGACGTTCCGCACCGTCTGCGCTAGCGCGGACTTCACGTAGTCCTCGAAGGGAACGGGGGCAGGGC
Source organism: Chloroflexota bacterium (assembly GCA_034666705.1). Classification (GTDB taxonomy): domain Bacteria; phylum Chloroflexota; class UBA6077; order UBA6077; family SHYK01; genus JAXDLH01. The sequence goes on from JAXDLH010000045.1 coordinate 2,201, forward strand.
CCGTGTACGTCAACTTGTCCATGGAGTCGCGGGCGCGTGACGCGCCCTTCTCAGTGATCGCATAGAGGTACCCGGCGTCGCCGAGGCCTCGCTGGGCCTTGATCTCGATCGCCGCATCGTGGCGCAGCGCCTCGAGAATCTCGCTGACGATGCCGGGGAACGGCAGCGCCACCCGCTCCGCAATCGCGATCCCGATCAGCTCGTTCGCCGCATAGAGGGTGCGGAGGATCAAGTCGGTGAGGAATGGCCGGGATACGCCCGTATCCTCCAGCGTGACCGGCCGTGGCGGATAAAACTGCATGGCACCAGTATCGGCCGGTCGCGGCTCTGGCGCCACCGTCGAGAACCGGTTCGTCGGCGGGCCTACCCGCGGGCCTTCGGCAACTGAGTCGGCTGCTGGCGCGGCGGGCGCGACCGGCGACGTGGGAGGATCCGCTTGCGCCGCTGGTGGCTTCGGCGGCGCTGGCGGAGCCTGAGGGACGGGCGATTGCGCGGCGGCGACCGCAGGCGAGCTCGCTAGCGGGGCGGCAGGTGCGGGCCGCTCGGTAGGCGCTGCCGCGAGGACGACCGGGGTTGGGGCGGGCTCGTCTGGCGGAGGCGCAGAGGGCGGTGTGGTTTGCAGCGACGGGACCGAGAACGCATCGGTAATCGTGTCGTCGGGCGGCGCCGTTTGCTGGGGCAGCGGCGGTCTAGTCTGGGAGACGTACTGGTTGAGCCGCGCCTGGAGCGACTCGTTGCCCTCGTCGCTCTTTTTCCGATCAAAAATACCCATCGAGTACGCCTCCCGCGCAGCTAGACCGCCACCAGCGGTTGACATGATAGGAAGCCGACAACTCGTGTGTCAATCGTCACGAACCGCAAAATGACGATCCACTTCGCCGCCGAAGGCTCAGCAGCACCCGTCCTTGAAGCCGCAGTTGGCACAGATCGCTGCCTTGCTCCCCCGAACTGCGCCAATCGGGAAACCGCATACGGGGCATGGAATGTGCAGCGGGTCCGCCACGATGGGTACGAGCCGGGTGCGGACGTCGTGCTGGGATGTTCCTCCGCCCTCCGCCAGCTTCGGCTGCTCATCGTGCGGATGCATGCGATCTCCTACTCATGATTACGCCCCATGACGACCCGGCGCCGCCCGTATCAGCCCCGGTTGTTCAGCTCGTTCAAGCGCCCAATCGCTCGCTCGAGCTGAGGATCGCGCCCGGCAATCCAATCGTCGACGGTGCTCGACACCTGCTCGTCCGGACTCACACCCACTTTATTGATCGGCGCACCCGCCGGTGTGATCAACTTCTCCGCGGCGAGGCGCACCTGGGACCCATCGGGGAGCGGAATGAGCACGCCACGACCAACGATGCCGGCAGACTTCTCGCCGATCACGGTTGCCAGATTGGCCTCGTGGAGGGCTGCGGTCAAGAGCTCAGCGCCCGAGGCCGTGTCGCGGTCGGTCAACACGACGACCGGCGGTCGCGGGCTCAACGCAGTGCCGCTCCCTCGAAGGACGCCTACCTGCCCGGAACGGTTCACGTCCAACGCGATCATTCCGTCGCCCAGGAACATCGATCCGATCTCGCCGACCGCTTGCAGATCGTTCCCGCCGTTGCCGCGCAGGTCGATGATCCAGCCTTTGTCACCGCGTCGGTTCGATTCCACGAGCGCTTCACGAACGGTCTGAGCCACGTCGGAGTCGAGCGTCATGACACGCAGGTACTCGTAATCGTTCTGCCTACGCGACTCAACCGACGGTCGCTCGACCGGCGCCCGCGTCAGCGTCACGTCGCGCGAGCCCGCGGCGCCTCGCGACTGAACCGTCAGCACGACGTCGGTATCCGGGATACCCCGGATGTCGAAGCCAATCTCGGATACGGGATCTCCCGCGGTGGGCCGGCCGTTCACCGCGAGGATTGCGTCGCCCACGCGCAGCCCACCGCGCGCGGCCGGCCCGTTGACGGACACCTCGCGTACGACGGGGGGATTGGCGGGATCGAGCCTCGCCAGGACGATGCCGATGCCGGCGAATCCTGATCCCTGCGTCTGCTGTACTGCACGACTGTCGAGATAGAGTGAGTAGGGGTCGTTCAGCGCCTGCAGCATGCCACGAACCGTCGCCTGACCGACCTGACCCACGTCCTGCCGATCCGCAACCTTGGTCATGAACTTCTTGTACGCCGCGGCGAACGGTGCCCAGACGGCGTCGGGATCCCTCGATTGGCCCGCGGAAGCGACGGCCACCAAATCCGAGGCCACTGGCAGGATTCCCTCCGCCGCGGCGCCCGCATCGAACCCGCGCACCGCACCCTGGACCAAAACTGCGGGATCCACAGGATCCACGTAGTTCTGCAATACCCGGCCGTAGACTTGATACAGGTCGTCGTCGGTCAGGAGCTCCGATGATGGCTGCGAGCTCCGGGCGGCAGTGCGTTGCGCGGCGGTCTGGGATGCGCTCCCCTGATTCCCCTCAAGGAATGTGACGAGTTGGCTCAGGTCAGGAGCGTCGCCACCACCGCCGACCGAGGTGCATCCAGTGCACAGCGCGGCGAGCGCGCACAGCACGAGCGAGGCCCATACCTGCGCCGGAGCGCGCCTACGAACTACGGTCGCTGAATTGCGCATCAGCCGCAACGCATCCTCACTTCCCATACGCTCGCTGCGTAATCATCCGCTGCCAGGCTCGCGGGTGCAAGGCCGCGCGCAGAACGATGGTCCGGATGCCGTATACATGGCACCCGGCCACGAATCCGCGGTAGCCTATGCGAGCAAATAGAACGATCCATGTGGGGAGAACCGTGATCTCAAGTCGAAAACGCGGGTCGCTGGCCGCGCTCCTCGTGAGCGCAATTTTGCTGGCCGCCTGCCAGTCCCAGACCGCAACCGGAGGAGGATGCACCGTGAAGCCGAACCAACAGTGGGCAAGCCCGCCCGACCTCACGATCGATACGACGAAGCACTACACCGCGACGATCTCGACGACGAAGGGCGACATCGACGTCGATCTCCTTGCCAAAGACGTGCCGCAGACCGTGAACAACTTCGTCTTCCTGGCGCAGCAGTGCTTCTACAACGACGTCAAATTCCATCGCATCATTCAGGGATTCATGATCCAGACCGGCGACCCGCAGGGTACCGGAGCTGGTGGACCAGGCTACAAGTTCGCTGACGAGCCCGTGGTCGGCGATTACGAGCGGGGCACGCTCGCGATGGCGAACGCGGGCAAGAACACCAACGGGAGTCAGTTTTTCATCGTCCAGGGAGACGCGGTCCAACTGCCGAAGGCCTACACGATCTTCGGGAAGGTCACGAAGGGGCTGGACGTCGTCGATCAGATCGCGAGCGTGCCAGTCGGACCATCTCGTGGGGGTGAACGCTCTTCGCCCCAGCAGGACGTGTTGATCAAGTCCGTGACGATACATCAAGGATAGTTCAGGATGGCAAGCCGGCGATGCGCTCAAACTCGTCCTCGTCCAGAACGGACAGCTTGAGCTGCTGCGCTCGCTGAGCCTTCGAGCCAGGATCGGCGCCCACGACGACGTGCGTGGTGCGTTTGGTGACGCTGTCTCCAATCGAGGCGCCCAGCTCCTTCACGCGCGCCTCCGCCTCCCCTCGTGTCCATCGCTCGAGGCGGCCCGTGAACACCCAGAGCGTGCCGGCGAGCGGCAGGTCGCCCCGTTCGACGTGATGCTGCTCCATGTTCACGCCCGCGGCACGCAGCTTCGCGATGATGCGCAGGTTGCGCGGCGTGTGCAGGAACTCATACACGCTCCGGCCAATGATCGGTCCGACGCTGTCGGTCTCGGTCAACTCCTCCGCGCTCGCGGCGAGGAGACGATCCATCGAGCCGAATCGGTCGGCGAGGATCTCGGCGGTGCGCTCACCGACGTGGCGGATTCCGAGCGCGTTGATCACCCGACTGAATGGCCGGGTCTTGCTGCCCTCGATCGAGGCGAGCACGTTCTCCGCGCTCTTCTCTCCCATGCGATCCAACCCCACGAGCTGTTCCTTTTCGAGGCTGTATAGATCGCCGGGGTCCACCACGAGCTTCGCCTGGATCAACACGGCCGCCAGCTTTTCGCCCACGCCCTGGATGTCCATCGCGCCGCGGGAGACAAAGTGGACGAGCCCCTCGAACTGCTGGGCCGGGCAGGTCTCGTCGTTCGTGCACCTCGTCATCGCCTCGCCCTCCGGCTTAACGACGGGCGAGCCGCACGATGGGCAGGTCGTGGGCATCGCGAACTCTCGCTCGGCTCCCGTGCGCTTGCTGACCACCGGCCCAATGACCTGGGGGATCACCTCACCGGCCCGCTGGATCACCACGGTGTCACCGATGCGGATGTCCTTGCGGTGGATGTCCTCCTCGTTGTGCAGGCTTGCGAGCTTGATCACGACGCCCGCGAGCTTCACTGGCTCCAGAATGGCAAAGGGATTGAGGCTACCGGTGCGTCCGACGTTGATGCCGATGTCACGCAGCATCGTGGTGGCCTGGACGGGGGGAAACTTATAGGCGATGGCCCAGCGCGGCTCGCGGCCGACTGAGCCCAGCTCCTCCTGAAGCTGACGCCCGTTGATCTTCGCGACCACGCCGTCGATCTCGTACTCGAGACGGTCGCGGTCGTGCTCCCAGCTCAGGCAGCGCTCGACGAGCTCGTCGATGCCGTGGACCAGGCTGTTGCGCGGATTGGTTTTGAAACCAAATGCGCTCAACTGCTCCAGCATCTCCCACTGGGTTTGCGGCAGCGGAGCACCCTCCCACAAACCGATCGCGTACGCGAAAAATGCCAGAGGGCGCTGGCCGGTGATGCGCGAATCGAGCTGGCGCAACGAGCCCGCCGCCGTGTTGCGGGGGTTCAGGTAGAGCGGCAGGCCCTGGACGGCGCGCTCATTGTTGATCTGCTCGAACGCCGCCTTCGGCAGGTACACCTCACCGCGCACCTCCAACCTGGACGGCGCGCCCTTGATAGTGAGGGGCACGGTGCGGATCGTCCGCACGTTCGGGGTAATGTCCTCGCCGTGCACGCCGTCGCCGCGCGTCGCGCCAACGAAGAGGCGGCCGTTTTCGTAGAGCAGCGAGACGGCGAGCCCATCGATCTTGGGCTCGAGGGTGAACTCCTCCACCTCGCGGTCGAGGAGGCTCACGGCCCTGGCATGCCACGCCCGCAGTTGCTCCGGGGTGAACGCATTGCCCAGGCTGAGCATGGGGATGCGGTGGGTGACCTCGGCGAACCCTTCGAGCGCCGCGCCGCCGACGCGCTGGGTCGGCGAATCCGGTGACGCCAGCTCCGGATGCTCGCGCTCGAGGTGCAGCAGCTCCTGAAACAGAGCGTCGTACTCGGCGTCGGTGATCTCCGGTGCGTCGAGGGTGTGATACCGGTAGTTGTGGTACTCGATCTGCTCGCGCAGCCGTTCGATGCGCTCGCGAACGTCCTGAACGTCTTCCACGCCGACCTGCCCCGCCATGCTCCCTCCGTCAATGATCCGCGATCACGGCCGACCCGACCAGTCTACGGACAGCTACGGCACAGGCGCGTGCGCAGTGCAGTGCCAGGGGGTCACGACCGAATCACGGACATGTCACGGCCCTCGTCAGAGACTGGAGATGCCAGCCACGATGTGGCGCAGGGCGTCCTCCGCGGCGCGGGGCGTGACGCGCTTGAAGCGAGGGAGCGGACAGGTGATACCGCGGTAGAGAACCTTGTCGGCGATCCGGCCATCACGCGTAAACAGTGCCACCACGGCACGCAGCTCGCGCTGCTGGCGCAGCTCGGCGGCGCGTACGAGCGCGTCGTCGACGGATAGGTTCGGAACGCCGTGCTTCTCGGGGATCTCGAGCGACGCCGATCCTCCCGGAATGGGGATACCGAGCGCGACGCCGCGCATCGACTCGAGGTGCTGGAGCTCGAGCTGCGCCCGTCGCGCCGGCTGCCCCTCTGCCCCCCGTCCGCGGGCCAGCCCCGCCAGCTCGCCGAGGATCTCGGGAAGGATGACCAGCGTGAGGTCGGGATAGCTCGTTCGGTACGCCCGCAAGTCAGGCAGATCGAGCAGCACGTTCGTGTCCAGATAGACGATGCAGGGAGCAGGCTCGCGCGGGTACATCGGCCCACCTCTCCGATCGTCGCTCACAGACGCCACGTCGCGCCCAGGTGACGCGCGTCTTATCGTACTCGTTCATTGCTGCACTGCGAGGGCGACGCTACACTTTGCCGACGCAGCCGCTCACCCCGTGGCCGGCGGCCCGAGCCCACGTGCCCGCCGGGGCGCAATCGGCGCGTCGCAACCCATTCTGGACGCAGGACGAGAAGAGAGTGAAAGCTGATGAGCTGGGCGCGGGGCGGCGTGAGATCGACGAGCTGGACGCGCAGATCGTAGGTCTCATTCAACGTAGGGCGCGCGCGGCGGAGCAGATCGGGCGCTTGAAGGCCCCAGATTCGCGAGCCGCCTACGTGCCGGAGCGCGAGCGTGAGGTGATCGAGCGGGTGCGCGCCCTCGCGGCTGAGGGGCCCCTGTCCGGCGACCACCTCACGTCGGTATACCGGCAGATTATCAGCGCCTGTCGCGCGCTCGAGCGGACCCTTCGCGTCGGCTACTTCGGTCCGCGGGCAACCTTCACGCATCAGGCAGCCCTGGAGCGGTTCGGGGACTCGACCGAGCTCGTGCCGGTGGACACGATCCCCGAGATCTTCAGTCTGACCCAACGTGGCGACCTGGATCTCGGCGTCGTACCAGTCGAGAACTCGACGGACGGCCTGGCGCCGCTCACCCTCGACACGTTCATCGACGCCGAGGTAGAAGTGTGCTCGGAGATCGTCCTCCCGATCGCGATGCAGCTCGTGTCTCGCACGAGCCTGGACGAGATCAAGACAATCTATTCGATCCCCATCGCGCTCGGCCAGTGCCGGAACTGGGTCGCCCGCAATCTGCCCGGTCGGACAGTCGTGGACGCAGTGAGTACGGCTCGCGCCGCCCAAATGGCCGCGGAGGACCCAACCGGCGCCGCGGTCGCCCCGGCGCTGGCGGCCAAAGAGTATGGACTCGACATCGTGGGCCGGGACATCCAGGACCTGGCAAGCAACTGGACGCGTTTCTACGTGATCGCGCGTAGCTGCGACTCGAAACCCACCGGGCGGGACAAGACAGCGATCGCGTTCACCATCCGCGACCACGTCGGGGCGCTTCGGGACGTCGCGGACGTTTTCGCGCGCCGATCGATCAATATGAGCAGCATCCACAGTCGGCCCTCACGCCGGCGCGCCTGGGATTACGTCTTCTTCGTGGAGTTCGCAGGCCACGAAGCCGACGCGGTAGTGGACGAGGCGTTGGAGGAGCTGCGTCGGCAATGCGCGTTCGTCAAGGTCCTCGGCTCCTGGCCGGTGGAGAGCACGGGTTAAATCACGTTTCGCTCAACGCTGATTTCGCCCGAGGCGAAGCGCGCCGCAGAGAATGGAGTGATGTCGAGCGTCGTCGTGTGACCGTCGGTGATGAGCTCGGCGACGAGTTGGCCGGTAGCGGGCGAGTGCATGAAGCCGTGGCCACTGAAGCCGGCCGCCATGACAAACCCCTCGAGGTCACCCACCGCGCCGATGATCGGGTTGGCGTCCGGCGTCACGTCGTACAAGCCGGCCCACCCGCGGATCAGCTCTACTTGCTCGAAGCGGGGCACGCGCCGGACCGCCCGCTCGACGAGCATCGCCAGGAACGCGTCGTCGGTGTTGACGTTGAAGCTCGACGGCTCGGACCGGTCGGTCATGCCAAGCAGCAGTCCGGGGCCCTCCGGCCGGAAATACATGCTCGACGCAAACTCGACGACCATGGGCGCCGTTGCCGGGATCTCCGGCGGCCGTTCTGCGTAGTAGAGCTGCCGGCGATAGGGGCGGATCGGCACCTCGACACTGGCGAGCGCCGCGATCTGCGCCGCCCACGGCCCGGCGGCGTTGACCACCAGCGGCGTGGCGATGCGCCCATGATCAGTATTGACCGCAGCCACCCGCTGATGCTGCGTCTCGATGCCGGTGACCGTGACCCCGGCCACGACCTCCACGCCGCGCGACCGCGCCGCCGTCGCGTAACCCAGACACACGCCCGTGGGGTCGGCGTGACCGTCGGTCGGGCAAAACGTGGCGCCGAGCAGATCGTCGGTGCGCATCGGCGGCAAGTGCCGGTGTGCACCCTCGGGGTCGAGCAGCTCGACGTCGATCCCAAGGCTTCGCTGCAGCGCGACGTTGCGCTGAAACAACGCCCAATCCTCGGCCGTGCTGAGCAGAAAAAGGTAGCCCGACTGCACGAAGCTCGCCTCGCCGCCGGTCGTCTCGTGAAAGCGGAGGAGCTTCTCGACCGAGATTATGGACATGCGGCAATTGATCTCGGTCGAGAACTGTTGGCGGACACCGCCCGCCGAGCGGCCCGTCGATCCTGAGGCCAACGAGCTGCGGTCGACCACTACTACGTCCGTCATTCCGCGCTCGGTCAGGTGAAACGCCACACTCGCGCCGACGACCCCGCCGCCGATGATCACGACCGACGCCGAGTCTCGCATCACGCTCCTCCCGGGAATGATCGCGCTCTTCACCTGGAGGATACCGGTTCATCGGAGCACGCCTGACCAGGTTACACGGAACCGTGTAAGATGGAGCATGGCGAGACGACGACCATCCTGGGATGCCGAGCAGGTGCGAGCGCTGCGGCAGGTGCTCGGCGTGACGCAGCGCGAGCTGGCGGATGATCTCGGCGTGCGCCAGCAGACCGTAAGCGACTGGGAGACCGGCGTGTATCGACCACGCGGCGCCTCAGCCCGCCTGCTTGAGATCGTCGCGGAGCGGGCGGGCGTCGAGTATCTGGCTGCACCGCCCAGCGATTCGACTGGCGCGGATCGGTGAGCGCCATGGTGCGACAGGCCCTGTCACCCCTGCCAACTGAGGCGTTCGTCTCGTGGGTGTGGCAGCACGGCCACCTGGCACGCGAGCTGCACACCTCCGACGGCCGTCGATTGCAGATCGTGTATCCCGGGCGCCGAGGCGGCGGCTGGGGCCCCGACTTCCGCGGCGCGTTGCTGGTCCTCGACGGATCGGTCGTGCGCGGGGACGTCGAGATCCATGTGCGGCCGAGCGGCTGGCACCTGCACGGCCACGCCACCAACCCGGACTACGGCAATACTGTGTTACACGTCGTCTACCGCGAGGAGCCATCCCTGCCCGCGGTCAGGCCCGACGGCACAATCCTCCCAATGATCGCCACTGAGCCATACCTGACCAAGCCGGTCGAACTGCTCCTCGCCGTGTGGCACGCCGACGGTGCCGCGCCGCCAGCCCACTGCCTCGAGCTGGACGCCGCCGCCATGGTGCTCGAGCGGGCGGGCTGGGCGCGCTTTCAGTCGCGCGTAGACCGGTTCGAGGGAGACCTCGCCTGCGTCGACCCAGACCAGGCATTGTGGGCGGGGGCACTCGAAGCGCTTGGGTACAGTCAGAATGCCGCGCCGTGCCGTGAGCTCGCGACCCGGGTGCCGCTCACTACGGCTCGGGCGACCTTGCACGCGGGGCGCGACCAACTTGAGGCGCTGCTCCTTGGGGAGGCCGGCCTGCTGCCGAGCCAACGGGGGTGGGAACCGCTCGACGACCATTCGACCGCATTGGAAGACTCGTGGCTGCGAGATGGCGCGTCGGGCTGGGCCGGGCCGTTACCGTGGCGGTGGGTCGGGTGCCGGCCCTCGAACACACCTCCCCGGCGCGTTGCCGCGGCTGCCGGCCTGCTCGCCGACGCGCCGGGCCTCGACCACGAGGCCGTCGCAGCGCTTGCCCGCACCGCGGCGCGTCCATCAGCGGTGCAGGATTTGCGCGCCCTGATCGCGCGCTCCGGCTCCGAGTACTGGCAGGTCCACGCCGATCTCGGCCGTCCGCTGCGACGGTCCACGGCGCTGGTTGGCGCCGAGCGCGCGGCGGACGTTGTGGTCAACGTGCTGCTGCCGTGGGCCGCGGCGCTTGGTCGAGCATCCGGTGACCGGGCCCTCGAGAACGGTGCGGCTGCGCTCTACGGTGCGCACCCACCGCTCGGCTCGAACCAGGTGACCCGGCACATGGCCCAGCAGATTCTCGGCTCAGGTGCCCGGGCCCTGCTGCGAAGCGCATGTGTCCAGCAGGGGCTGATCCACGTCTACCACGGGTGGTGCGACGATCGCCTATGCGCAGCCTGCCCGGCTGGCACCGGCGCGGGCGCCGGCAGCTTCTAATGCTGCTCCGTTGCGTCGGGAGCTCCACCAGCAGCGCGGCCCTGCAAGCGCGAGAGATCGACGATTACCCGCTGATGGGTACCCTCGCCGATCAGGCGCGTCGGATTCGACGCCTCTACCCGGAATGTGAGTCGGCGCCCTTCGATCCCGAGCAGCTCGGCGCGGGCGAGGACCTCTACCCCGAGCGCCGTAGGCGCCAGGTGGCGAATACAGACTTCGTAGCCAACGGTGGTCCAGCCTTGGGGGAGGGCTGCGTCTACTGCGGCGATGGCCGACCGCTCCATCAAGTCGATCATACTCGGCGTACTGAGCACGCCTCGCCCGAAGGCGAGCTGCTCCTCAGTAACGACGGTCTGAGCCTCGCCCGCCGCACCAACGGTAAGCTGGTTAGCGATCGTCTCGACGCTCGGCTCCATACGTTCTCCTCCGGCCAATGCCCGTCGATTCGCCCGGAATCGGGTTTGCCCTATGGTACAATGGCGATACTTCAATAGCAGGGAAGACCCGACGATTCAGGATAATGCCAACTGGCGGCGCCATAAGGGCGCTTGTGAGCACTACCGCGAGCGCTGGACCGTATCCGAGGAGCCCGGTGATGACGGATGCGTCCTGCTCTACCAGATCTTTTGCCTCATGGACACCCCTCCGGAGACGGCTGAAGAGCAGGAGCGCTGCATGTGCACCACACGAGGGTGCTGGCGGCTAGCGCCTACTAAAGTCAAGGGGCGGAGCCGAACCCCGGCCAGCGCAAGTTAGCGCGTCCTCGCTGCTCCCGGCCAGCACCCCTCGGCGCGGCCTACCCAAAGAGGTGCTGGCAGCCGGCAGGGCTGATCAGCGGCGCTGAACCCGCGTTGACGCGATCAACCCGGCGACGATCAGGAGCAGCAGTCCAATTCCTCCCTGCGACCTAATCGCCAGCGCAAAGGCCGCACTGGCGCGCACGCTCGCATCGCCAGGCAGGCTCAATGCCAACAGCGTTGCAGTCCCGGCCAGGGGGCCCACGAGGGCGCACGTGAAGGCCACGATCGCGAGGCCGCCGCTTCGGCGCCGATTCGCGGCCGCCGACACCGCCTCCCCGACGAGATAGCCGGTGAGGAGCAGCGGCAGCAGTGAGAATGCGCCGAACTGCAACACACCGAGCAGCGCGCCGGAGATCGCCCCCACCGCCAGCCCCGCAGCGCCCCCCGCCAGATAGCCCATGAGCGGGACCTGAAACGCAGGATTGCGCGGCGCGCGGGCGCAGGTTGGACAGCGCGCCCCCACGTCGGTGTGGACCAGGCACTTCGGGCAGATTGGCGTACCGCAACGACCACAGCGCAACGCCGTCTGGACGTTGCGATGCCGGGCGCACGCCGTGGGCTCCACGACGGCGCGCTCGAACGGCGTCACGAAGAGACCGCCGGCGTGGCGACCACCGATCCATGCCGCGGCGCCAGCAGCTCGCGCGCCGCACGCACCACCGGCTCGGGTCCCAACTCGACGAGGCAGGTGCGCGCCGCACACCCGGCCGGCGTGCCGAGCCGATGATCGACGTATGCGCATGGACTGCACGGAAGCTCGAGCCGCACCACCCGGTGCGCGTCTGGCGGATATGGGCCCCAGGCTCGGTGATTGGTAAGACCGAACACCGCGACGATTGGCACGCTCATCGCCGCCGCGACGTGCATCACGCCACTGTCGTTGCCGACGAAGAGGGCAGCCCGCCGCAGCACCGCGGCCAGTTGCCGTGACGACAGACCATCTATCAGGACGGCGGGAGCGCGCATTCGGGAGCAGACCGCCTCCGCCACGGTTGCTTCCCCCGGTCCCACGACGATCGCGATCTGCAACCCATCGCTGGCCAGTGCGTCGCCAACCGCGGCGAACCGGTCCGGAGGCCAGCGTCGCGCCAGGCTGAACGCGCCTGAGCCTGGATGCAGCATGGCGACCCGGTCACCGAGCCCATGTGAAGTCCAGGTGCGGTCGGCTTCGGCCAGCTCTCCTGCAGTCAGGTGTATTGCTGGGCGCGGTGCGGATGCCTCCCCGCCGAGCTCGCGCACTACGTCGAGCCAGTAGTCCACCTCATGGCGCGCGCCGAAACCCTGGTCGACGGCGCGGTGGGTCAGAAAATGGCCCTTGCCGTTGTCGAGCCCAGCGCGAATCGGTGCGCCCGTCGCCGCCAACAGCGCACGGTACTTCGCGGTGCCGAAACGCGTCGTGAGATGGTGGAGCAGCACCACGGCGTCGAAGCGATCACCCCTGAGGCGGGCAGCGAGCCTCCCCAGGTGGACACCGGCGCGCACGGCCCGGTCCGGCCGATAGATGGATCCCGGATGATCGAAAAGGGCCTTCGGGAAGGTGATGACCCGGTTGCAGGCGTCGCTGTGATCGAGAAGCGACGCGACGTGGGGTGTCACGAGCGCAGTGATCTCCGCCCGTGGGAAACGCGTGCGGAGCGCGTCGAGCGCAGGAGTAGCGGTTAGCAGGTCGCCGAGGTCTGCGAGCTTGACGACCAGGATGCGTTGCGGATCATTCACGTTCCTCATACCGCAGCGATGCTAGCACAGTCGGCAGCAGAGCGCACGAGCAGCTCGACGGCCGCTACATAGACGCGCTCCGGGGCCAGCCCCCACATGCAGATCGTGCTGCGATCCGGCAGCTTGCAGTCGGCTGGGCTGCGCAGATCGTAGCAAGGGCTGCACGCAACCCCGAGCCGGATCGATGCCGAGTTAGGGCCGAGCGGGCCGTTGTTGGCAGGGTTGGTCGGCCCGAAGATCCCGAGCGTGGGTACGCCCAGCGAAGCTGCTACGTGAAGCGGGCCCGTATCGCCGGCGACCACGAGCCGCGCGCCCGCGAGCAACTCCACCAACTCGGCGATCGTCGTCGCCCCGGTGCGGTCGACGACTTCTACCGTTGCCGCCGCCGCGACGCGCCGCGCGAGAGGCTGCTCGCTGGCCGCACCGGCGAGGACGATCTGCAGCTCATGTGCCGCAGCGAGCCGATCCGCGAGCGCCGCCCAGTGGACCAGCGCCCACTGCTTAGCGGCACCATTGCTCGCGCCTGGCACGAGCACGGCGTATGGCCGCTCCGGGGGAACGTGCTGTCCAGGGGGAACCAGGGTGGGGACCTGTTCGACAACCGGTATGCCGAGCGCGCGGACGAGATCGAGGCAGTAATCGACGTCGTGCCGCGACCGCGCGTACCGATACCCGGCTACAGGAACGTTGTAGGCGCCAGCGTAGCTCTCGGCCGCATAGCCGACGCGGACGCGCGCACCGCTCGCCGCGGCGAGCAGGCCGCCGACGCGACGCGAAAGGCCGACGGCAAGATCGTACCGCGTCGTGCGAATCCCGCGAAGCGTGGAGAGGAGCACGCCGAGCTCGCCGATTCCTCCAAGGCGACGATAGCGATTGACGTCGAGCGTGTAGATCGTGTCGGCCACACCGGCCTGCTGGAGGATCGGGGCGGTGTAGGGCAGGACAAGCGCGTCGATCCGGGCGTCGGGGAACGCGGCGCGCAGTGCATGCAAGGTCGGCAGCGAGAACACGAGGTCGCCGAGCAGGTCGACGCGGATCACGAGGATGCGGCGCACCGACACGGGGTCGAGCGGGAGACGAGGACGAGGTCCGTGCAGCCACGACCAGGCGCCATACGCGCCGACGGCGAGCCCCGCGAGGCGATCGAGGAGATCGCGCGCCGCATGCCGGGCGGTCATGTGAGCGCTCCCGCCTCGAGGACGGCGCAAGCCGCAATCGCCACATCGTGTACGTCGACGTCCGCCAAACACGGCGGATGACGAAGATACCCGCACGGTGCACCGTCGAGGCTGCCGCATGGGGCACAGATGAGCGTGGATGCAATCGTGCGATGGCGGTCGACAGACCCCGCCGGGCCGAACACGCGCCGGTCGGTCGGGCCATAGACCCGGACCGTCGGCGTGCCCACAGCAGTCGCGAGGTGCAGCGGTCCGCTATCCATGCCAACCACGAGGGCAGCGCGCCGGTAGAGGGCGGCGAGACCGTCCCAATCAAGGTCAACCGCCATTGCAAGCGGCCGCTGCGCCCGGTTCGCGATGCTCGCGAGCTCGGCCGCCTCGGCCGGTGTACCCGTGAGGACCACCGCCACGTCCGCCGGCAGCTCGTCGACGAGCGCGCTCCATCTCGCGGCCGGCCAGCTCTTCAGGGCAGCGCCGGCGTCGGGATGCACGGCGACAAACGGCCGGCCCGCGAGGTCATGCTCGTCGAGCCAGATCCCCACTTCGCGCGCGGCGGATGGCGTGGGCATAAAGGATGGCTCAAATGGCCTGTCAGGAGCCGGTACGCCGAGGGCCCCGAGAAGCGCATCGGCCACTCGGCAAGACGTGGCGCCCCAGGACTCGACCTCGAACGCCGGCACGCTGTGCGTCAGGAATGGCGCCGCCTTGGGCGTGGCGACGCCGACCCGCAGGGGGATGCCGGCGACGGCGACGGCCAGCGCGCCCCACCAGTGGTCACGCCGGAAGATCAGGGCGGCGTCGAACCGCTCATGACGCAACCGGAAGGCGAGCGCCAGTAGCGCCAGGTATGGCGCCCAGGGGGAGCGCTTCGCCCGTCGTGTAAAGCCCGGGAACGAAAACGAGACGACTCGGGCGTCGACGCCCTGCAGCGACGGCGCCCCCCACGGGCCGGCGACCACGGTGAGAGCGGCCCCTGGCAGCGCCACCCGCAGCCGCTCGATCGCGGGCCGGCTGAGCAGGACGTCGCCTAGATGATCCGGCCGCAGGACCACAATGCGTAGGGTGGACGACTCAGTGGGCCCAAAGCGACGCCGCCGACCCGATCGCCTGAGGACAGCGCCGACCCCGCGGAGCACTACGCGCCCCAGCCGGGAGCGAGGCGACGTCCCCGCTGCGCGGGCCTGCATCGGGGTGGGTGGAACGGCTCTCACTCGCTCTGTGGAACTCAGGAAACGGACCAGATGCCGATAGCGCTTGGGCACATCCCAGGGCAGGGCCAGTGGCGAGTACCGGCTGCGCACGGTCCGCGGGGTCGCTCGCCTGCCCTCCTCGATCGCGCGGCGATGGCGCAACGCCGTTCTCATCTGCAGCAGGGCGACGATGCGCCCACGCACGGATGACCAGTCGCCATGGCGCCAGGCGCCGAAGAACGCCGCCCCGACGTCGTAGACCACGACCACGGGAAGCCAGGGCCACACGTCCTCGGCGGGTAGATTTTTGGCAACGGTCCACACTTTGTTGCGGGCTAAAAGGTAGCGCTTACGCGGCGAGCCTTCGCCCAGCGTGCCCGAATGGACGTGACGGACACCGGCGCGCGGCTCGAGCATGGCGCGCCATCCGCGGTGCTGTGCTCGCCATGCGAGGTCGACGTCCTCCATATAGGCGAAGAACGTCTCGTCCATCGGCCCGACGTCGTCCAGCATCGCGCGCCGGTACAGCGCGGCGCCGGCGCACGCACCAAACACCTCGCGACGCTGGGTGATTGCGTCGGCTGGATAGCCGCCCCACAGGTCCCATGCGATGCCGGCGCTGTCGAGGGCGACCCCGCACGAGTTGATCGTGCTCGGCTGATCGGCAAAAACCATCTTTGAGGCGACCGCGCCGAGCGCCGCGTCTCCCTCAGCACACGCGACGAGCGCCGCGAGCCACCCGGGCTCCGGCATCGCATCATTGTTGAGCGTCGCGACGTAGCGGCTCTCGCCGCCGCGGATCGCGAGATTGTTGGCGGCGGCGAATCCCAGGTTCCGCTCGCTGCGCATGAGACGCACCCAGGGATACTCAACCTCGAGCATCGCGGGCGATCCGTCTTCCGAGGCATTGTCCACGACCACGACCTCGAAGTCGCGAAACGTCTGGCCCGCGAGGGCTGCGAGACAGCGACGCAGGTGCTCGCGACCATTCCACGAGACGATTACGACGCAAACCAGTGGATGCGTCGCGGCATCCTGGCTCTGAGTGGCGGCAGAGGAAGCTTCCATACGAGTATCGAGAGTATAGGCAACGGGCGGTTGCGGCTCCGGGCGACCTCTCCCGTAGAATCCGGAGACGAGCCGCGCCCGAGGAGGCCCCCCCTGGAGTCCATATCGCGCCCGAAGGACGACCCGGGCGACGTGCGCCGCCAACTGCCCAGCGTGGAGCGCGTGCTCCAGCATCCAACGGTCCGGTCGCAGCTCGCCACCGAGCCGCGCGAGCTCATCGTGGATGCGATCCGCGACGAGCTCGAGGCGGCGCGCGTGGCGCTGGCCCGGGGCGAGCCGGCGCCGGGGCTCGACGCCGTCGCGGCGCACGTCGTCGCGCGATTCACGCAGACCTGGCAGCCAACCCTGCGACCGGTGATCAACGCCACGGGGGTTGTGCTGCACACGAATCTCGGTCGCGCGCCGCTCAGTGGGGCGACGCTTGCGGCAATGGAGCAGGTCGCACGCGGCTACAGCTCGCTGGAGTTCGACGTGGCTGCGGGGGAGCGCGGGTCGCGCCACGAGCACGTGTCGACGCTGTTGCAACGTCTCACGGGCGCCGAGGCGGCGCTCGTCGTCAACAACAACGCGAGCGCGGTGCTGCTCACCCTTGCGGGGCTCGCTGCCGGGCGCGAGGTCGTCATCTCGCGCGGCCAACTCGTAGAGATCGGCGGCGGGTTTCGCATCCCCGACGTGCTGCGGCAGAGTGGCGCCCACCTGATCGAGGTTGGCACGACCAATCGGACCTACGCCGCCGACTACGCCGCCGCGATTAGCCAGGAAACGGCGCTGTTACTGCGGGTACACGCGAGTAACTTCCGCGTGGTGGGGTTCGTGCACAGCGCAACGCTCGGCGAGATGGTGCAGCTCGCGCATGGCGCAGGCATCCTGGTCGTCGACGATCTCGGGAGTGGAAGCCTGTTGCCCACGGAGACGTACGATCTAGCCCATGAGCCCATGGTGCAGGAGAGCGTGGCGGCGGGCGCAGACGTGGTGGTGTTCAGCGGCGACAAGCTGCTTGGCGGGCCGCAGGCGGGCATCCTGGTGGGCACGCGAGCCACGATCGCGGAGCTGCGCCGCCACCCGCTCACGCGGGCGCTCCGCCCCGATAAGGCCACCATCGCGGGCCTCGCGGCCACGCTGACGCACTACGTGCGAGGCGAAGCGCTGCGTGAGATCCCCGTCTGGCGCATGATTGCCACGCCGCTCGCGACGCTCGACGCGCGGGCCAGGCGGCTCGCAGCAGAGTTGCACGTTTCACAGGTCTCGGTGGTCGAGGTACGTTCAGCCATCGGCGGAGGATCAACACCCGAGGAAACGTTGCCGAGTGCCGCGCTCGGCTTGGAGCCCGTGGGGGAGCCGCCGCAGGCGCTCGCGGCGCGGGTTCGCGCCTGGCGGACGCCAGTAATCCCACGAATCGCCGATGGCCGGGTGTTGCTGGACCTGCGCACGGTGGCCGAAGCCGAGGAATCGGAGCTTTTGCACGCGGTGCGGGCAGCGTTCGCACGCGATTAAAAAGGGGCGGGCCGCCCATTCCAGGCGGCTCGCCCCGCGCGAGTTACGGCCGCGCTCAGTGCCCGTTGGACTCAATCATGTGCGACGCGCCGGCCTGCACAGGGATCCGGCGCTCTTTCGCCTCCTCCGCCTTCGGCAGGCGGAGGGTAAGCACGCCATTCTCGAACTGGGCCGTGGCGCTGTCCGAGCGCACGCTCACCGGCAGGGCAATTTGGCGGTGGAAGCGCCCGTAGCGGCGCTCCTGGCGATGATAGGCCCCCTGCGTCTCGCCGCCCTCGAATTTCGTCTCGCCCTTGATCGTCAGCACGTCGCCCTGGACCGTGATGTCGATCTCCTCCGGCTTGACCCCCGGAACGCTCGCGGTGAGCACGAGATCGTCGTTCGTCTCGTACACGTCGAGCGCGAGCGCTGCAGCGCCGGAGCCGTCCTGGCCTTGGCCGGCGGCGGGTCGAACCCACGCATCCTCGAACAGCCGATCCATCGCCTGACGGAGGCTCAACATTTCGCTGAACGGGTCCCACCGAGTGATATTTGCCATGGTCTCGTACCTCCTTGACAGTGCCTCGGGGCTTGATTTTGCAGCGCCCCTTCACACTCAGCATCATAACAATGCCTGGAATTCATGTCAAGTGACTTGATAGCCGAAGTATCAATAATTTGGACGTCGATCCTCCCTCGCATCGGTCGCCAGGCGCGAAGCTGCTATCATGGCGCCTGCGGATTTCCCCGCCTCGGATGCGCGATTGCTGTTGTTCAATACCCGCACGCAGCGGAAAGAGCTGTTCGAGCCCACCGGCAATCCAGTCACGCTCTACGTCTGCGGCGTCACCCCGTACGACACCACCCATCTCGGGCATGCACGCACCTACCTCGTGTTCGACATCCTGCAGCGCCACCTGATGGCACAGAATCTCGCCGTGCGCTACGTCCAGAATGTGACGGATATCGACGACCCTTTATTTGAGCGCGCCGCCAAGCTGGGCGTCGACTTCATGCAACTCGCGGACGAGTGCATCGACATCTTCTTGAACGACCTCGACGCGCTGAATATCATGCGCCCGACGGTCTTCCCACGCGTCCGCGATGAGATCCCGGGGATTCTCGACATGGTGCAGCTTCTCGTCGACAACGGGATGGCCTACCCCCGGGATGGCCGTGTCTACTTCCGCGCCGCTCGCTTCCCCGGCTATGCGGACATGAGCCTCCTCGATCGCCAGGGTATGCTCGCCGCCAATGCCGAGACCGGCGAGGATCCCGAGGATCCACGCAAGGAGGACCCGCTCGATTTCCGCCTGTGGCGACCGAGCGCGCCGGGCGAGCCTGCCTGGCCGACCCCGTGGGGCTCCGGCCGGCCCGGCTGGCACATCGAGTGCTCGTCGATGGCGAACCGGCATCTCGGCCCGCAGGTTGACATCCACGGCGGCGGCGAGGACCTCGTCTTTCCGCACCACTGCGACGAGATCGCGCAGTCCGAGTCGGCTACGGGCGTCAGGCCGTTCGTACGCTACTGGATGCACGTCGGCATCGTGCGCATGGATGGCGAGAAGATGAGCAAGTCGCGCGGCAACCTGGCGTTCGTGCGGGACCTCGTGCCGGAATTCGGCGGTAATGCGCTGCGCTACTACCTGCTCGGCTTCTCATACCGCTCTCAGTTCGAGTACGTCGCGCGGGATCTCGCCATCGCCGCGGAGCGCTGGCGGGGCATCGCGGACGCATGCCGCGGCCCGATGGAGGCGCCTGATCCCTCACCCGAGGGCGATCGGCTCAGTCGTCTCGTGCGTGCCTCGCTCGACAATGACCTCGACACCCCGGCGGCGCTTGCGGCGATCACCGAGCTCGGCGAGCGCATCGCCGAGGATCAGCACCCCGGGGACCGGGCGGTCCTGCGCCAGATCGCGGCAGATCTCGGCTTTCGTTTCGATTCCGACACGGGCGCCTAGCGCTCCATCTGCCTCGCCGGTGGCTTCCACGGGTTAGGATGGAGACGGAGGACCGCGTCACCGAGGCCGCGGGCTCAGGAGAGACGGGTGGCGAACGACGAGCCGATGATGACGCCGGACGAGGTCGACGAGGAGCAGCGGAACGATTTCTTCCGTAAGGCCCTCGGCGTTCTGAACGACTCGCCGGTGCCCTATCTCGTGGGCGGCGCATATGCGCTGGAGCGATACACGAGCGTGGCCCGCCAAACGAAGGACATCGACGTCTTCGTCCGGCCGCAGCACGTGCGGGAGTTGCTCGACGTGCTGGCGCGCGCCGGCTACGGCACCGAGCTGACCGATCCAATCTGGCTCGCCAAGGCCTTTCACCAGGGATACCTGCTCGACATTATCTTCAACTCGGGCAACTGGCTCTGTACGGTGGACGATGGGTGGTTTGAGCACGCGGTCGAGGAGGAGGTGCTTGGCATCCCGGTACGGCTCTGTCCGGTCGAGGAGATCCTGTGGCAGAAGGTCTTCATTATGGAGCGGGAGCGCTATGATGGCGCGGACGTCGCCCATCTCATCCGCGCCCGTGGCCATCAGCTCGACTGGCGTCGGCTCGTCGATCGCATGGCTGAGCATACCGATGTGCTCCTCGCGCATCTGATCCTGTACCGCTTCATCTACCCA
>JAXDLH010000046.1:0-3397 GCA_034666705.1 Chloroflexota bacterium
CGGGTTGGGGCCTGGAGGCGGTCTACTGCGAGTTCCAAAGCCGCTTACCAGAACTCCCAGGCCCAGGAGCACCCCGACAATAATGGCGGCATCGATGCTGTCCCGCCCCTCCCGCGCCCAGTACACATCCTCCAGAAAGAGCCACAACGCGAACTCATCGATTGTGAGGGCGGCCCCAATCCCGAACAGGATGGCCGCGACGAGGCGCCCGCGCGGGTGGCTCCAGGCCGCTAGCCCGAGGTAGCCGCTCACCAAAAGGAGGATGATGCCCGGTACCAGGTGGTGAATGTGGAGCCCATCCCCCGTCTGGTTGGGCAGGAGCCCAGCCTTCTGCAAATGCGTGATCGCGCGCACAATGCCAAAGGTCAGGAGGAAGCTCACCAGCACCCACAGTTGGACGGTCTGGTGGGCTTCGAGCCGCGCATACCGCGACGATAGGGAGGCGGCGATGGTCACGAACCTCCCCCGGCTCGCAACTCCGGGCCGCACTCCACGTCAGCACCGCGCGATAGCGGGTCGCTTAGGCAGACGGCGTGGCTGGCTCGGTGGGCGCTGCCGACTCGACCGGCGCTGGTGGTGCGACCGGCGCAACGGGGATGCGCGCGTTCAGCAGCTTCGCCATGCGCTTGGCATCGGTTGGCAGGGAAAGGGTCAGCTCACCCGGTGGGTCCGCCGGCGCCGCCGGCTCCGTCGCCAGCCACGGCGCCCGCTGCAAGGGCGCACCGCCGCGCCCGCCGGTCTTCCCTGGCAAGGCGTACACGAGCCGCACGATCGTCAGCCCGGACCGCTTGTTCTCAGGGGGCTCCAACGTCACGCTGGTCATGAGCCGCCAGGGGATGGCCTTCATCTCCCAGCCATTCGGCTTGCTGGGCCGCATGATCAGGAGCCGCTCTGAGGTGACGGCGACGCTGGTATCGTCATCCGCAACGAACACCCCGTCGAGCGTTTCGCCGGGGCGAAGCTGTTCGCGGAGGAGCCGATCACGACGTTGACTTGCTGCTTCGTTCTCGCTTGTCACGCCGTGACACCTCCACCGCCTCGATGGCTCCGGTTCAGCCCGCGGCCAAGCTGCCGAGCGCCTGGCCTCAGGGTCACTCTGCCTAGGGTACACCACTTCGTACCCGGTGCGGGCGATCCTGCGAAATTATCACAATTACTGCCCGGTCATCTCTGGAGCGGGATCGGCGAGGAGCCGCTCGAGCTGCTGCTCGCCGCGGACGGCTTCGCCGAGCAGACTGAGCATCAAGGCGTTCGTCAGCGGGTCCCGATCGCGCGTCGCCTCATAGAGTGCAGCGAAGGTGCGCAAGCTCGTGCGCTCGGCGTCCAGCACCGCCTTGAGGAGCTCCTCGATATCGCGGAGGTTCTCCGTGAGCTTGAACGGCTTGTCAGTCGCGTGCTCCACCAGGTTGGTGAGCTTGAGGATTGGCGTGGCGCCCAACTCGATGATGCGGTCGCAGAGTCGATTGGCGCGGGCGAACGCCTCCTCCGATTTGTCTCGCAAGAGAGCTGCCACCGAGGCCGAGCTCGGTCCGGCGACCAGGTGCGAGACGAGGCAGTAGTTGTAATGCGCGAACCACTCGTCCGCATACGCCGTTTGCAGCCGCTCGAGCAGATTCTCATCTACGCTCGCGAGCTGCTTCCCCAACTCTCCCATTTCGCTCTCCCGCCCCGCTCATCTGGTCTAGCGTATCGCCAGGCTGTGGTAGCCGCCGCCGGCGATCGCGCGGACGCCGGTAAGACCGGTGGCCTGTGCGGGCACGAGCTGGTTGCCTCCGCCGCCGTTGCCCACCTGGCCCTCCGTGTTGCGCCCCCATCCCCATACGCTGCCATCGCTGCTCTTGAGCGCCAGGCTGTGGCTG
This sequence comes from Chloroflexota bacterium, assembly GCA_034666705.1. Classification (GTDB taxonomy): domain Bacteria; phylum Chloroflexota; class UBA6077; order UBA6077; family SHYK01; genus JAXDLH01. Next base: position 1,860 of record JAXDLH010000046.1, read on the forward strand.
CCGCCGGCCGCTATGGCAGAGATGCCACTCAGCCCGCCCACCTGCGCTGGGTTGAGCGTGGGGTTGAAGGTGCCATCGCCCAGTTGGCCACTGCCATTAAAGCCCCAGGCCCACACGGTCCCGTCGCTCTTTCGCGCCAGACTGTGGTCCTGCCCCGATGCGATGGCTGTGATAAGCGTGAGTCCACTCACCTGGATTGGTGTGAGCCGCATAGTTGAGGTCCCGTCGCCCAGTTGCCCGCTGGAGTTCCGACCCCAGGCCCAAACGGTGCCGTCGCTCTTGAGCGCGAGGCTGTATCCCGCGCCCGCCGCGACGGCGATGACGTTCGTCAGCCCGCTCGCCGTGCTCACCTGAACCGGCGAGAACTTCGTGGTCTGGGTGCCGTCGCCCAGTTGCCCGCTGCCGTTATCACCCCAGGCCCAGACCGTGCCATCGCTCTTGATCGCCAGACTATGGAAAGCGCCGGCGGCGATCCTCGTCATGCCGCTGAGCGCGGTGACCTGCACCGGGCTCAGGCGCTCGATGCCTGAGCCATCGCCCACCTGCCCGGTGAAGTTGAGGCCCCACGCCCAGACTGTGCCGTCGCTTTTAAGGGCCAGACTGTGCTGCTCGCCGCCAGCCACGCTTACCATGTTCGTAAGGCCGTTCTGCACCGGGACGGAGGCCCAGCTAATGCTGCCGTCACCCAGCTCTCCATCAGTGTTGAAGCCCCAGGCCCATACCGTCCCGTCGCTCTTCACCGCCAGACTGTGCTCCCCGCCCTGGATGCCAGCGGCAATGGCGCCCGCGCTCGTGAGACCGGTGCACGTGCAGACCGCCACTGGGTTGGAGCGACTGACGGACGACGCATCGCCGATCTGGCCCTGGGCGTTGTAGCCCCACCCGAATAGCGTGCCAGCCGGGCCAAGCGTCGGGACCGCTACGGGGATCGACGTAGGGGTACCAGGTGTAGGCGTGCGGGTCTGGGTCGGCGTCGCCGTCGGCGTAGGCGTGCGGGTGCGCGTCGGAGAGGGACTCGGCGTGCGCGTCGGCGTGAGGGTCTGCGTCGGGGTGGGCGTCAGGGTCCAGGTCGGGACCAGCGTCTCAGTCGGCGACGGGCCCGCGGTTCGCGCGCCCTCTGGCGTGGCCGTGCTCTCCGGGGTGGCGGTGTCAGTTGGTGGCACCGAGCCGGTCGGCGTCGGCGTGTCCGTGCCGGCCGGCGGATTCGTCGGCAGGATCGGCGGGTCAGTCGGGACCACGCCCGTCGGGCTCGGCGTTGGCGCGAAGGTCGGCGGCGCCGCCGGGGTGCGCTGCGCTGCGGCCTCCTCGACCTCGATGGTCGGCGTCGGCGGCTCTGGCGGGAAGGTCGGGGTGGCGCTCGGCGGGATGAGCGTCGCCGGCGGCGGGACCGGCGAAGGGGTCAGCGTGCTGGTCGGCGCCAGCGGCAGGGTGGCGCTCGGCGGCAGCGGCGTCAAGGTGGCCGTGGCCACGGCCGTAGCGGGCGCCGCCGGTAGCGTCGCGGTGGCCGGGATCGCACTCGCCGTCGCGGTGGCCGTCGC
>JAXDLH010000047.1:0-10602 GCA_034666705.1 Chloroflexota bacterium
CGTTCGGAGCGGTCGACGCCTTCGTGCTCGACCTGCCGCGGACCGGCGATTACGCTGCCGGCCCCGACCGCGGCTGTCTTAGCCGCGGCGCCCGAATCAGGCAAGCCACTCTCGGCGACACCTCAGGAGACCCATGCCTCAGCGCGCCTTCGAGCTCGTGTCGGACTACACGCCTCTGGGCGATCAGCCGGCGGCGATCGAGCAGCTCATCGCGGGCATCGAGCAGAAGGAGCACGACCAGGTGCTGCTGGGCGTCACCGGCTCGGGCAAGACCTTCACGATGGCCAACGTCATCTCGACGTTGCAGCGGCCCGCCCTGGTCATCGCCCATAACAAGACCCTCGCCGCGCAGTTGTGCTCTGAGCTGAAAGAGTTCCTCCCGAATAATGCGGTCGAGTACTTCGTCTCGTACTACGACTATTACCAGCCCGAGGCGTACATCCCCTCGAGTGACACGTACATCGAGAAAGATTCGTCGCGGAACGACGAGATCGACCGCCTACGCCACTCGGCAACCAAGGCGCTCTTCGAGCGGCGGGACGTCGTGATCGTGGCATCGGTCTCGTGCATCTACGGCCTCGGCTCGCCCGATGAATATGGCAAAGAGGTACTCACCCTCAAACGCGGCGAGACGCGCAAGCGCGAGCGCGTGCTGCGATTTCTGACGGACATCTTTTACGAGCGCAACGACATGAACCTCGCGCGCGGCAAGTTCCGCGTGCGTGGCGACACGATGGATATCCACCCGATCGGGCAGGATACCGCCGTGCGCGTCGAGTTCTGGGGCGATACGATCGACCGCATCGCGGAGATCGACGAGTTGACGGGCGAGATCCTCGCGGAGCACGCCAGCATCGACATCTTTCCCGCCAAGCACTTCGTCACGTCGGACGACAAGCTGCGCCTCGCGGTGACCGATATCGAGGTCGAGCTCGAGGAGCAGCTGCAAAAATTCCAGGGTGAGGGCAAACTGCTGGAGGCGGCGCGGCTGAAGCAGCGCACGATGTTCGACCTCGAAATGCTGCAAGAGGTCGGCTTCTGCCACGGAGTCGAGAACTACGCGCGCCACCTCACGCGGCGTGAGGCGGGAACCGCGCCGTGGACGCTGCTCGACTACTTCCCGGACGACTACGTGGTCTTTGTCGACGAATCGCACATGACCCTGCCGCAGGTTCGCGGCATGTACGCAGGGGACATGGCACGCAAGACCACGCTGGTGAACTTCGGCTTCCGCCTCCCGTCGGCGCTCGATAATCGACCGCTGAAATGGGACGAGTTTACCGACCGCGTCCACCAGGTTGTCTACGTCTCCGCCACGCCGGGCCCGTACGAATACGAGCACAGCGAGCAGGTGGTGGAACAGGTCGTGCGACCGACCGGGCTGCTCGATCCTGAGATCGAGGTGCGGCCGACCAAGCATCAGATCGACGATCTCCTGAAAGAGGTGACCGAGCGGGTCAGACGCAACGAGCGCGTGATCGTCACGACGCTCACGAAACGGATGTCCGAGGACCTCGCCGACTACATGCGTGAAGTCGGCATCAAGGTGCACTTCATCCATTCGGACGTCGAGACTTTCGAGCGCGTCGACATCCTGCGCGACCTACGGCTCGGCGTCTACGACGTGGTGGTCGGCATCAATCTACTCCGCGAAGGCCTCGACCTCCCGGAGGTCTCGCTCGTCTGCATTCTGGATGCCGACAAGGAGGGCTACCTGCGCTCCGAGACAGCCTTGATCCAGACGATCGGTCGAGCCGCCCGCCACGAGACCGGTCGGGTGATCATGTACGCCGATCGGATCACCGATTCGATGGAGCGGGCAATCCGCGAGACGTACCGCCGGCGTGAGACGCAGATTCGTTACAACGAACAGCATGGCATCACGCCGCGCGGCATCATCAAAGCGGTGCGCGACATCTCGCCGCATCTTCGCGCCGTGGCGGAGACGGCGGCTGAGTACAAGGTGGCCGGCACGCTCGATCGACAGGAGGTGTTGCGGGTGATCAAGGAGCTGGAGGGCGACATGAAGCGCGCCGCACGTGAGCTGGAATACGAGCAGGCGGCGCTGATCCGCGACCAGATTACCGAGCTGCGCAAGGTGATCAGTTAGCCGTGGCCGGATTTATCGAGGTTCGGGGCGCCCGCCAACACAACCTCAAGAATATCGATCTCAAGATTCCCCGCGACCAGCTTGTCGTGATCACCGGTCTGTCCGGCTCTGGCAAATCATCGCTAGCCTTTGACACCCTGTACGCCGAGGGTCAGCGCCGCTACGTCGAGTCGCTTTCCGCGTACGCTCGCCAGTTCCTCGGCCAGATGGAGAAGCCGGACGTCGATTTTGTCTCCGGGCTCTCGCCGGCGATCTCGATCGATCAGAAGGGTGTGTCACACAACCCGCGCTCCACCGTGGGCACGGTGACCGAGATCTACGACTATCTGCGCCTGCTCTACGCGCGCATTGGCCGCCGGCACTGCCCGAACTGCGGGAGGGCGATCACCAAGCAGACCGTCCAGCAGATCGTCGACGTCATCCTCACGATGGAACCCGGGGCGCGGTTGATGATTCTCGCGCCGGTCATTACCAGCAAGAAGGGCGAGCACCAGGGGGTACTCGACGAGATTCGCGCAGAGGGCTATGCCCGGGTGCGCGTCGACGGGGAGATCCACGATCTCTCCGAGACGTTCGAGCTGGGCCGCTATCAGAACCACACGATCGAAGTGGTGGTCGACCGCATCGCGCTCCCGGAGGCGGATGCAGATGACGAGAGCCGACGCGCCGACGTCTCGAGATTGACGGACTCCGTCGAGGCCGCGATCCGGCTCGGCGAGGGCGAGCTGACCGTGGCGACGGCCGACGGCGAAGAGACCCGCTTCTCAGAACGATTCGCATGCGTGGCGTGTGGGATCAGCCTGGGTGAGTTGGCGCCCCGCAACTTCTCATTCAACAGCCCGCATGGCGCCTGTCCGGATTGCACGGGCCTCGGGTATCGGCAGGAGATCGACCCGGATCTGGTGATGCCGAACCGAGCGCTGACGCTGCGCGAGGGCGCGATCAAACCGTGGTTCCGCGGCACCGCGGGTGAGCCATATTACCTGGCGTTGTTAGAGGGCGCGGGTCGGCGCTACGACTTCTCGCTCGACAAACCGGTGAAGGAGTTGGCACCCGAGGCGCTCGATCTGATTTTGAACGGCTCCCGAGGCGAGCGCATCTCGGTGAACGCGCCGCGCTGGCACCATCATCAGGGCAGGAGCCGCGAGCATCAGATGACGTTCGAGGGGGTGATCCCGAGCCTCGAGCGACGTTTCCGCGAGACCGACTCCGACAGTATGAAGGAAGAGATCGAGAAATACATGTGGAATCGGCCCTGCCCAACCTGCGATGGGCTGCGGTTGAAGCCGGAGACGCTCGCGGTCACGATTGCCGGGCGCTCGATCTCGGAACTCACGTCGCTTTCGGTAGGTCAGTCGATGGAGCTCTTCGAGGCACTCGATCTGGATCGACCGGTCCCGGTGCGAACGGAATCGCGGGTCCCGCATCACGAGGTATGGGACGAAGAGCGAAGCTGGACGCTGAACGAGCGCGAGCACATGATCGCCCGGCAGGTGCTCAAAGAGATTCAAGCGCGGCTCGGCTTCCTGCTCGACGTTGGGCTCGACTACCTGACGCTGGATCGGGCGGCAATGACCCTCTCCGGCGGCGAGGGGCAGCGAATTCGGCTGGCGACGCAGATCGGCTCGGGCTTGGTGGGTGTACTCTATATCCTCGACGAGCCGAGCATTGGGCTGCACCAGCGCGACAACGGTCGACTGCTGCAGACACTCGAGCGGCTGCGCGACCTGGGCAACTCGGTCCTCGTGGTCGAGCACGACGAGGATACGATCCGCGCCGCCGACTACGTCGTGGACATCGGCCCTGGCGCAGGCGAGCACGGCGGCGAGGTGATCGCCGTTGGCACCGTCGACGATCTCATGGGCGAGCCGCGCTCGATCACGGGCCAGTTCCTGAGTCGCGCCAGGGCAGTCCCGATTCCGGAGCAGCGACGCGATGGCAATGGGAAGAGCATCCGCGTGATCGGGGCAGCCGCGAACAATCTGAAAACCATCGACGTCGAGATCCCGCTCGGCCGCTTCGTGGCGGTCACCGGAGTCTCCGGCTCGGGGAAGAGTACGCTCGTGAACGAGGTGCTCCACAAAGCGCTAAACCAACTGCTCTACCGCGCGAAGGACCGCGCGGGCCGGCACGAGCGGATCGAAGGTACCGAGCACCTCGACAAGGTCGTAAACATCGATCAGACGCCGATTGGGCGCACGCCGCGCTCGAACCCCGCGACCTACACGGGCGCCTTCACACCGATTCGCGAGCTCTTTGCGGCCGTGCCGGACGCCCGGGTGCGCGGTTATGGTCCCGGCCGCTTCTCGTTCAACGTGAAGGGTGGACGCTGCGAAGCGTGCCGTGGCGAGGGCATCATCCAGATCGAGATGAACTTCCTGCCGGACGTGTACGTACCGTGCGAGACGTGCAAGGGACGCCGGTATAACCGCGAGGCGCTGGAGATCCGGTACCGTGGCGCGAGCATCGCCGACGTGCTGGAGATGACGGTCGCCGAAGCGTGCGAGCTCTTCCAGAACGTGCCCGCAGTGCGGAACAAGCTGCAGACACTGAACGACGTCGGGCTCGGTTACATTCGGCTTGGCCAGCCGGCCACGACGCTCTCTGGCGGTGAGGCGCAGCGGGTCAAGCTCGCGACCGAGCTGGCAAAGCGGGCGACGGGCAAGACGCTCTACATCCTCGACGAGCCGACCACCGGCCTGCACTTCGCGGACGTGGAGCGGTTGCTCGAGGTGCTCGAGCGCCTGGTAGACACCGGCAACACGGTGCTGGTAATCGAGCACAACCTGGACGTAATCAAAACCGCTGACTGGGTGATCGACCTCGGACCGGAGGGCGGCGAGCGTGGCGGCCGGGTCCTGGGCGTTGGCACACCCGAGCAGGTAGCCGATTGCGCCGCATCCTACACCGGCAGGTATCTGCGTCCAGTGCTCGGCATGCCCGATGCGGTGGTCCTATCAACGAACGGTCGGGAGGCCGTTGCGAGCCGTTCCTGATCACGGAATAGACCCGGCGACCTGCGCGAGTGATCCAACGCGGTTCATGACGCCGAGAAGCCCGGACCGCTACGCGCGATCCGGGCTTCTTGAAATACTCGTGCGGTGCTGATCAGCGCTTGTAGTAGTCCGCGTTGATCTGAATGTACTTCTTCCACTCTTCAGGAACGTCGCTATCCTGGCGGATTGCCTGGACCGGGCACACCGGCTCGCATGCGCCGCACTCGATGCAAACTTCCGGGTCGATATAGAGTTGCGGATCGTTCTCGTCTGCATGGATGCAGTCGACCGGACATGCTTCGACGCAGGACTGGTCCTTCACCCCGATGCAAGGCTCGCAGATCACGTAGGTCATGAGTACGTGTCTCCATGGCCGTAAATTTGGATTCAAGCCGCGTAAAACCGTCAAACTATACGAGTCTCCCCGGGTGGAGTCAAATTGACCCGCGCGGGATGCGGTGCGGCGGCGGCTCATCGACGCGGCGCCCGTCGGCGGCGTATCGTAGGCATTGCTGCCGAAGAGCTCCAGGGAGCGGCTGAGGTGCATCGAGTGTGATCAAGGGGATCCGGCGGGTTAGCGTGGCGGTGCGCAATCTCGATGAGGCGATGCGGTTCTACGTCGACGCGCTTGGCCTCAGCGTGGAGCGAGAGATCGATTTGCCGGAGAGCCACGTCAAGCTCGTTCGATTAGGCACTGGCGATCGGGAGATCGAGCTGATGCAGGCGACCGACCCGGACGGCGCCGTGGCACGCTTCATTGAGCGCCACGGCGAGGGGCTGCATCACGTGTCGATCGAGGTCGAGGACATCGAGTTGGAGCTGCGCACGCTGCTCGCGCGGGGCGCCGAGCTCATCGACCGGGAGCCACGCTCCGGGCCGGATGGGCGCGTGGCGTTCGTGAGCCCGCGGTCGACGAGTGGCGTGTTGATCGAGCTGTTCGAGCGTATTCAGCCGTTGAGCGAGCCAGCGGCGCCGTACTAGAACCACAGCCTTTGGAGATGCCGTGAAAGCGGAGATCGTGTCGGTTGGGACTGAGATGCTACTGGGCATGATTGTGGACACCAACGCCCAATGGCTGACGCAGGAGCTGGCGAGTATTGGCATTGACGTGTTCTGGATCAGCCAGGTCGGCGACAACCTCGGTCGTGTCGTGGACATCATCCAGCGCGGGCTCAGCCGCAGCGACGTGATCATCATGACCGGTGGACTCGGCCCAACCGAAGACGACCTGACGCGGGAGTCGATTGCCGCGGCGCTCGGCGAGACGATGGTCGTCGATCCGGAGCTGGAGCGCCATTTGCGTGAGAACTTCGCGCGGCGGAACCGTGCCATGCCGGAACGAAACGTCAAACAGGCGACGCTCATCTCCTCAGCACGTGCGATTCCAAACCCGATTGGCACGGCCCCCGGCTGGTGGGTCGAGCACGACGGTACGATCATCGTCACGATGCCCGGTGTGCCATCCGAGATGAAGCTGATGTGGAATGAGCAAGTAGCGGAGAAGCTGCGCGCCCGAGCAGGAACGTCGATTCTGGTCACGCGCTCGCTGAAGGCCCTCGGCCTCGGCGAGTCGGCGGTCGAAGAGCAGCTTGGCGAGCTGATCCATGGCACCAACCCGACGGTCGCAACCTATGCGAAACCGGACGGCGTCCAGGTGCGGATCTCTGCGAAGGCGGCGACCGCCGAGGAGGCGCGGGCCCTCATCGCACCCGTGGCGGAGCAGGCGGAGGCCGCGCTTGCGCCATACGTCTATGCTCGGGACGATGAGACGCTGGCGAGCGTCGCCGCCCAGATCCTCGCAGCACAGGGCTGGACGATCGCGTCAGCCGAGCGCGGCCTGGCCGGTGCGATGGCCGCGGAGATCTGCGCCGCGCCGAGCCTTCTGACGCTCTATCAAGGTGGCTTCATCGTCAACGACGACGGCACGCCGCTCGGCATTGGTCGTCTCGAACCTGCGGATATGGCGAGCGCCGCGCGCATTCAGACCGGCGCGGACGTGGGAGTCGGCGCGGCGCTCAATACTGATGGCGAGCGGCCGTTCGCCGAGATTGCCGTCGACGTCCGTAACCACGTGCTCACCGACACCACGCGTTGGAATATGGCGATCCCTGAGCTGCGGCGTCGCGCGGCAACGGAGACGCTTGCGCTGTTGCTGCGCGCCCTGCGCGAGACGGCCTGAGAGGAGCGGCGAAAGCCCGCGACTGCGTCATGGTCGCAAGCCCCTCCGGCACATGATTCAGTTGGCAATTGAAGTCGTTGAGATCCGCCGCCGATAATCGGTAGGGACTCGCCCCCGTAGCTCAGTGGATAGAGCAGCGGACTTCTAATCCGCGTGTCGCAGGTTCGAATCCTGCCGGGGGTACCACCTTTACGCCTGCGTGGCGCCTGGCGAGCGGCCCCGGGTTGTCCCGGACCGCCCCCGATCGCACGCCCGTCACTCCCATCGTTGCTCCCATGATCCGGTTGCCGTGAGCGAGGGGGCTGCAGTGGGTTTCGGTGGCGAATGAGCCTGATCACCGGAAGAGGCAGCTCATCACGCTCGGGTGAGCGCCTTATGATGGCGCAGCAGGAAGTCGCGCTCGCTCGCGTTCTCGGTGCGGGCGATCGCCGCCTCGTAGGCCAGCGCCGCCTCGGCATTGCGGCCCAGGCGACGGAGCAGGTCGGCACGGATGGCGTGGAACAGGTAGTAGGCGCCGAGGTCGAGGCCGTCGACGCAGGTGAGCGCTGCGTCCGGTCCTGTAACTTCGGCCACCGCGACCGCGCGGTTGAGGGCCACGACTGGGCTCGGGGAGAGCGCCATGAGTTGGTCGTATAGCTGCAGGATCTGCCACCAATCCGTGGCGGCCGCGGCTGGGGCGTCGCTGTGTACGGCGTTGATCGCCGCCTGGATCTGGTACGGACCGGGCTGATTGCGCCGGAGGCACTGTCGGACGAGGGCCTGACCTTCGGCAAGGAGGCCCTGGTCCCACAGGGCGTGATCCTGGTCTGCGAGCAGCACGAGGTCGCCGTCCGGGGTGGCGCGGGCGGCCCGACGCGACTCAACGAGCAGCATGAGCGCCAGCAGTCCCATGACCTCCGGTTCGTCGGGCATGAGCTCGGCCAGGAGCCGTCCGAGGCGGATGGCCTCGGCGCACAGGTCCTCGCGCACAAGCCGCTCGCCCGCGCTCGCCACGTAGCCTTCGTTGAAGATGAGGTAGACGACGGCCAGTACGGCTCCCAAACGGGCTGGGAGGTCGGCCTCGTTCGGCACTCGGTACGGGATCCTCGCATCGCGAATCTTGCCCTTGGCCCGGACCAGCCGCTGGGCCATAGTCGGCTCAGGGACCAGGAAGGCGCGGGCGATCTCCGTGGTGGTGAGCCCGCCCAGAAGCCGGAGCGTGAGGGCGACCTGGACGCTGGCGGCGAGCGCTGGGTGGCAGCAAGTGAAGATCAGGCGCAGCCGGTCGTCGCGCACGGCATCCTCCTCGGCCGGTTCGCCCTCGGCGTGCAATAACGCGGCTTGGGCGTATCGGTCCTCGCGGGACGCCTCCCGGCGGAGGCGGTCGATCGCCCGGTTGCGTGCGGTCGTGATGATCCAGCCGGCCGGGCTCGGCGGCAGCCTCATTGCCGGCCAGCGCTGCACCGCCACGGTGAATGCGTCCTGGACCGCCTCCTCGGCGACATCGACATCGCCGAAATAGCGGACGAGGACGGCCACCGCCCGACCGTACTCCGCGCGGAATACCCGTTCGATCTCCGAGGCGGCGATGGTCGGCATACCGCGGATCAGTCCTCCGCCACGGCCTGGAACGGCAGCACCTCGATCGGGAGGGTGGTGGCTCGGGCGGCCTTGCCGCCCCACGCGAGCGCGGCGTCGAGATCAGGCGCCTGGAGGATGCAAATCCCGCCGAGATGCTCCTTGCCCTCAGCGAATGGGCCGTCGGTCATGAGCACCTCACCGCCCTGGAGCCGCACCACGGTGGCCGTGCTCGGCGCGTGCAACCCCCCGGCGAAGACCCACGCGCCGGCCGTTTTGAGCTCCTGATGGAACGCGTCGATGTCTCGCATGATCTTCGCCAGGACGTCGGGCGGGGGCGGATCGCCGTCGGGCTGGATTACGCTGAGCAGATAATGCGGCATCGGTGTGCCTCCCTGATGAATCCGCCGGTACCATCCCGGCGGTTCATCTTCTAGACGAACGGAATTCGCACAAATCGACATGGAAATGGTCGGGGACGATGCGCGAAACTCTGAGGTTAAGCGTGCCCCGCCCGTTGAGGGTTCATGGATTCAGGCTCGAGTCCGACCGGAGCAGCAGCCAACCCGTTCGCTTACACCCCGGGGGCGTGAGGTCGGGCTCGCCCGTAGCCCAACAAATGGAGCAGGCGAGCCGGGAGTTCGACTCTCCCGCCTCCACCCTGGCTCGCGATGGACCGATCGCCGGTGGCGCTATTTGCGGTAGGCGGGAGCTGGCGCCGCTGCGGGCTGCTCGCCGCGCCCGACCAGCCCAAGCTTCAAGCCCCAGATTGTCGGTTGGTCCTTGACCATGCGTCGCAGCAATCGCCAGAGCGACTCGCCGTGCGAGTGATAGACGGCGGCGCTCGGCTGATAGTACACGGCCCAGCCGTGACGCAGGATCCAATCAGCCCAGGCCAGGTCCTCGGCGCCGGGCAGCCGGGCGTCGAACGGGTGGAGCAGCGCCAGCGGCCTCCGGTACGCACCATTAGCGTTGGAAAACATCATGTCGCGCGTCTGGCGACGTGGTCGGTCGCTCATTACGCCGGAGAGGCGCATGCCGAACAGCTCCGGCCACGTCGCGTTCTCACGCGGCAGTTGGCGGCCGTACGCGCCACCCACGGTCGGATCGCGGAACGGCTCGAGCAATTCGGCGAGCCAGCGGTCGCTCGCCGGAAGCGAGTGCGCCGACAGTGCGACAACGATCTCGCCTTTCGCCTCGCTGACGCCCAGATTGATCGCGTAGCCGTAGGTGAATAATTCAGCCGGGATCTCGATGATGCGGGTGGGGAATGATCGAGCGATTTCGACGGTGCGGTCCGACGAGCCGGAATCGATGACGATGACTTCGAAGTCGGATACGCCACGTTGCCCGAAGACTGCCGCCAGGGTCTCGCCAATGTCGCGACCTTCGTTCTTGGCCCTGATTACAATCGAGGCTTGCACGCACGCTCCTCTCGCTTGAGTCGGCGTCCCCACGCCGCGCGGCATGCCCCTGGTGGGCACTATGTGAACCGGGTCACTCCAATTCTAGGCACCCACCGGGTGAGGTGCAACCGGCAACGTCGAGCCTCCATGCCGCAGAGGCATACAGGTTTGTTCTGCGGTCGTTGATCAGCATCGTGCGACACCTGTCGCTATTCGGAATCCAGCAGACCGAGCTTGCGGAGCTCGGCGCGGTGCTCCTCGGTAAGCAGATCTGGGCGGCGGGCCAGCGTGCGGCGCAGCGCCTGCTCATGCTTCCAGCGCGCCAGCTCCTGGTGATTGCCAGCACGCACGACC
>JAXDLH010000048.1:0-2537 GCA_034666705.1 Chloroflexota bacterium
GCCGATGGTAAGCTCGTCGGGTCGAACTTCCTGCGAGAGTACAACGCGATTCGCGGCGTCGGCCCGATCAGCGTCGACCCGGCCGCGCAGGCCCACGGGGTGGGCCGCGTATTAATGAAAGCTGCTGTCGATCGGGCACGCGGCCAGCCCGGCGTGCGGCTCGTGCAAGAGGCGGTCAACGGCGCGTCGCTCGCCCTGTATGCATCGCTCGGCTTCGAGGCGCGCGAGCCGCTCGTGCTGGTGCGCGGGCAGTTTCGAGAGGAGCCGCCCGCAGGCTATACGGTGCGACCGGTCGAAGCCGGCGACCGCGCGTCGTGCGCCGCGTTGTGCGAGCGCGTGCATGGGTTCGCCCGAGCCGAGCTGTGGGACAACCTCGAGCGGGACCATCCGCTAATGGCGGTGCGCGCCGGACGCGTGGTCGCATACGTCTCGGCGGGCGCGCTCGGCATGGGCGCGCACGGGGTCGGCGAGACAGAGGCCGATCTTTGCACTCTGTTGCTCGCCGTGGGCGCCGCCACGCCGGACCCACTCTCGCTGATCGTGCCGACGCGGCGGGCCAGCTTCTTTCGCTGGTGCCTGTCCCAGGGACTGCGCGCGCTGAAGCCGCTTACCCTGATGACCATCGGCGCGTACCAGGAGCCAACCGGAGCATATTTCCCCTCGATCGCATACTGACACGAAGGGCGGGGTCCCGCATCCCTCCATGGCCGCCTGCCGGTCCGCGGTGGAATGCGGCTTGCGGAGTCGCGGAGTCGCGGAGTCGCGCGTACTATCGACCGAGCTCGCCATCCGGCCACGCGCGAGTCGAAGCTGACACAGGGGCGCGGGACGAATTTGTAACGGGCGCTGCTGAATTGTTGCGGTTTGGTTAGGCCGGACTCGGCTAGCACTGGGTTAGCATAGGGAGGGGCGTAAAGCCAGACGGGCGCATGCCCCTCAACGGAGGACACTTGAGAATCATCAGCTTCCTCGTCACCCTCGGTATCCTGCTGGCATCGCTCGCGGCCGCGGCGACGCCCGGGTTCGCGCAGACCCCAACGCTGACGGCGACCTTGGCGCCGACCTCGGCCGCGACCTCGACGCCGACGGTCGCACCCACCGCCGCTACGCTCACTCCAACCGCCGATACCACCGCCACGGGCACAGTCGTGCCAACCACGTCGGTCACGACCACGCCGACGGGTGTTACCACGCCGCTGCCGACCGGATTCAGCCTGTACGTCCCGATTGCCGTCAAGGGCGTCAATGGGGACGACTCTGGCATCCAGGTGCAGAACACCACCGGCAGCTCGGGCACTGCGAGCGTCACCTACTACAACCAGAATGGAACGGCGGTCGCCAGCGACGGGCCCGCCGCCTTGCCGCCGAACGGCTCGATCACCTTCTACCAGCCGGCAAATCCGAGCCTTTCCCCCGGGTTTGACGGATCGGCTGTGGTCCAGGCCACGCAGCCGATCGCGGCGATCGTGAACCGGGTCAATTACACGCGGTCGCTCGCTTCAGCGGGCTCGATCACGATTCCACCGACGTCGAACGCGACCCAGGTCACGATTCCGCTCGTATACGGCGGGCTGAACGGCTACGTGACCACGATCAGCGTGATGAACACCAGTACGAGCACTGCGACGTACACCCTCAACCTGATGTCGAACAACGCGTCGGGCATTACCAACGCGTCGCAACTGACGATTCCGGCGAACGCCGTGCGCCGCGTCCGCGTAGGCGTCGACACGTTCGCGCCCGGCAACTTCATCGGCACTGCCGTGATCAGCTCGAGCTCTGCCTCGCTGACCGCGGTCGCCGAGACCTACAACGCGGGCACGAGCGCCTTGCTCAGCTATGCTGGCGCGACCACAGGATCGGCGACGACCAATGCGCCCTTGCTGTTCAAGAACTACAACGACTGGATCAGCGGCGTGCAGGTGGCAAATATGTCCGCCTCGGGCGTCACCGTCAGCGCGTCACTGCGTGACCGCGACAGCGGTATCGCCTTCGGCCTGCCGTCCGTGACGCTCGGCGCGAATCAAGGCGCATTCTTCGACCTGAGCACGATCGCGGAGCTGCCGGATGGGTTCGTCGGCTCCGGCGTGTTCACGGCATCCGGGCCGATCTCTGCAGTCGTGCAGGAGGTCAACGCGGTCCAGCAAACGGGCATGGGCTACGACGGGTTCAGCGCCGGGACGTCGAACATCAGCATCCCCCTGATCTTCAAAGGATCCGGTGGGTGGGACACCGGTGTGCAGGTGCAGAACCTCGGCTCGGTAGAGACCGCGGTCACGATCGTCTACACGCTGCCGAGCGGCATTACGGTGAGCGAAGTCGCCACGGTGGCCGCGGGAGACTCGGTGACGTTCTACCAGCCGGCGAACCCGAACCTGCCGAGCGGTCTCGTGGGCGCGGCCACCGTAACCAGCAGCGGCCAGCCCATCGTGGCGATCGTGAATGAGGTGAACTACGCCCGTGGCGGTGATGCCGCGATGGCGTACGAAGGCATCAACTACTAGCCAGCAGTCAATCGAGCATCAGCGCGGAGGCCC
>JAXDLH010000049.1:0-10341 GCA_034666705.1 Chloroflexota bacterium
GGCCACGCTCGCCATCGCACCCATGATCGTCATTTTCCTGGTCGCGCAGCGGTACTTCATCGAAGGGGTGGCCCGCTCCGGGATCCGGGGCTAACTCACGTATAGGAGGCGCTCGATGCAGCAGCGATTCCGGTCCATTGCGGCGGTGGCTATGGTCCTGGCGTTCCTCGGCGCGTGCAGCGCACCCACCGGCTCCCCCGGGCCGGCGCCGGCCGCTAACGCGCCGGCCGCGAGCGGCAGCGCTATTCAAACCAACCCCGTCGATTCGGTGCAGCTTACGCAGCCCGTTACGCTCACCTTCTGGCATCGCCAGGTGGGCGCATCCGAGGCATTGCAACAGCAGCTCATCGACGAGTTCATGGCGCAGAACCCGAACATCAAGATCAACGCCGAGAGCCTCGGCGACTACAACAAGCTGTACGACAAGATCATCGCCTCGATCCAGGCCGGCTCGCCGCCGGATCTCGTGGCCGCGTACGAGAACCAGGCCGCCGATTACTACGAGGCCGGCGCGCTCGTGCCCTTCGACGACTACATCCACAGCGCAAAGTACGGCCTGACGACGGACGAGCTCAACGACTACATCCCCTCCTACATCGAGGCGACCCACTTCTCCCAGTACGACGGCAAGCAACTCACCTTCCCGTACACCAAGAGCGACCTGGTGCTGTACACGAACATGGACCTCGCGCGGTCGCTCGGCTTCGACAATCCGCCGGTCACGTGGGACGACTTCCTCGCGATGTGCCGCGCCTCCGTCACCTCCGGACACCAGGGGTACGCGATGGCAGTCGACGCGTCCGGGTTCGACGGGGTCGTCTTCAGCTTCGGCGGCGACGTGATCAGCGCGGACGGCAAGACCCCGCTCTTCGACCAGCCGGCCTCGGTCAAGGCGCTGCAACTCTACGAGACACTCGCCCGCGAGAAGCTGGCGTACCAGGCGACGGGCATCGACGATCAGAACGACGTCACCTCCGGCAAAACGCTGTTCATGATGCGGTCGAGCACCAGCGTGCCCTTCCTTGCCGCGGCCTTCAAGGACGACGGCAAGTGGGCGGTCAGCGTGATCCCGCAGGGCACGGCCCCGAGCGCCACGACCAAGCCGGTCACCGTGCTCTACGGCGCGAACGTCAGCATCATGAAGACGACCCCTGAGAAGCAGCTCGCGGCGTGGACCTTCATCAAGTGGCTGACCCGCCCCGAGGTCACTGCGCGCTGGGGTCTCGACACCTCGAATGGCTACTTCCCGGTCCGCCAGTCCACGCTGCAGCAGCAGGTGGCAGCAGAGTTCCTGAGCGCCAACCAGCGGTTCAAGGATGCGCTGGACGTCTCGCGCAACGGCAAGGTCGAGCCGAGCGCGCACGGCTGGGCGGAGGTCCGGACGATCATCCAGGATGGCATGACCGGCATCCTGACCGGCCGCATGACGGCCGCGCAGGCGCAGCAGCAGATGATGCAGCGCGCCACCGTGGCCTTGGCAGCGTAGGGCAGAGGAGGGGAAGGACGCCTGACTGACGATGACCTCCTGGGATCCGAAGCACTCAGTGCAGCAGGATCGGAATCGCTGCACAGGTTGAGCTGCCGCGCATCTGGGCAACGCGGAGTATGATGGCCGCGAGCACCCTTCCCTCCAGGAGGACGTCATGCCACGGCCCCGGTACGCCCGTTTGCTGCCTATTGCGCTGCTCGTCACCCTGCTGGCCGCCTGCTCCGCGCCATCCGGCGCCCCGGGCAGCGCCGGGCTTGCCGCGAGTCCGAGCCAGAGCCAGGATCCGCAGGCGCGGTGGGACCAGACCCTCGCGGCGGCGAAGCAGGAGGGCAGGGTCGTGGTCGTGACGCACACCGACCTCTGGTATCAGAAGGAGGTCGAGGCGTTCCAGGCGAAGTACCCGGAGATTCAGGTCGAGCAGGTCGCGATGCGGCCGAGTGAGTTTACGCCGAAGGTCGTCACCGAGCAGCAGAACGGCATCTACGGCTACGACGCCTGGATCTCGCCGACCAGCAATATGGTCGAGACCGTCGCGCCCGCAGGCGGCTTCGAGAACCTCACGCCCTACCTCATCTTGCCCGAGGTGACCGAGGGCAAGAATTACCGGGGCGGCAAGCTGCTCTGGGGCACCACGGATCCGTACGTACTCCTCTACCAGGGCAACGTGACCGGCAACGTCATCGTCAACCGCGACCTATTGCCTGCGAGCGACTTCAACAGCTTCGACCAACTCGTCGACCCGAGGTTCAAGGGCAGGATCGTGATCCGGACGCCTAATGCGCCGCAGGGCTCAGCGCTGACCATGACGGGCATCGTGCACAACAAAGGCGCCGACTTCATTCAGAAGCTGATGGTCGATCAGCAGCCGGTGTTCGTCGACAACGCGCGGCTGCTTACGCAGGATTTGATCAACGGCAAGTACGCGATCGCCATGGGCGCCGACACGGAGACGCTCGACGCCTGCATTCGCGAGGGCGGCTGCAAGCAGGTTGAGCAGGTCAATGGCTACAAGTATTTGCTCGCCTACGGCGCCGGCGTGCTGAAGAACCCGCCCCACCCGAACGCGGCGGCGGTCTTCGTCAACTGGTTCATGTCCAAAGAGGGGCAGCAGACGTTCGTGCAGACCAACGGCGATACATCGCGCCCACCGCACGACACTGCCCACAGCATCCGCGTCGACGTCGAGCCACACCCGGATGCGGTTGCCGATGCCACGATGCCGGACTATGCCCACCTGGAGCAGTACAGCCTCCAGGGCACGGAATTCGGGGGACCGGAGATCAGGGCGGTGCTTGATATGTACAAGAAGGTCGAGGCCGGGGGGAGTTAGGACCATGGCCGCGACGAGCGTCGCGACCCGACCAGCCGGGCTGCCGCTGCAGCGGATCCGGCTCGACGTCGCCACCATTCTCTGCACGCTGTTGCTGGCCACGGTCGCCTTTGTCGTGCTCTACCCGATCGTGCTGTTGGCGATCAACAGCTTCAACGTCGCGCCGTTTGGCCGCGCCGCCACCTGGGGCCTCGACAACTGGCAGACCGCCCTGAGCCAACCGCGCATCGTGAATGCCCTCAAGAACACGGTGTCGCTCGCCGTGGTCCGGCAGGCCATCGCGGTCGTGGTCGGCATTGGCATCGCCTGGGTGCTCGCCCGCACCAACGTGCCGGGTCGAGGCTGGCTGGAGATGTGCTTCTGGTTCGCGCTGCTCCTTCCGGTGCTGCCGATCCTCCTCGGCTGGATTATCCTGCTCGACGGGCATCACGGGCTGCTGGTAACCGCCGTGCGGCAGGTGTTCCCCGGCTTCGGCTTCGATATCTTCTCCTGGTGGGGCATCATCGCCGCTCACCTCATGATCAACCTGATCCCCCTCAAGGTCTTCCTGCTCACGCCCGCATTCCGCAATATGGACTCCTCACTCGAGGAGGCGTCGCGTGCATCGGGCGCCAGCACGCTGCGCACGGTTGTCCGCATCGTCATCCCCCTCATGGCGCCCACGATCCTCTTCGTCACTCTGCTCGGGCTGATCCGCTCCATGCAGTCGTTCGAGATCGAGCTGATTCTCGGCGGCGCGGCCAAGATCGACGTCTACAGCACGCTCATCTACCGCCAGGTACTCCAGTCGCCGCCGCAATATGGCACCGCCACCGCCCTGAGCATGGTGGTCCTCGTCGGCCTCATCCCATTCATCTTGCTGCAGCAGCATCTCGTGGCGCGCCGCAACTTCACGACCGTCTCCGGCAAGTACACCAACCGCCTCTACGACCTCGGCCCGTTGAAGTGGCCGACGTTCGCACTCATCGCTGGGCTGCTCGTGTTCATCATCGTCGTGCCGGTAATCCTCATGATCCTCGGCACCTTCATGAAGGTGTTCGGCGTCTTCGACCTCCCCACGGGCATCTGGACGCTGAACAACTGGCAGCGAGTCCTCGCCGATCCGAAGCTCACGCGGGGCCTGCTCAACACCCTGACGATCGCCGGCGGTTCGATGATCTTCTCGATTACGCTGTTCACGATCATCGCGTACGTCTCGGTGCGCACCCGCTACGTCGGCCGCCGCATCCTCGACTTCATCACCTGGATCCCCAGCACCGTGCCGGGGATCGTGACCAGCCTTGGGCTGCTGTGGCTGTTCATCGGCACCCCGTTCTTCCGCCCGCTCTACGGCACGACGTGGGTGCTCATCATTGCGCTCGGCTTCGCGGGGCTGACGCTCGGGGTACAGCTCATCAAGGCGAGCATGATGCAGCTCGGCGCCGAGCTGGAGGAAGCCTCCTGGGCGTCGGGCGCCGGCCGCATCTACACGCTGCGGCGCGTGGTACTGCCGCTGATCGCGCCGACAATGGCCGTCGTGGCGTTGCAGAACTTCGGCGCCGCCGCCTCGGCGGTGAGCCTGGTGGCGCTGCTCGGCTCGAGCAACAACAAACCGCTGTCGCTGATGCAGCTTGAATACATGGATACGGGCTCGTTCGAGCCCGCCACGGTGCTCGGCGTGATCATCTTCATGTTGACGGTGAGCGCCGCGATCCTGGCGCGACTCGTCAGCATGCGCTGGGGGCTCGGCCGATTCGATCGGTCGCGATAGCGCGCGCAGCCTGGGAGCTCGGGGGAGATTGGGGTGGTGAGCACCGCGCCGCAACCGGCGCCACAGTTCGGCGAGAGTAGTGCGGAGCCGGTCCTCCGGCTCATGAACGTGAGTAAGTCCTTCGGCCGGGTGCGCGCCGTCGACGACGTCACGCTGGCGGTGCGCGAGGGCGAGGTGCTGACGCTGCTGGGACCCAGCGGCTGCGGCAAAACGACCACGCTGCGCATGGTGATCGGCCTCGAGCGGTGCAGCGAGGGCGAGATCGTCTACCAGGGCCGCGTGGTGGACTCGGCGACGACGCACGTGCATGTGCCGACCCATAAGCGCAACATGGGCATGGTCTTCCAGTCCTACGCGATCTGGCCGCACATGACCGTCTTTGAGAACGTCGCCTATCCGCTTAACGTCCGCAAGGTGAAGAGCAGCATCGTGCGCGAGCAGGTGAGCCGGGTGCTCGAGCTGGTGGGGCTCGGCGGCCTGGGAGAACGCCCGGCGACGATGCTAAGCGGCGGCCAGCAGCAGCGGGTCGCGCTGGCGCGCAGCCTCGTCTTCGAGCCCAAGATCCTGTTGCTCGACGAGCCATTCAGCAACCTGGATGCCAAGCTGCGTGAGCAGATGCGCGCCGAGCTGCGCATCTTGCAGCGGCGGCTGGGGATCACGGTGCTCTTCGTGACCCACGACCAGATCGAGGCACTCAGCCTGTCGGATCGGATTGCGGTCATGGACCACGGCCGCATCGAGCAGATCGGCTCGCCAACGCAGCTCTACCTGCAGCCGCAAACGCCCATCGTCCGCGACTTCCTGGGCCGCACGATCGTCCTGCGGGGCACGGTGACGAAGCAGGTGAGCGATGGCGCCCTCGCCGTGGCGGTGAGCACTGGCGCCTTTGGAGAGATCATGTGCGAGCCGGCCGAGGCGGACGAGCTCCACGAGGGGGATCCTTGCTTCATCGCGATTCGACCGGAGCAGGTACAGGTGGTTCCGGCCGAGGCCACGGGTAACGCCGGGACGTCGGGAAACCGGCTGCAAGGGGTCATCGAGGCGCTACTCTTTATTGGAGAGCGCTACGAGGCGCGCATTGCGCTGCCGTGGGGGGACCACATTCTGCTGTACCTGCCGCCCACGATCGCCTGGCGTGAGGGACAAACGGTCGCGCTGTTCTTCCCGCGCGACCAGGTCCGAGTCTGGAATGCATGAACGATGACGCATCTCTCCTGTCCCGGCGCGGGAAGGCGAGTTATCGTGCCTGGGTCCTTTGCCCGAGAGTTGGGGAACAGGGCCATCCGGGTTCAGGAAGGGAACTTTCGCAGTCCACGGCAAATCGTAGGAGGGGGAGAGTAAATGGCGGACCTACAGCTCAGCCTGGCGTGCTCAGATAACCCGCGCACGCGACCCATCATCGACGGGCTGGTGCAGCCTGATGGGATCGACCTCCGCGTGACGGTGATCCACCCATCGGAGATGTTCTGGCGGCAGCTCCATTTCGCAGAATTCGACGTCTCCGAGATGTCGATGTCCTCGCTGCTGATGTCCGTCGCGCACGGAGATACGCGCTGGGTGGCCGTGCCGGTGTTTACCTCACGGCGTTTCTTCCACACCGGGGTGCTCGCCCGCACCGACTCCGGCATCGACAAGCCCCAGGACCTCGTCGGTAAGCGCGTGGGCGTGCCCGAGTATCAGCAGACCGCCGCGCTCTGGACCCGCGCCGCGCTGCAGCACGTGTACGGCGTGAAGGCGCAGGACATGGAATGGTGGATGGAGCGCAATCCGGAGATGAGCCACGGCGGCGCCACGGGCTTTCAGCCGCCGGAGGGCGTCCGCCTGCACTACATCCCACCGGAGAAGAGCATCGCCAGCATGCTCCTCGATCATGAGCTGGACGCGTCGGCGCTCTTCCTCATCGCCGACAACCTGGTCGACCGCAGCCGCGTCGACGTGACGAAGGACCCGCGCATCAAGCGGCTCTTCCCGGACCAGGTGGGCGAGGGACAGGCATACTATCAGAAGACGGGCTTCTATCCGATCAACCACGGCGTGGTGGTACAGCGCAAGGTGGTCGAACCGCATCCATGGGTCGTGCTGAACGTCTTCAACATGTTCGCGAAGGCGAAGGAGATCGCGGACGCTCGCGCGCGCGAGGGGATGGACCCGTACCTCGAGACCGGGCTGATCCCGCGCGAGGTGCGCCAGACGATCGCCAGGGACCCAATGCCGTACGGTGTGCGCGCCAACCGCGACATCCTCACCGCCATCACCCAGTTCTCAAACGAGCAGGGGCTGACCCCGCGCGTACTCGGGCTTGAGGAGATCTTCGCGCCCCAGACCATGGATTTGTAGGAAGCGACCAACTGTTATCCCGAGGCGCAAAGCGACGAGGGATCTTCCGGAGAAGAGAGCGTTGGCATCGCCGGGAGATCCTTCGGCTGCGGCCTCAAGGATGACAAGGATCCAGTCAACGGATACCGCGTAGCAAGCTCTTGCACGTAGCAACACTCCTGGAGGAAGACCGATGTTGAGCCCCGAGGAAAACGAACGACTGAGCCGCGTCGAAGGGAAGGCGATCGCGGGGCAGTTGGTCCGCCGCTACTGGTTGCCGGCGCTGCAGTCGTCGGATTTGCCTGCGCCGGACTGCGATCCGGTGCGGGTGAAGCTGCTCGGCGAGGACCTGGTTGCCTTTCGCGACACCAGCGGCCGCCCGGGGCTGATCAACCCCCACTGCCCGCACCGGATGGCCGACCTCTACTTCGGCCGCAACGAAGAGGACGGCATCCGCTGCATCTACCACGGTTGGAAATTCGCCGTCACCGGCCAGTGCCTGGAGACCCCCACCGAGCCGCCAGAGAGCGACTTCGCGCGCAAAATCCAACTGCTGGCCTATCCGGTAGAGGAGCGAGCCGGCGTGATTTTCGCCTACATGGGCCCGCCGGAGCTCAAGCCGCCGCTGCCAGACTTCGAGTGGATGCACGCGCCTGATACCCATCGGTTCGTCTCCTGGAGCACACAGGACTGCAACTATGCCCAGGCGATCGAGGGCGGCATCGACACGATGCATTCGATCTATCTGCACAGCACGCTCGATTCGCACCGCAGGCTCGACCAGTGGAAGGGAGGGCTCGGGGAGCGGCTCGTGGGCGTGCAGGCGCGCTTCCGCACCAAGGACAATCCGGCGAAGCTGTACGCCGAGAATACCGACTACGGCGTGCTGGTGGGCGGGCGCTATGCGGGCAAAGAGGGCGAGGACTACTGGCGCTACAACCTCTTCCTGATGCCCTTCTATACGATGCCGCCCGGCGGCCCCGGCTCGAAGCTGTGCCATGCGTTCGTGCCGCTCGACGACGTGACGACTGCCCGCTGGTCGTTCACCTGGAAACTTGAGACTCCGTATACGGCGCGCGAGCTCGCGGCGCTGCGCCTGGGCAGCGGCGTGCACTCGGAGCTGGTGCCCGGCACCCACTTTCCCCGCCGCACCCGGGCAAACAGCTACCTGATCGATCGTGAGGAACAGCGCACCCTGACCTTCACCGGGATCAAGGGCACTGGCGAGCAGGACTTCGCGGTGCAGGAGGGCATGGGCCCGATCTGCGACCGCAGCCAGGAGCACCTCGGGGTCTCCGACGTGGGGATCATCCAGATGCGGCGGCGCATCCTTCAGGAAGTGACCAATCTGGAGATGGGCGTCGAGCCCTACTCGGCGAGCCACGGCGACGTCTTCCGCATCCATGCGGGCGACACCCTGTTGCCTTCGGACGTGGTCGACTGGATGGACGACCAGGCGACCAGGAAGGCACTCGCCGTCGTCTGGTAGGAGCGCGCAAGCGTACGCGCGCGTCATCACGACTCGTCTTGCCTATAGCCAGTGGAGCGAGTTGGCGTGCAGCTTGCGGCGGCCACGCCTGGCGTCCGGTAATCCGGTAGGGCGGGGGGCTCGTCCCCCGCCCTACCGACAAACTGGTGACCAACTTCCGCCGCGTGGTACTCGTGTGGGTGCCATCTCGGCATGGAGATCTGCCACCGATGCGGCGGTCGTGAGGAATCTCCCGGAGAGATGAACATTCTCTTCGGAGGGAGATCCCTCACCGCGTTCGGGAGGTGGTTTTAGCAGGGCGCCGCGATGACAATTCCTGCTTCAGCGACCGATCGCGGGGGTTAGACGAACGCGGGCGCCTGAGGCGACGCCGGGCGTCCAACGGGTCGCATCGGCAGCGGATTCGTGGTTTCGGGCCTTGCATCGTCCCCCGGGAACGTCGTGCCCTCAGCGCGGCGCAGCACCGAGCGGATGCGGGCGAAGAATACGTTGTCGCTGAACGGCGCTCGCACGTAGTCGTCAGCGCCGAGCTGGAGCGCGCGAATCTCCTCGGACTCGCTCGCGTGCTCGCTGACCATCACGACCGGGACGTCGTCGATCCGGCGCAAGTCCCTGAGGACGTCGAACCCGCTTTTCCGCGGCAATCCGACGTCGAGCACCACGACGTTCGGCTCGTGCGCCGTGAGCTCCCGAATGGCTTCCGCTCCGTCAGCGGCGCGGAATACCGTGCAGTTTCGCCAGTGCAACTGAAAATCGGTCGCCAGCGTTTCCAGGTCCTGAGGATCTCCCCGCACGATGAGGATCTTCACCTTCCCCCCTAAACCGCGAGCCGCCTACCCTATCGACGACCGGCCGCGCTTGGCGGACGGGCAGCATCCCGCATGCCCAGGAGCGAAGGCCGGTTCATACGAGTAGGCGCTATTGTTGCGGTTCCCCAATGCCAAACATAACGCGGCGCAGCCCAATTTGTTGCCACGCGTAACTTTTTTGTAATGGAAGTGTGACGCTATGTCACAATGGGTGTGAGCTGAGGATCTCCTCAACCACTGCGGCAAAGCCCCGCGGCGGATCCACGACGTGCACCCGCATCTGCGGCAGGTGGATGGCGACGTCGCGGTCAGAGTCGGCGTCGCCGATGAAGTGCGAGCCGGCAAGATCGAGGCAAAATCGCCTGGCCGCTTCGAGGAATAGCTGCGGCTTCGGTTTGCGGCAGTTGCACTGCTGCGTCACGGCGTGGGTGCAATAGTAGAACGCATCAAGATGGATGCCGTGTTCGTCAAACGCGGCCTTGATATGTTGCGTGATCAACCCCAAATCTTCATGGGTCTGCGCGTTGATGCCCACTGCCTGCTGATTGCTGACGACGATCAAACGGTACCCGGCCATGGACAAGCGCTGCAGCCCCTCGACGACGCCCGGCAGAATCACGACGGGCGCATCGCGATGGCTGGAGGCATACGCCATGTCCTTGATGAGGGTGTCGTCACGGTCCAGGAAGATTGCCCGATTGCGCAGCACATCGCGCTCGGCCCATTCGAGCTCGTGCGCAGCGTCGACCGCGCTCACCCATACCCCCTCGAACCACCGCATCGCGCTCTCGTAGAAGGGACTGCCATGCTCCAGCACGGAGCTACCGGCGGCGGAGCCACCGGCGCCCTCGACGAGCGGTGCGAAGTGCATGACCGCCGACGTAGCGACGATGCGAAACGCGGGGGGCGAAAGGTACCAACGGACCTCACAGCGGCCGTTGCCCTCACGCAGCAGCCACCGGGTGCGCTCCACGATCTGCTGCCGCACATAACCAAGATCCAGAGCGTACCCCTCGCACGTGCGTCGAAGCTCCGCGGAGTCGGGGTGGGCCAGCAGGACCTTGATCGCGCCCTGCGGATCCACGAGGAGATCGCGCAGCGGCCCCATTTCCGATACGAGGCCGAGCTCCTCGCCTGACGCCGACGCGACGTACAGCG
>JAXDLH010000050.1:0-22637 GCA_034666705.1 Chloroflexota bacterium
GGCGGTCGAGACGTACGTCTCGACCGCCTTCTCTTATCGAGTTCTTACCCCTTGCGCACAGAGCGCGCTTCGAGAATGATGTTCAAGGCGGCGCGCGGCCGGAGGCCGTGGGTTGGGAGCCTCGTAACATGAAGGTCATCATTGCCGGCGGGTCGGGCTGGATTGGGTCGGCCCTTGCCCACTCGCTCCTCGCGGACGGTCACGAGGTAGTCGTGCTCTCACGCACCGCGCGGCCGTCGACGAGCGTGCCAGGCGCCCACAGCGTGGTCTGGGACGGGCGCACGGTGGGCGCGTGGGCTGCCGAGCTCGCGGGGTGCCACGCGGTCGTAAACCTCGCCGGCGCATCGGTAGCGGACGGACGGTGGACCGAGGCCCGCAAGCAGCTTCTGATGCGCAGCCGAATCGATCCCACCACCACCCTCGTGAACGCCATGGAGCAGATGACCGGAACGATGCCCCTGCTCGTCAGCGCCTCCGCAGTGGGCTACTATGGCGACCGCGGTGCAGAGCCGCTCACGGAGGATGCGCCGCCCGGCCACGATTTCCTGGCGCAGCTTGCCGTTGCATGGGAGGCGTCAGCGTGCCGCGCGAGCGAACTCGGCGCGCGCGTCGTAGTGGCGCGGATCGGGGTGGTCTTGGGCGCGGAGGGAGCGCTGCCGCGTCTCGCCGTACCGTTTCGCTGGTTCGTCGGCGGACCGATCGGCAGCGGAGACCAGTGGATATCGTGGGTGCACCTGGACGACGTGGTCGGCATGTGTCGCTTCGCTATCGATCACCCGGAGGTCGCTGGGCCGATGAACGTGACGGCGCCGCACCCGGTGACGAACCGCGAGCTAGCTGAGGCGCTGGCCAACGTGCTCGGCCGGCCATCCTGGATACCGGTGCCGGGCGTCGCGCTGCGGGTCCTGTTTGGCGAGTTGGCCGAGAGTTTGCTCGGCGGGCAGCGAGCCCTGCCCGCCCTCGCACAACGGCTCGGCTACGACTTCCGCGAGCCTGACCTCATTCCGGCGCTCCGCCAGGCGCTAGACGTGGCGGCATGAGAGGGGCGCGCTGATGCACGGCATCTCGGACCGAGTTCGCAGTCAATGCCGGCTGATCGTCGAGCACACCCGCCTGGTGGCCGGTGGCGTTCGGGTCGGCCTGCTGCTGTACGACGAGACAACGCGGCTGCTGACGCCGGTGGCCAGCACCGAGACCGAGGTGCCCCTTCAGCAGGTGGCAAATGAGCTGATCGAGCGAAACCACCCCGGCTTTACGATCGGCAACCTCACATACCCGCCGAACGTCAACCCGGTCGTCGCCGCGGCGTTCGTGGGCCAACGGACGCAGATCACCCCGATGGCCGAGGCACTGGAGAACATCTACCCGCCATCGGTGATGGCGGTGGCACGCGGCATCGCCGGCATTACGCACATCGCGACCTGCCCGGTCGTCTGGGAAGGACGCTGCCTCGGGATCGTCCGCTTTCAGCTCAGTACTCAGCCCACCGATGCCCTGCAGGCGCTCATGGAGGCGGCCGCAAGCCAGATCGGCTTGACGCTGGGGAATGCGGAGTTGGTCGAGCAGATGCGCCGCCAACTCGGCGCAACGCATGCGGTCGGGGAGGTCGCCCGCCTTGGCATGACGGAGGGTGTGGATGCGACGGTGCGCGCGCTCGTCGAGCGCGTGCGGCAGATCGCCGACGCCGACACCGCCTTGGTCTACCTGTTGGACCCCTCGGGCACCATGTTCCGCGCCGCGGCCCGCTGCGTCGTCGACGACAAGGAGAAGGTTGAGATTGCGCGCGCCGATAAGCCGCTCGGCCCGCCGCACTCGGTTGGCGAAGGTCTGGCCGGGTGGGTCATCGCCTCCGGTGAGGCCGCATTCGTGCAGGACGACCGCCTCGATCCACGTGTGCAGACCCGACGGCCATTTGCGCCCCGGCAGGCCATCATCGCGGTGCCCATGCGCGTCGAGGGGCGCACGATCGGCTGCTTGCGCGTCACCCTGACCGGTTCGCGCCACTTTACTGAGGCCGATCTCTGGCTCGCGCAGACGCTCGCAGATGAGGCGGCGCTGGCGATCGATAGTGCCAGCCGCCACGAGCAGGCGCTCCTCGAGGCACGCCGTAAAGGCGCTGAGTCGGCCGTGGCGCTTCTGGAAGAAGCGGCCAGCACCATCGAGGACTTGCGCCGCCTCTCAGCTCCCGGTCAGGACGACGATGACGTCGCAGCCCTGAAGGCGCGCCTCACCGCCTCCCGGGAAGCCGCCGAGCGGCTGGAGGCGGCGCTGCAGGCAACCCAACTTTCCGGCACTGCACCCAATCCCCACTTCTAGTGAGTCAGTTCCTCCGTGTGTGGCCTTCGTCCGGTAGGGGGAGGGGCTTGCTTGCTCCCTCCGGCCCGGCGATGGTGGCGCGGGGCGCTGCGGCGAGGGACAAGCCCTCGCCCTACCGGAACGACGGAACCCACGCAGAGGCTACGATCACGCGCACTGACCCACCACGTGTGAGCGTCCGAGCTGCTGGGGGCAGGCTTGCGCGAGGTCAGGCATTCTGGCGTGCGATGCGGCGCTCAGGCTGCGTCGATCAGGTGTTGATGCGAGAGCCCGCTCGATCGGGGCAACGTAGCGGACCTGAGGGGACTTGGTGGACCTGAGGGGACTCGAACCCCTGACCTCGCGGATGCGAACCGCGCGCTCTCCCAGCTGAGCTACAGGCCCCGGCGCGAGAAAGAAAAAGGCCCGGGTGGGCCGCCCGGAAGTATAGCACTCGCGCATGGAGGGCGCGCGATCGGGCACCCTCTATGAACGTCACACGCATGGAGGGTGCAACATGGACCTGCAATTAGCGAACAAAGGCGCCGTCGTGACCGGCTCGACCCGCGGCATCGGCAAGCACATCGCACTGGCCCTCGCCCGCGAAGGCTGCAACGTGGCCATCTCCGGCCGCACCGCCGACACCCTTGCAGTCACGGCGCAGGAGATACGCGATCTCGGCGTCAAGGTCCACGCCGCCCAGATCGATCTCATGGAACCGGGCGGCCCCGAGTGCCTCATCGACGAGGCCTACGCCGCATTCCGGCGACTCGACGTGCTGGTGAACTGCGTTGGTGGGGGGCGCGGCGGCCGCTTCGTCGATACGACCGACGCGCAGTGGCAGGAGACGCTGGACCTGAACGTCTTCCCATCAATTCGTGCCAGTCGTGCCGCCATTCCGCACATGCAGGCCGCAGGGGGCGGCTCGATCGTCACCATCTCGTCCATCTATGGCCGCGAGGTAGGACCGCTGCCCGACGTGGCGCCTGCCTACAGCGCGCCCTACCACCTGGCGAAGATGGCCGAGATCAGCCTATCGAAAACGATGGCGCGCGAGCTGGCGCCGCTCGGCATTCGCGTGAATACGGTCGCTCCTGGTTCGATCATCTTTCCCGGTGGCTCGTGGGCGCGCCGCGTGAACGAAGCCCCAGACCACCTCGCGGGGTTCATCCACGACGAGCTGCCACTGGGCCGCTTCGGCCGCCCCGAGGAGGTTGCGGCAGTGGTCGTCTTCCTCGCCTCGCCGCTCGCCAGCCTCGTCACCGGTGCCAGCATCAACGTCGACGGCGGCCAAACGCGATCGACAATCTGACGTATTGCGGATTTGGGATTGCAAATTGCGGATTAGGCACGTATGACACCAGATCTCCTTCGGGCGCGGACCAAGAGCTATGCCCTGGGTGTCATGTCCCTGGTGGAGACACTTCCGCGAACTCGGTCTGCGGACGTGATCGGGCGGCAGCTTATCCGCTCGGCAACCTCTGTCGGAGCAAACTATCGGGCCGCATGTAGAGCCAAGTCGAAACCGGACTTCATCGCAAAGATAGGTATCGTCGAAGAAGAAGCCATGAATGTCTTTACTGGCTGGAGCTAATCATTGAGAGCAAGCTTCTCCAGCCCGAACGGCTTGAATTCCTTATGCGGGAGGGCCACGAAATACTCGCCATCGTGGTCGCGTCAATTCGAACAGCACGGCGAGAACCACATTGAGCGCTCACTCCTAATCCGCATTCCGAAATTCGCAATTTGCAATTGTCAGCGCCGCAGGGCTCTGGCGCGATCGATGAGCTTGGGCAGCACGTCGAGGACGTAGGCGACGTCGTCTGCGGTGTTCTCGGGGCCGAGGCTGAGGCGGAGGTTGCCCTCGGCCAGCAGCGGTGGCAGGCCCATCGCTTTGAGTACGTGAGATGGCTCGAGCGTCGCCGAGGTGCATGCCGAGCCGGAGGCAGCCGAGATGCCTTGCACGTCGAGCTGCTGCAGCAGCGCCTCCCCATCCACGCGCTCGAAACAGAAGCTCGCCACGTGTGGCAGGCGCTCCACCGGGTGGCCGGTCAACACGCTGCCGGGGACCCGCTCCAACACGCCGTCGACGAGTTGCTGGGACAGAATCTTCACCTGTGCTGACCGGTCGGTGCTCGCCGGCAGCGCCTGCTCGAACGCGTGCGCCATCCCCATGATCGCCGGCACATTTTCCGGGCCAGCGCGCCGCCCCCGCTCTTGATCGCCACCCAATTGCTGCGCCTGGAGCAGCACGCCGCGCCGAACCCAGAGGAGCCCGGCCCCCAATGGACCACCAACTTTGTGGGCCGAGAGCGAGAGAAGATCGACGCCGAGTGCGCCCACGTCGAGGGGAAGGTAGCCGGCCGCGGCCACCGCATCCGTTTGCACGGGAATCGCCGGCGAATGTGCCTTGACAATCCGCACCACCTCGGCGAGCGGCTCGATCGTGCCGACCTCGTTGTTCGCGAGCATCACGGACACGAGGACCGTCTCGTCGTCGAGCGCAGCCGCAAGGGCTTCGAGGTCGACCCGGCCCGTCCCGTCGACGGGCAGATAGGTGACGCGCCAGCCCTGCTTCTCAAGCTGCTGGCAACAGTCCAGGACCGCACGATGCTCGACCAGCGATGTGACAAGGTGGCGCCCGCGGTGCTGGCTCGCCTGTGCCACGCCACGAACGGCGAGGTTGATCGACTCAGTCCCGGAGCTCGTGAGCACGAGGTCGTTCGGTCCAGCGGCAAGGCACTCCGCGATGCGGCGCCGCGCGCCGTCCACGTCGCGCTTCAGCGCGCGTGCGTCGCGATAGAGCGCGCCGGGGCTGAGCCAGCGCTCGGTGAAGTAGGGCGCTATCGCCTCGAATACCCCGGGTGCGAGCGCGGTCGTCGCCGTATGGTCAAAGTAAACTCGCCGCCGCTCCATGCATGCCCCCGGGTCGATTATGGCGGAGGGCGGGGAGCTTCGCCTAGCCGAGATTGCCCAGCACGGTGCCGAGGGCGCCGCCGATGCCGGTTGGGTCCACCGCGCCGAGTACCTGACTCATGCCGCTCGCGACCGCGCCAGCCCCGCCGCCGCGCGCGTCGACCTGAATTCTGGACGCAATCTGGCTCACCAACCGCGCAAATGGGAGGGTCTGCAGCCACACGTTGCCGGGTCCCCGCAGCTCCGCCAGGAACAATCCCTCGCTGAAGAGGATGTTCTTGATGCCTTTCACGCGGCGAATGCTGAACCCCACGCCCGAGTCGAATAGCGCCACGCTGCCGGGCTCCGCGAGGAGGGTCTGCCGCGGCGCGAGCTCATATTGCACGACCTCGCCGTCGATCTGCGCGAACACCAGTCCATTGCCATGGATACGCTGCAGGACGAAGCCTTCACCACCGAAGAACATCGTGCCCAGATTCTGCTGGAAGCGTGGACTCACCGTCACCGAGTCCTGCGCGGCGAGGAATGAGCCACTCTGCAGCGCGTAGTCATGAGTTCCGTCCACCTGCAGTGCGACGATCTTGCCGGGCACGCGCGGCGTAAAGGCGACGACGCCGGCCTGATCGCCCGCGCTGAACTCGGAAACCAGCGGGGTCGCGCCAGAGATCATGCGGCCGAACATCGCCCATGGTGAGCCCGCCGCGACCGTGTTCATGTTGATCGTATCGGTCATCCATCCGAGCGCGCCGGTCTGGGCAACGATTTTCTGCCCAGGATCGAGGCTAACCTCGACGGCGGGCATGACCGTTCCCACGATCTGGTACGCAATGGGACCCGAAAGCGCCACACCGCAGACGATGCAGATCACCGATGAGGATGGACTCACGGCTCCACACCCGCCGCAACGCCGACCCTGCGGGTGAATCAGATTCGGAGAGATGACTGGGTCGTCCATCGCGGGCGATGGCGGCGGCATCGTGCCAAAGGGTATTTGCGCGACTTCGTTTGGCGGGGGCGCGGCTTGCGCCTGCTGAATTCGCGCTGACAGCCCCCCGGTTCGCCGCGCCCCGAACCGCTGCATCTCATCCATCAGACGCCTCCTGCCGGATGGGCCGGATCACACCGACCCAGTCCATCACGCACTCATTCATTGCATCTCCATACGGCGACGCAATGGACTCGTCTACAGGTTGATATCGGCGGCTGGCTTCAGATCATCCAGTGACGCGCAGCCAGTTCACTTCGGCCCGGCAATGCTATTGAGGGACAGAAGTGAGCGTCAGGCGCCGCGGCCGCTCCGCTCAGGACGGTCAAAGTCCAGCGCGTCGAGCAACTGACTACCGAGCACCCGATACGCCCGACCGACTCGCGCCGCTCGCAGCTTGCCCGCCTTCAGCCAGCGACGCGCCGTCGCGTCGCTGATGCGAAGAATCTGGCATACCTCAGACAGGGTATAGACAGCATTGGGGCGAATCTCAATGTTCGAGCCGACCATAGGGATACTCTCCTTCTCGTGGCGCCGCGATTGTCGTCATTGACAGTCGATCTGGACCGAGGAGCTCGGACTCAATCGGTATTCGCCAGCTCTCTACCGCGCGTTGCCGTTAGTTGGTTTCGAGGTCGCGAGATTAGGGTTTTCCCTGAACTGCAACGCGCGATGGCGGTATCGGCATTGTAGACGTTTCCTGCCGTGCATTGCCAATCATTGATGCCAGCGGGGCAACACAGGCCGCTGCGCGGGTTGTCCTAGTCGAACACGACCGTACGGCGACCGTTGACCACCACGCGGTCCTCGGCGTGGGCGCGCACTGCGCGGGCGAGCACCACACGCTCGATGTCGCGACCTTTACGGGTGAGGTCGGCAGGAGTGTCCCGGTGCGTCACCCGAATCACATCCTGCTCGATGATCGGGCCGTCGTCCAGCACTTCAGTGGCGTAGTGGCTGGTGGCGCCGATTAGCTTTACGCCGCGCTCGTGCGCCTGGTGGTACGGGCGCGCACCGGCGAATGCAGGCAGAAATCCGTGATGGATGTTGATCACCGCCATGGGGAAGGCATCGAGAAAGTACGGGGTCAGGATCTGCATATAGCGGGCTAGCACGACGAAATCGCAGCCGGCCTCGCCCAGGGCATAGAGCTGCCGCGCTTCTGACTCTGACTTGTGCTGCGCCGCCACCGGCACGGTGACAAACGGCACTCCGAAGCTCGCCGCCACCGGCTGCAGCGCAGGATGATTGCCGACGATGACCGGGATGCGGACCTGCAGCTCGCCCATCCGGTAGCGGCTCAGCAGATCGATCAGGCAGTGCTCCTCGCGCGAAACCATGATCCCCATCACCGGGATCTGATCGGAGAAGCGCAGCCGCCAGCGCATCGAGGAGCGCTCAGCTACCTCCCCGAACGCGGGCCCGATGCTGTTGCGAGCCAGGTCCATCGCATCCGGTTGGAACTCGACGCGCATGTAGAACATGCCTTCGAGCGGGTCCGTGAACTGCTGCGCATCGACGATATTGCCATTGTGGCTTGCGAGAAAACCGGAGATGGCCGCCACGAGGCCGGTGCGGTCCGGGCAGGTTACCGTGAGGATGCCGGTCGCTACCACTCGCCCCGCTGGCCCATCTGGATGCGAAGGATGAATGCCTTCCGCATCTCCTCCTGCAGCTCAGGCGTGTCGACGAATTCGCTGATCACTGCGGCGTCGAAATCGGCGTGCTCGACGTCAACACCGGAGTGGAGGGTCTTCGAGATGAGCGCGCGCTCGACGTCGGCCACGCCCATTGCCCGGTAATCCACTCGAGCCTGCTCCAGGTCCTTTATGAGGACCTCGCGGACCCGGGGGTTGCGCTTCTCCCCCTCGCCAACAAGCGCGGTCCCGATCGGAATGGGCCAGGGCGCGCTGCGATGCACGTCCATCCACCAGCCCCCGGTAATGAGCTGCTCTGGCGACTTGTCCTCCCTGGCGAGTTGGTCCATCTCCTCGTCGGTAAGCCCGAACTCGAGTGCCTCCCAGCGATCCAGCGTAGCGTGCGCCGGCCACTTCCCACCAAACGTGTCCTCACCGGCCTCGTCCACGAGCTTGCGGAGCTGGAACCGGCGCACCTCCTTCTCAGTGCAGTTCAGGTAGCGCTCCGCATTCCGCTTGACGACGTTGCTGCCGCCCCGACGCTGGCGCAGACGCTTTGCGATGTCTTCGATGGTGTGCGCGCGCGCCGCCCCCCCGTTCACCAGATGTTCGCCAAGGATCCGGTGGCGAATCTCCTCGAGCTCCTGGATGAGCTCCTCCCCGGTCAGCGCCGGGCGGCGCTCCTCAGTTCCGGTCAATTCACGTTCCTCCGAAATCATGTAGGCACTCGTAGCACATGAGTGCGCGTTTTCGCTTGCATTCGAGGGTACCACCGCCAGCGTGCAGCTACAAGATCCGGCAGACCTGGGAGAATGCGCGGCCGGCCGGGGCGATCAGGGTACCTGCAGCAGCATCCGACCGCTGCTTGCCGCTACGTGCAGGGGATACACAAGCTGATACTCGATGTCGAGACGATTCCGAAACGCCCGGGCAGCCGTGAGCTGCCGTTCGGTCGTGCAAGCCCAGTACGCAAGGATATCCGCCTCCCAGCGCAGATCCTCGACGGCATCCTGGGCGTAGTTGGCAAAGAATTCGAGATGCTTATCCTCCACTGCGTAGTGGCGGTGCAGCGCATCACGGATCCGGCCCATGAGCTCGTCAGCGAGCAGGTCCGCGGCGTAGAAGCTCGCAATGCCGTCGAGCCAGCTCCACTCCCACCAGCGGGAGAGCACGCTCAGCGTTGAGGTCGCATAGTGGCTCCGCGTGAACGGCTTCCACGCGGCAATCTCCTCCCGCGTCAGGCCGAGACCCTCGCCGAAGCGCAGCCACAACTCCTCGTACGCGGGCGTCGTCGCCCCGTTCAGGTCATTCACGACGACTTTGCCCTCAAGGGCGACGAGCTTCCGCAGGACGAAGGGACGCACCTTCTCGCTGTTCGCGGTCTTCGCGAAGATCGCACCGGTACTGAAGACCAGTCCACGGTCGTAATAGGAATAGAGGTTCTTGACCCAGAGCTGCAGCATCTCGCGGGCCAGTGTGCCGCTGAGCAGCGCCTCGTGAAAGGGGGGTGGGCTCGAATACTTTTCGCGCCGCTGCGCGTGCAACAGCTCGAGGAACGCGGGCCCGGCGAGTGGGGGGACCGCGAGGTCATCTGGCTCGAATGGTGGATTATCCATCGCTCACTCCTCCGATACCGGGGTGATCCATACGCTCACCGATGCCCGCGTCGATCCCGCTGCGCCACTCCCCACGCGGATGGCATCCACCGCACTGAGTCGTCAACCTCGGCTGCCGCCATTGGATGAACAGTTACCTGTTCGCGCGAGAGCGACGCCTAGGGCCGTCGCTCGTCTCGCACGTTATGTGCACCTCCCTCGCCCCTTGGGTGCATAGACGCTTCAGTCATCCCGGCCCTCGGCGACGATGCGCGCCAGACTCGAGCGGTCGATCACCTGGCGGATTTGAGCCGACGCGTCGATCCCCATCAGGTGCACGCCACGCACGCCGTCCAGCTCCATAAGCTGCTCTACCAGCTCCACCGCAACGGCGAGGCCTTCGGCCTGCTCGTCGGACGCCGCCGCCATGCGCTGCAACGTCGCATCCGGCATCACCATGCCGGGGATCTTGCGGAGGAACTCGGCACGGCGTGCCGAGTCGAGGAAGAAAACCCCAGCGAGGACGGCCACGCGGTCGAGGAGCCCTGTTTCGCGAAGCAGCTTCAGCCACTGCGCAAATCGCGCCAGGTCAAAGACCGGTTGCGTCTGCACGAAGTCAACGCCCGCGGCCGCCTTCTCGGAGATCGGCATTCGCGTCGGCTCCGACTGCGCCATGTCCCGCTCCGGATCGCCGGCGGCGCCGAGGAAGAGGTGCGGCGCGGAGGGCAGCTTCCGTCCGGAGAGCAGCGCCCCGCCGCGCAACTGGTTCGCGACGGCCAACAGGGAGGTGCCGTTCAGCTCAAACACCGGCTTCGCATCTGGATGATCACCCTGCGTCGGGTCGTCGCCGGTCAGCAGCATCACGTTGTGGATGCCCATGGCCGAGAGCCCCATCAGCTCCGACTGCAGCGCAATCTTGTTGCGGTCGCGGCAGGTCATCTGCACGATCGGCTCGATGCCTGCTTCACGGACCAGGCACGCCGCCGCCACGCTACTCATACGAACGATGCCGCGGGTGCAATCGGTCAGGTTCACTGCATCGACGACACCGCTCAGCAACCGCGCCTCGGCACGGACCGGCTCAGGCCCCGCGTGGCGCGGAGGGTTCACCTCCGCCGTCACCACGAAGCGTCCCGCATGCAGCCGCCGCGCGAGGCGACTGAATGAGGCAGGCAACTGCGCTGCGGGAGATGCGTCCTGCTCGGTCACCAGCGACCCTCCTGAATGCTATTCAGGGTAGCTTACGCCGCGCCACGCTCGCGACGCACGAGCCGACCCGCGCACCGCATGCTGGCCGCGCCGGGTGGCGTCAGGCTTTGGCCGTCGGCAGCACCATTTCTGACCGCCTGCGTCACTCCTTGTCCCACTCAAAGGCGTTCCAGCTCATGTCAGTCTTGGAAGGGTTGAAGGCGCCCTTTACGCTGCCCTGGGAGACGATCGAATACACCTCCCAGTAGATCGGCATGAAGGCAACGTCGCCCATCGCGGTCTGGAGATAATCGCGCATCAGCGTCGCCCGGGACCGGGAATCGATCGTGACGTTCAGCTTGTCGACGAGCGCATCGACCGCCGGGTTCGAGTAGCCGTACTTGTTGCGGCCATTCCAGCGGTTCGCCTGGCCCGCGACCTCCTTCGTGCTGAGCGCGTTGTCGTACGAGAACCGATAGTTGCCGATACTCCCAACCCGGATGCCAGGCCGGGTCGCGTCGTACTCGCGATCGCCGGACGCGTTGTTCGACATCGTTTGCTGCCCGGCCTGGACGCCGACGGCTTTCCAGTAGTCGGCAATGATGGGCTGCTCCCGAATGTCGGGCTGCTGCTGCTGGCCCCACAGCTCGAGTGCGAAGGTCTCGCCCGTCTGCGCGTTCACCAGGACCCCATCAGTCCCACGAGTCCACCCCGCGGCCGTGAAGAGCTGCTGGGCGCGACCCGGGTCGTACGGGTATTGCGGGATCGCGGACTCGACCGCCGGGCGCAGGGGATCGCCCGGCGACACCCAGCTATCCGCGAGCGGCGCCAGGCCATGGGTGATAACGTCGGCAATGGCGGCTCGATCGAGTGAACGATACAGCGCCTCCCGCACATCGCGATTCAGGAGCGCGCTCCGAGGCTGGGCGTACTCCGCACGCTGTTGGAATTGCAGCCAGTTGATGCTGTCCCCGGTGCCGAAGACGACCCGGTTTGCGGTGCCTTCCCACTGCTGCTTGATCTGCAGCGCGTCTTCGACGCCAATACCAGGTGAGGTCGCCATGTCGATCGCGCCGGCGAGGAGGTTGGCCGCCAGTGCGTTGGGATCGCCGATGAATCGCAGCACGACGGTATCCAGGGGCGGCCGCCCGCGGTAGTACCCCTCATTGCGGGTGAGCGTCATCTGCACGCCGGTATCCCACTTGACGAGCCTATACGGCCCTAGACCGACAAACTCGGTGGTGAAGTACGGATTATTTGGCAGGCTGTGCTTGTCGGCCCGGTACGTCTCTTCGAGCAGGTGACGCGGCAGTGGGCGCAGCCCCGGCGCCTGGTCGGCCTTCACGTCCGCCACTGACCAGTGCACGACGAACGTGGTCGGATCGGGCGCACTCACCGACTCCATCCGCTGCATCATGCTCGCCACCGTCGAGGGCAGCTCCGGGTCACGGTACACGGTGTAGGTGAAAACGAGATCGTCGCTAGTGAACGGCGACCCATCCTGCCAGGTAACGTTCGGTTGAATCTTCCATGTCGTGTCCATCGTGCCATCCGCGTTCAATCGCCACGTGCCGCGCTCGACCGAGAGTTGCTCGGTAGCGAGCTGCGGCAGGTACGCACCCACCTGATTGCGCACGACGAGCAGGTTGTGCGCCAGGTCCGGCGCAATCACGCCGCTGGTGCTCGAATCGAAGTCACCGAAGGAGGGGTTCTCTTTCAGGACACCGAGGGTGAGGACTTTCGGAGCGGTCGCCTGCGCCGAGGCCGGCGGTTGGCTTGCCGATTGGGTGGAGCGCCCGGGGGCCGGCTGCGGCGCGCACGCACTCAGCAGCGCCAGCCACAACGCAATCAGAATCAACGTGCCATTGCCAGCCATTCGCCTCATGGGGCTCCTCCTCATTGGTCGGCTCGATGGTACGCGGCGCTCGGCCCGCCGTCAATCTGCCAGCCGACGCGGCGCGGGGCTCCCCGCGCCATTGGGTATGATCTGCGGTCGGCGGGCGACCGCGCAGCGGTTCGCGACTACCGGGGTGAGGGAAATGACGTTCGACGCCTCTGACTATGAGATCCGGGCGAAGCTCGCGATCGGGTGCCGCATCTTAGCAATGGAAGGCCACGACGACGCGATTTGGGGCCACCTTTCGGTGCGCGACCCGCGTCAACCGGACCAACTCTGGATGAAAGCAAAGAACCTGGGGCTCGAGGAGATCGAGCCGGACGATTTCGTGCTCATCGACTTCGAGGGTACCAAGGTCGCG
Organism: Chloroflexota bacterium; assembly: GCA_034666705.1. Lineage (GTDB taxonomy): Bacteria > Chloroflexota > UBA6077 > UBA6077 > SHYK01 > JAXDLH01. The sequence goes on from JAXDLH010000050.1 coordinate 12,875, forward strand.
GGCATGCGCGAGCGCCACGGCGAGTTTCCGATCCATTCGGAGATCATGCGGGCGCGGCCCGAGATTAACGCGGTGGTGCACACGCACCCCGTGCTGCCGACGATCCTCGGCTCCGCGGGCGTGCAGATCAAGCCGGTCACGCACGAGGGCTGCTATTTCTATCCACCGGACGTGCCAATCTACACTGAGATGACGGATCTGATTCTCACCCGGGAGCAAGGTGAATCCGTCATGCGGTCCATGGCCGGGCACACGGCGTTATTGATGAAGAACCACGGCATCGTGATTGCCGCGGCGAGCATCGAGGAGGCCGTGGTAGCCTCGTATCTCTTAGTCAAAGCGGCGAAGGCCCAGCTCGCGGCGGTGCAAACCGACCGCACCGTGCCGCACTCCCCGGATGGGGAGGCGCTGCAGAAACGCGAGCATATCTATCCGCCGGACGCGATGGATCAGGCCTGGCGCTATCTCGTGCGCAAGGAGCGACGCTGGGACGGCTTTCCACGCTGAATCGCGGCGTGGATACACCAGCCGACTGCCTATCAGCGCGAGAATGATTTAAAACGAATGCAGCAGCGCGGGCTGGGGCCCGTCACGGGGACAGGGGGGTGCGCCATGGCGGCGACGGAGACGAGCAACAGTGCGGTAGCCATCGACTACGACGTGCCTGAGTGGTTCAACATGGCCACCGTGCTCGTCGACCGCCACGTGGCTGAGGGCCGGGGCAGCAACCCGGCGATCCTCTATCAGGATGAGGTGCTCACCTACACGGAGCTGCTTGCCGCCACCAACCGCGTCGGCAACCTGCTCCGCGCCGCCGGCGTGGGCCGTGAGGAGCGGGTCGTCCTTTTCATGGTGGATTGCCCGGCGTTTGTCGAGACGTACGTTGCCGCGATGAAGATCGGCGCCGTGCCGCTGCCGATCAACACGCTCTACACCGGCGCTGAGCTGAGCTACTGCATCTCCGACTCGCGAGCGACCACCCTGGTCGCCGATGCGGCCTTTCTGCCCCTGATTCAAGAGATCCACCCCACCCTCCCGGAGCTCGTGCACGTGATCGTTCGCGGCGCCGATGCGACGCCCCTACCTGCCGGTTACGTCAACTTCGACGACGCATTCACCGCCGCATCTCCGGCGCTGGAGCCGACACAGACCCACCGCGATGATCCCTCGTACTGGCTTTACAGCTCCGGCACCGAGGGCACGCCGAAGGGCGTGATCCACCTGCACGGCGACATGGTGTACTGCACGGGGCGATGGCTCGACGCTATGGGGATGCCGGCGCCCGGCGAGGTTCACTACTCAGCCTCCAAGTTGCCATTCTCATACGGTCTGGTCAATAGCCTGTACGCGCCGCTCATGGCGGGGGCGACGGTCGCGCTCGTGCCGGAGCCGTCGGGTGCGAAGACGGTGGCCGCCGCCTTCGCGAAGTACCATCCGGCCCGCTTCTACTCGGTCCCCACGCTCTACAACCTCCTGCTGCGCGAGCACGACGCCGGCAACGTCGAGTTGGACACCTCATCGCTGCGCATGTGTATCTCCGCCGGTGAGGCGCTGCCGCCCGCGATTTTCGAGCGCTGGAGGGCCCGCTTTGGCCTCGAGCTGCTCGATGGCATCGGCTCGACCGAGAACGGCTACATCTATGTGCAAAACCTGCCCGGCGCCGCGAGGACTGGTACGAGCGGGCAATTGCTGCCCGGCTATGCGGTCGAGCTGCGCGGCGAGCTCGGCCAGGTCGTGCCCTTGGGCGAGAGCGGCGAGCTGTATCTCCAGTCGCCCTCCGTGGCGATCGGCTACTGGCGTAAGCGCGAGAAAACCAAGGAGGCATTCTGCGGCACCTGGTACAAAACCGGCGATCGCTACGAGCGCGACGCCGATGGCTATCTGCGCTACCTCGGCCGCGCCGACGACGTGTTCAAGACGGCCGGCCAGTGGGTCTCGCCGATCGAGGTGGAAGGACTGCTGCTGAAGCACGAGGCGGTGGCCGAGGTGGCCGTGATCGGGGTGCAGGACCCGGAGGGGTTGATCAAGCCAAAGGCGTTCGTCGTGCTCAAGCCCGGCTTCGTCGGGGACGCGGCGTTGGAAGAGCAGCTCGGGAGTCACTGTCGCGACAACTTGCCGCGCCCAGAATGGTACAAGCACCCACGCCGGGTGCGCTTCATGGCGGAGCTGCCGAAGACACCGACCGGCAAGATCCAGCGCTTCAAGCTGCGCACGCTGTACCCCAATTGGGCCGACTGACATTGGGGTGTCGTTCTGAGCCCGCAGACGAGGAACCCGCAGCCACCAGCGCTCGGTAAGGTACGGTCCTTCGCTTCGCGCAGGATGACGAGTCCCCTGCCGACCAGACTCGGCAGATTCGGGACGAGAGGAATATCTGGAGAGCGAATCTGGATTGGCCGCGCAACGGCCCTGCATGCGACCATTGTGGACGATAGCCGCAGGCCTGCGGCGACCTGAACGATAAGAGAGGAGCCTTCATGGCCGCGACCAGCGAGGCAGTCAAGACCTACGACAACTACATCGGCGGCGAGTGGCGCCCATCCAGCAACGGCAAACTCCTGGAAATCTTCGACCCCGGCAACGGCGAGCTCGTCTATCGGGCGGCCAATGCCACCATCGACGACGCGCGCGCCGCAATTGCGGCGGCGAAGACGGCGAGTGAGGACCTATCCTGGACGGACAACCCGAACCGCCGCGCCACCGCCCTCTACAAGCTCGCGCAGGCGTTAAAGGACTCCGTCGACTGGCTCGCCCCGATCCTGACCCGTGAGGGCGGTAAGCCGCTCAGCGTCTCGCGGACCGAGGTATTCCGCGGCGCCGACGCGATCGAGTATTACGCCGGCCTAGCCCGCAACATCTACGGGCGCTCCACGATGCTCGCCCCCGATTCGTTGGCGATCCTGCTGCGCGAGCCGGTCGGCGTGGTCGCCATCATCGTGCCCTGGAACATGGCGCTCTCCCTGCTGACCCGTCCGCTCGCCCCGGCCCTGGCCGCGGGCAACTCGATCGTCATCAAGCCCTCTTCGGCCACTCCGGGCGCAACGGCCGAGTTCGTGAAGATGATCGACGCGATTCCTGAGTTCCCCAAGGGGATCGTGAACCTCGTGATCGGCCCTGGCAGTACGGTCGGCGCGGACATCGTGCAGCACCCGGACGTCGACATGATCAACTTCACCGGCGACACGACGACTGGCAAAGAGATCATGCGCATGGCGGCCGGCACGCTCAAAAAGGTCGGCCTGGAGCTCGGCGGCAAGAGCCCGAACATCGTGTTCGCCGATGCGGATTTCGACCGCGCCGTACGGGGCGCGCTCAATGCGGCCTCGATGTTCCACGCCGGTCAGGTCTGCGTCGCCGGCTCGCGGCTCCTCGTCGAGGAGTCGATCCACGACCGCTTCGTCGAGCGGCTCGCTCAGCAGGCCCAGCGGATCCGCGTCGGCCACGGCCTCACGGAAGGCGTGCAGGCCGGGCCGGTGATCAGCCAGGCACAGCTCGACCGCGTGCTGCAGTTCATCGATCAGGGCAAGCAGGACGCGAACCTGGTTACGGGTGGACAGCGGCTCACCGAAGGCGAGCTGGGCAAGGGATACTTCATCGCTCCGACGATCTTCGATCACGTTCCGAGTGAGTCGAGCATCGCCCAGGACGAGATTTTCGGGCCAGTCCTCTCGGTGCTCACCTTCAAGGACGAGGAAGAGGCGGCGCACCTCGCGAACGACACGGTCTTCGGCCTCGCCGGCGCGGTCTGGACGAACGATATCCAGAAGGCGATTCGAGTGGCCAAGAAAGTGAAGAGCGGCATGGTGTGGATCAATACCTTCGGCAAGCTCTATCCGGCCGGCGAGATGGGCGGCTTCAAGCAGAGCGGCGTGGGGCGCCAGTACGGCCTCGAGGGCCTGTGGGAGTTCACGGAGATGAAGCACATCAACGTGCAACTGTAAGTCTCAGCGGACTCCTGAGTCGGACTGATGCAGTGTTGAGCCCAGGAACGAGCACACAACGTGCAACTCTAAGGCTCAATGCGCCGGTCATCTCGAGGAGCGGCGCGAAAGGGATCTCCCTTGCGAAGACAGCGTTTGCCTCTCCAGGAGATCCCTCACTTCTTTCGGGATGACATTGGGGTCGGGTTCTATTGCCCACCCGTGGAGCTTCGGCCGATCGAGCTTAGGATGCACGGCAATAGGCAGCAGTGAAGCCCTCGCGTGATGCGGCACGGACGCGAGTGGAACCGCTGACCCGCCTTGTGCCCGAGCTGATTGCCGCGCGCTGTACGTGATCGATCGACGCTCCGTGGCGGCGCCGTGACACGCTGCGACGCAACGCATAGAGCGGGGGTAGGGGCGATGGCTTGCCTCGCCCGCGTGCCCACGATCGTGGTCCTCTCGACCGTTTTCCCCGCCTGGGGCGGGCGGGCGTGGAAAGCCATCGCCCCCTACCGACAAACCGACGGAGAGCGACGGCAATAGGCAGCATCATGTGGGACGAGATGTGGCGGTCGGCCTTCACGGCCAAGTGCCGCCGATGCAGCATGGCCGCATTCATCGTCCGAGTGGTTTGACTATTGCGTCGGCCCCCGCCTATTGCCGGTCGCTCTAAGCTTCGTGGATGTCCAGGAGGACGCCGTCGGGATCCGCGAGCTGATGGTCGCCGATGGTACAGGCAGCCAGCAGAGAGCGGCGCACGTCGCCCTCGCCCGGCCGGAATGCGCGCGGCGCCAACTCCGGGTTGCTTTCCGCCATCGTGTCGAGGTCGGCGTGGAACGCTTCCAGGCTCTCCACGGAGAACCCAATGTGGTCGAGCGCGGGCCGCTCGATGCCGGAGCCGGCATAGTCCTCGATCCGCCACGGCGCGATCACGAGGGTGATCGTCCCATCGGAGAGATAGAAGTTCGGGTCGTCGGCCTGCTTCTCGAGCGGGATGAAGTCAAAGATCTCGCGATAAAATGTCGCGATCCCCTCGGGGTCCATGGTGCGCAGCATCAGGTGATCGAAGTGGCGCGGCTTCTGACCACTTTCGAGCCCACCCGCATACACGTCCCGCCGATTTTCCATATCCGCCTGCGAAAGATCGAACGTCTGACCGGCCGGATCGTGCGTCGACAGCCCGGCAAAGGGCCGGTTGCTCGGACGCTTGAGGATCGTGACCTGGGGATATCGCTCGTGCAGCCGGGCTTCGATCTCCGCGACGTCGTCGACCTCCAACCCGAAGTGATCGAAGCCACCCTGCCGCCCGTTCGCGCGCGGGTTGATGTTCATCCCCACGTAGCCGTCGCTCACCACGAGCGCGGTGCTGCCGGCTCGCTCGCCGGGCGACTCCATGCCGAAGAGCGTCTGATAGAAGGCCGCGAGCCGTGGCACGTCGTCGCTCACGATCGCCATGTGCTTGATCCTGGCCGGCATTCGATCCTCCCCCAGGTTGGTCCCAATATGGCCCTACGCCCCGATTGTACGCCGACGGTCCGCCCCGCGCGCGTGAACTACCCCCGGGACCCGACCTGCCAAGAATTCTTCGAAAAGCTCTGGACAGACTCTACGAAGGATCGGTAGCTTCATGCATTGGAGTCACGGAGTCTTTGGCTACGGCCTAAGAATGAAAGGACTGATAGGGTGCACGTCGCTGTCGCGCACCGACAATTATTGCGAGGTCTACCGGTCGGCCCAGATCGTCTTGTCGAAGATCGGGTCGTAGGTGTGAGTCGTAGGATGGAAGAGCTCGTCCACGGTGAAGCCCCGCCTGGTGATGCCCTGCTCGTGGGCATATTCCAGCATCGCCTCGAGCGTCGGACGGTTGCGCTCCAACGTGTACGGCCACGCGTCGGGCCCCATCAGGGCTCGCTGCTCTTCCCACGCCGCGCCGAAGAAAGCGAGCGATGATTTTCGCTGATCGCGGAAGTAGTCGAAACAGATCTGCTTCGACCGCTCGAACGCCTTCATCATCGATATGCCCACCCAGGGATACCGCTCGATGATCGCGCTGCGCACGATGATGATGTGCATGATCGGGAAGAAGCCCGTCCGGCGAAAGTAGTCCTCCTCGACCTCGCGGAAGTTCGGGAAGAGCCGCCGCACGCTGCTGGAGCCGTCGCGGAACGCCTCGACCAGATCCGGCATCATCATGGCGTCGATCCGGCCGTCGACGAGCCAGTCTTGCAGTCGCGTGCCAGCCGGTGCGCGCTCGATGCGCACTCCCGGCGGCGCCTCCCACTCCGGCACCTCCTCGTCGGCCGCGGTGATCCAGGTGATCTCCTCCGGCGCGACGCCGAAGTCGTGCTGGAGAAAGCCACGCACCCACACCGCCGCCGAGTTCGTGTACACAGCGATACCCATCCGCTTCCCACGGAGGTCTTCGGGCCGCTCGATCCCCTTTTCGGTATTCACCAGCACATAGCCGTGGCGGAAGCGCCGATGAGGGAACACCGGCAGCCCAATCCACTGGCGGCCCGCCTCGAAGCCGGCCAGGAACATTGCCGACGACGATTCGCACACGTCGAACTCGTCGTTCTGGATCATGCGGAACATCCGCTCGGGGGTGGGGACCGCGATCGTGGTGAGATCGATCCCCTCGGGCTTCACGGTGCCGTCGAGGAGCGCGCGCGTCCGATCGTAGTTGCCACACGCGAGGGTGAGGTGGACGTCGCCCATGTCGAGCGCGGTGCGGCGGCTAAGACAGCATCGTGAGCAGGACGGCCGCACCGACGATGAGCACTGCGAGGCAGACCACCGTGATCAGGCTGAACCAACCACGAATCAGCGTGGAGTCGGCCCGCTGGACGGCGACGTAGGCGCCGAGCACGAGCGGCGACATGAACAAGATGCTGAAGAGCATGAAGTATGAGCCCGGCCCGAGCAACGATGCTGGCTGCATTTATTGTCCCTGCAAATTCCTGATGTAGTTCACCATCGCCCAGCGGTCATCATCGGTTAGGAGGTTTCGGAACGTCGGCATGTTGCCGAGACCGTTGGTCACGATCCAGTAGAGCTGACCATCCGTTCGGCTCTGCACGCGTTGGCTGTGCAGATCCACCGGCGGATAGAAGTGCGCGGCGTTGAATCTGGTCGCAATGAAACTCTGCCCATCGGCCTTGGCGCCGTGGCACATAGCGCAGTTCACTGTAAATAGCGTCTCGCCCCGCGCCAGCGTCTGCGCATTGCGCGGCACAGGACTCGTCATGTTCGTCACCTGATCCCACGTATACGACGGCGTGCCGCCGGTGATCGGCACGGAGCCTTCTGGTGGCGGAATACGCTTCGGCTCCAACCGACGCTGGGAGGGCTGGTAATGCATCTCATAGAAGAAGTCGATCGGGTACGAACCCGTCGGCGTACAGGCAGTCACCAGCGTGACGATTCCGCCGAGCAGCATGAAGGCGAGGGCAGACCGCCGCCGGGCGCGCCATCTCGCGAGCATCGGCTTCACCCCACGCTCCTTCGTGCCCGTGGCCACGTCAGACTCTTGCACGAGGCCCGTCCGCTGTCACGATATCGACCGCACCGCCGTCGCGCAAGGCTCTGGCCGCAGTATCGAGTTTCGCCGTGGGGCCGCTCACCAACAAGCCGAGATAGCCCTCGCTGATGCGGGCGTCATACGGCGAGGGGCTGAAATCCGGCAGGCGCGACTCGAAGATGATTCCCATCACCGTGAACATGATCGCCCCGAGCATCGTGCCCTCATACATGATGTTGACCATGGGCGGGATGGAGATCACCGGCTTGCCGTCGGTCACCATCGGGTACGCGATCTGGGTGGCCACGGTGAGCAATACTGCCACCGAGAACCCGCAGATCGCGCCCATGAACGGGAAGACGTACAGCCGATGCCGCTCGGGCGACTCACCGAACGCGCCCTCGGGATAGGGCGTATCGGAGAGCACCTTCACGTCCGGGCCGGTGAACCCGGCCTTTCGCAGGTTGTCGACGGCGGCCACCACGGTCTCTGGGTCGCCAAACACTCCGAGAATGGTATCGCGCACTCTCGTCGCCATATCCCTACCCTCTCACTCGCGGATCACGGCCGGTACCTTGACCCGGCCGATCCGCAGCTCTTGCTTGAGAACCTGGCCCTCTTTGATGTCGAACAGGGGGATGATCGGGAACAGCTTCGCGAACAGCAGCACCCCGAACGACACGAGCGCGAACGAGGCGATTACCAGGATCCAGTCGGCCCAGCGCGGGGCGTAGGACTGGATCCACAGGAAGCTGAATACCTGCTTGAACGACTGGGGCGGCACGATGATGTAGTAGCGCTCGATCCACATCCCGACGTTGACGCAGAGCGACGACCAGAACATCACCGTGATATTGCGCCGCATCTTCCGGAACAGCCACAACGGCACCGGAATGATGTACGACGTGATGATCATGATCGGGATGAGGAACGAGTAGGGAGCGTAGAAGAAGCGAAGGGTCCATACCTCAAGCTCGGACGTTCCCTCGCCCATCATTCCAAAGAACACATCCATCAGGAAGAAGTAGAGCCAGCCCGTGGCCACCACGGTGAGGAGTCTCCCCAGCGCGTCGAAGTGGTCGGGCGTGATGTAGTCCTCGAGGTGGAAGATCTTGCGCACAATCGCCATGAGGGTGGCGACGGCCGACACACCTGAGTGCACCGCCCCGATCACGAAGTAGGGCGGGAACACCGTGGCATGGTATCCCGGCAGGATCGCGGCGGCGAAGTCCCAGGACACGATCGAGTGCACCGACACGAATACAGGCAAGATGAGAGCGGAGAGGAGGATGCCGGCGGTCGTCTGCAATTTCCACTGGCGGCCCGTGCCCCGGAACCCCATCGCCAGGATCGCGTACGCCGTGTGCTTCCAGCCCGTCGTCATATCGCGCGCCACGGCGAGGTCCGGGATGAGCGCGACGTAGACGAAGGCGGCGCTGCTCGAGAGGTAGGTGAAGATCGCGCTCGGGTCCCAGATGAGCGCCGAGCGCACGTCGGGGAAGATGCCGCGCGCATAGTCGTAGGGGAAGGCCCAGTACAGCGTGCGCCACGGCCGACCCGTGTGCAGCACGGGGAACGATGCCGCCGTGGCGAGGGCGAACACCGTCATCACCTCGGCCGCGCGGGTTACCGGACGCCGCCACTCCGCCTGAGAGAGGCGGAGGATGGCAGAGATCATCACCCCCGCGTGGCTGATGCCGACCCAGAACACGAAGTTCGTGATCAGGAAGCCCCACACGATCGTGTTCTGATAGCCGAGCAGCTCCAGACCGTAGTAGAGGACGAAGATGTAGGTGATCGCCGCCAGACCTAGGATGGACGACAGCACGAACGCCACCACCCAGAACCACAGGGGGGTGTGCAGCGTGAAGTCCATGAGATCGACGTTGATCTTCGCGGATGGGAGGTCACGACGTTCCTGCATTGCCCAGTCCTCTCAGCGCGGCTTGGCGAGTACCGTTACCTCGGTCGCGAGGAACGGCCGCTCCGCACGGAGCAAGAGTCGAAGCTTGTATTCCCAGATACCCACTGGCGGAATGACGCGCAGCGCTAGCAGATAGAGCAGCGCGACGGCGGCGGGCGCCCCCACCATGATCAGAATATCCTGCAAGCCCGGATAGTGCGTCGGCGGGATCACTTCGACCACCTTCGGCCCGACGGGACCGGCCACCGACCACGACGATACGTAGATCCGAATCCGGTCCAGGACGTTGCCGCAGAGGACCACGATGCCGACGAATACCGGTCCGCTCGCGCTGAGCCGGACCGGATTCCAGATCAGGAATAGTAGGGGCAAGATGAAGCACAGGAAAAACGCGAG
>JAXDLH010000051.1:0-2878 GCA_034666705.1 Chloroflexota bacterium
GCGACCGGCTGCCAGAAGCGGCGCAGGTAGCGGCCGGCCAGGGTGCCCGGACCGGTGTGCACGAAGTCGGTCCAGGGTTCCGACGTAGTTGGACCAGATCGGTAGTCAAGGCTGGTCATGCAGCTCCTCCCGGACGCCCTCTTGGGTCGAACAGTGCAGCGCCCAATATACTCAGCCTGCCTCGTGATGTAAATAGGTTCGGGACCGTTCATCGCGTGGCGTCAGCCCCGCCGAGGCCAGCGTTCGCATACACTGGCAGAATCAGAATCACGCGCAAGGGCCATAGCGTGGGTCGTGGATAGCACAACGTCCCGATGGGATCTCGCGTTCGTCGGGGCCGAGCTTGGAGGGGTAATGGTCGAGACCGAGCGTCCAGCAACGTACGTTCCGTCCGCGCAGGGCTTCAACACTGGCGGCTTTACCTATGACCATTGGATGGAGTCCATTGGCATCCCGATTCACCGGGGCTACTACGTGGAGGACTTGCGCACGATTCCGCTTGGCCGCTGGGAGCAGCGGGAGTGCGATGCATGCTTCATCCAACTGTCAGGCCAGGAAGGGGTGAGTGAGGCGCGGGTCAGCGAGCTCCGGCCGGGCGCGACACTGCCACCGTTGAAGTTCGCCGTGGACGAGGCGGTCTACGTTGCCTCGGGCCGGGGCTTGACGACTGTGTGGACCGACGACGTCAGCACGAAGAAGACCTTCGAGTGGCAGGAGCACAGTATGTTCCTGATTCCACGCGGATACTGGCACCAGATCTCGAATGCGCGCGGCGATCAGCCGGCGCGCCTGCTCCACTACAACTACCTGCCCGTGGCGATGTCGGCAGTACAGGATCCCGACTTCTTCTTCAACAATCCAACGGCGCAGCCCCGCACGCCGGCACTCGGCGACGAGCTCTACTCGGCGGCGAAAGAGATGCGGCGGGAGGGCGTCCAGCGAGGCGGCGTGTTCTGGATGGGCAACTTCTTTCCGGATATGCGCGCGTGGGACAAGCTGGTACCGTTCTACGGCCGTGGCGCCGGCGGGCACGTGGTGCGGGTGAGCTTCCCCGGCTCTGAGATGTCGGGCCACATGTCGGTCTTTCCCGCTCGCACCTACAAGCGGGCGCACCGTCACGGCCCCGGCCGCGTGATCGTGATCCCGGCAGGTGAGGGCTTCTCCGTGCTCTGGCAGGAGGGGCAGGAGAAGATCGTGGTGCCCTGGCACGAGTGCAGCATGTTCGTGCCGCCGAACCGCTGGTTCCACCAACATTTCAACGTCGGCGCCGATCGCGCGCGCTACCTGGCGATGCACCCGTTGCCACAGTTCTTCGGTCGCAGCGAGTCGGTCGAGGATCGCGTGCGCGACCAGATTGATTACTCAGCGGAAGAGCCGTGGATCCGCGAGAAGTTCGAGAGCGAGCTGGCGAAGCGCGGGATCAAGAGCGACATGCCCGAGGAGGCGTACCGCACCCGCAACTACGAGTGGAAGTACGAGGACGCGGCCGAGTAGCGGGCTGGTTCGCAACTCTGCGGTGATGGTGTCCGGCTCGCCAGGCGGTGTTTGAGCGCTGCATTCCACGGCTCAGCCGCGCTTGGCCGATATCAGCTCGCAAGAGGCGGACCGCATAGTTGCGGCAGCAGCCATTCAAATGGGGCCGCCGACCCTCCACGGATCGACGGCCCCATTTGTTTGCCCTCCGAAAGTCTCAAATGGCGGATACCACCGCTCTAGATGGCCTGCAGGTCCTACCAGATTCGGTGGTTAGCGGCTGGGTTGACCGGGTAGAGATCGTCCCAGCTATTGGCCTCCATGAAGGCCAGCCAGCGGCTGAAGCGGGCCCGGTGCGATTCCTCGGTGCGGCTGCTGTTGAACACCATCGCCCCGGGCACGTCGGTGCGCTCGACGCCGCGGCCGAAGCCGTTGGCGAAGTTGTAGTTGTGCTGACGCGCCTGGAAACCCTGGCTAGCCGGGTAGACGTAGTTCCAGTTCTCCATGTCGTCCGACTCGGTGCAGCCGGAAGGTCCGTTGTAGCGCATCGCATAGTGGCGGATCGCATCCTTCACATGCTTGGGGGCGTCCTTATCGACGCTGAACAGGCTCCAGCGCTCGACGACACCCACCTGGTGCGGGTGCCAGAAGCGCCAGCGCCAGTCATCCATGATGAAGTTCGGGAAGACGCAGAAGTGCCCCGCACCACGGCCGTGCGGCGGCATGATGGTGTCCTTGTACTTCTCCATCTTCTTGGCGTGTTGGGCGCGGTAATAGTCGTCAACCCCGGGCTCGTACCAGGTGTCCTGGTAGGGCGCAATGCCGGGGGCCTGAAACTCTGCCCAGTTGCCCCCGTGCCCCAGGTTGTGGTCGCCCACGGCATAGCGTACGGAGGGGATGTGGCCCCTTCTGCCGTGCCGTTCGCCACCGTCGCCGAGGCCGCGCATCGGGCCGATGGCCGCCGCGTTGACCGAGCGGTGCGTCATCGCGGCATGCTCCAGGTCAGTCGCGGACGTGAAAGCGGGGATCTTCCAGTTCGTGGGCACGCGCCACTTCTGGAAGGGGGTGAACACCTCGAGGCCGGCGTCGGTCCCATCGCTCGCCTCGGCCATGTAGCGCACGCTCTCGGCCCAGGGCCCGAGGTAGTCTTCGAACGAGGGCGCCTTCCGGTCCCAGGTCGCCCACAGCATGCCGTGGAAGTTCTTGAACTGTGCGACCTCCGCCAGCCCCCAGCGCTCGCGGTCGATCTCCCCGTTGTAGGAGTTCGGGTTGTTGATCCCGTTGGCGCCGACGAGCTGGCCCTTGGAGTCGTACGTCCAGGCGTGGAAGGGGCAGGTGAAGACCAGCGCGTTGCCCTGGTCGTACCGGCAGACCTTCTCCCCGCGGTGCATGCACGAGTTCAGGA
>JAXDLH010000052.1:0-2945 GCA_034666705.1 Chloroflexota bacterium
CCGCCCCCCACCCAGAAGATGCAGAAGTCGCGGTGGCGCTGGGCCGGCGGCAGCGAGCTCACGCCGGCCCGCGGGCCGGCCGCCGCAGCCGCCGCCGGATCGCGCTGCTCGTCGGCACAGCGGTGGCCATCATTGTGTCCTCCGTGGTAGAGCGGTGGCCGCGGGCGCTTTCGCCACGACCTTTATTAGGCGACCTTACTATAGGAAGCCGGCGTCGCGGACCGCCAGGCGCCGCACCCATCGCTCCTCAGGGTACGGTTGGCCCGGATCGGCTCCCCCGGCTGGAGCGGGTCGCTGCACCCATCGCCCCTCGGGCGTGCGCGCGCCACGCCGATGCGCCCTCCTGGCAAACTGTCGCGCGCCTGACACCGGCGCCGCCGTCGAATCCACATTCTCCGCGACGAGCCACGCGCTATCCTACTGTCCTGCGTGGTGCACGGCGCGGTTCCGACGTCATGCAGACTCGTTGGCGGTAGCAGGGGAGCAATATGGAAGTACCGACGAAGGGGCTCGAGCTTCGCAAGGATCCCCGAGCGATCTCTCCCCCGATCGTGGTGGGCCCGCTCTACCAGTGCGGCACGGTCGTCCAGGTGCGAGGCTACATTCCACAGGCTACGCTGGACCTCGAGATCGCCGGGGGCGTAGTGATCGCCGGCGCGCCGGGCGGCTTCCCGGAGCCGAATGGCGCGATCCTCCCATTACCGTCTGCGCTCGTCAAGGACCGGTTGGTACGAGCGCGGCAGCATTTCGGGGGCGTCACGAGCGATTGGGGTCCAGGAGAAACGGTGCGGGACCACACCGTCGACTATCCCGCGGGACCGCCACGGCCGGTGATCAATCCGGCCCCGGTATTCGACTGCGGGTCTCGCACCGGGGTGGGCAACCTGCTCGCGGGCGCCAATGTTTGGATCACAGCCGCCGGCGCCGAGGTCGGGCGGGTGAACGGAGCCATCCCCCACCAAGGCGTCAATGTGGCGCCCGACTACGGGCCGAGTCAGGACGTCCTCGCCTGGTCGGACCTCTGCGGGGACCCGAGCCCCGCCTCGGCCACGGAAACGACCCAACTGGCGGCGCTCCCGCTCCCCGCGCCGTCGTTCGAGGACGTGATCGAGGGCGCGCAGCAGGTCGTCGTCAACGGGCTCGTCAATGGCTGCCGCTTCATGGTGAAGCGGAGTGGAGCCGATCAGGGCCCATTCCGCTCATGGGGCGGGCGCACCGTGGTCACGGTTGGCGGCGGGCCAATTGGCGCCGGCGAGCCATTCGAAGTCTGGCAGTGGTTGTGCCCCAGCGATCCGCAGAATCCTCATGGCACGACGACCGCCTTTCCCTGCACCCACCTCGGGGCGCCAACCGTCGGGCCGATTCAAGACGGCGATACCGTGGTGACCCTGCTTGGCTATGACGCGAATGCCCGGATCCAGGTCTTCATCAACCTGATGCAGGCGGCGGATGGCAGCGGCCCGGTGCTCGTGGTGAACCGCGCGATTCACCACGCCGACACCGTCCACGTGCTACAGATGGTGGGCCCCTGCGTCAGTGCAACCGCCCAGGAGATTCGGTCTGCCTGCGTGGCGCCGCCCGTCTGGGGCAACCCCGCGTGGCTGAACCTCTTCCCGGTTGGCTTCCAGACCTATGACGGCGGCCCGGTAATGGTGCGCACCAACACCACCCGCATCCACGGCACCGTGTACTACCCGGCCGAGCGGGATGCCGAGGGCGCCCCGTTTTACCAGCGGCTCGCCAAGCTGGGGCCGGTGCCGATGGTGTTTCTGGTCCACGGGCGCCATGGGACCACGCCGCCCACGCCCAGCTACCTGGGCTACGACTACCTCCAGCGCCAACTCGCCCAGATGGGCATGGTCGCGGTCTCGGTCGACTGCGTCGACACCGATGCCTGGGGCGGGGCGGCGGACAATATCCACGATCGCGCCGAGTTGGTGCTGCGCTCCATCGCCTTCTTCCAGAATCTCAATGCCACAGGGGATCCCCTGTTTGGCGGCCATCTTGATTTCGGGCGGGTCGGGCTGATGGGCCACTCGCGTGGCGGGGACGCCGTGGTCACCGTGCCAGAGATGCTCACGCTCCCGGGCGTCGTGATTCAGGCGGTGCTCGCGCTCGCGCCGGTGAACTTCGGGTCGTCGAGCGGGCGGCCGCATGGCTACCCGTACTTTCTGACCATCCTGCCCGCCTATGACGGCGACGTAGTCGACCTCAGCGGGGCAACGTTCTACGATCAGGCCACCGCGTCGGGCTTTCGCTGCCAGCTCTTCGTGGAGCACGCCAACCACAACCACTTCAATCGGCAATGGCCGGACGATACGGGCGGCGGACTTGCGCTCATGGCACGCCCCGCGCAGGAAGCGATCCTGTCGGCCTACGGCTGTGCGCTGTTTCGGCACGCACTGCTCGGGCAGAACCACAGCGACTACTTCATCGGCAAGGTCCAGCCTGCCGGGGTCCACTTCGACTCTGTCCAGCACTCGTTCGCCTGGGGGAGCGGTCCCACGACGGTCGACCATTTTGATGACGGCAATACGATCGGCCAGAACTCGTTGGGACGCCCGAACACCCAGGCCGGCGGCATGGCGGCCGACGAGTTCCGCTTCGCGCAAGCGGGCGGCAGCTTCAATGGCTCGTTCTTTGGCAACACCACGGGCATGGTGGCGAGCCCGCGCGACCCGGGCGGCACGTTCCGGTTTGAGTTGGCGGTGCCAGCCCCGATTGCAGGTCGCGAGCTCTGGGTGCGGGCCGCCGAGGTCTATGATTTCAAGGCCGCACCGGCGATGGCCACCAGCTTCGAGATCGGGGTCGAGCGCGGCTCCGGGGCGCGGACCTGGCTCGACGTCAACGAGGTCGGGGGGCTGGCGTTGATCCAGGACCGCCGCAGCTTCGACCTTGCGCAGTGGTATGCGACGGACAAGACCAAGACGATGCCCAAGACGCTG
>JAXDLH010000053.1:0-13637 GCA_034666705.1 Chloroflexota bacterium
GCATCCTGAGCCTGTCGAAGCCCGCGCATCCTGAGCCTGTCGAAGCCCGCGCATCCTGAGCCTGTCGAAGCCCGCGCATCCTGAGCCTGTCGAAGGACCCACGGCGGAGCGGAGGGCCGAAAAACGCGGGGAGGCGCCGGTTACAGAGCATGCAACCCAACATACGTTTCCCTCACGCGATAGAGTGGGATTAGCCCAGCGATGATGAAAAGGCCCCTTTCGCTCAAGACCATGCTGCTGTACAGCGTGGCGAGTGCCGGCACCAATATGGTCGCGGCGTTCACCAATGCGGCGTTGCCGCTGTACCTCGTGCCGTATGGCCTGCCGGGCTGGCTCGTCGGGCTACTGGCCCAGGAGCGGTCGGGGGTCGGCGGGCTCGTGCAGCCGGTGATCGGGCTGCTCAGCGACCGCACGCGGACCCGGTTCGGCCGGCGCCGCCCGTACTTTCTGGTTGGCGCGCCGCTCACCGCGCTGGCTCTCGCCTTTCTCGCCTTCGATCCACCACTCGTGCCGATGGTCGCCGTCGTCTCGGTGCTGGCTTTCCTGCTCGCCATCGCCAACGACCCGTACCTGGCGCTGCTGGCCGACCTGACGCCCGAAGCGCAGCGCGGCCGCGTCGGCAGCTTCATGGGCATCTTCGGGATGGTCGGGCAGATCGGCGTGGTGCTGATGGCGGCGTTCGTCTGGGACCTGAGTCAGACTGCGGTGATCCTCGCCGTAGCCCTCGGCGTGATCGCCTGCTTCGCCATCACCTTCTTCGGCGTGCAGGAGCCACCGATCGTCGCCGAGCCACCGAAAGCCAGCGGACCCCGTGTTGGCGTTGTCGCGTACGTGCGCGACGTGCTGCAGTACCGCGAGGTGGTGAAGTACTCGCTGGCGATGACGTTCTTCTGGCTCGGCGGCGGTGCGGCGGCGCCGTTCCTGACCCGCTTCGGCGTGTTCGAGCCGGGGCTCGACGCCGGCACCTCGTTCTTCCTCGTGACGATGCTCGCGATCTGCACGGCCGGCTTCGCCTATCCGGCGGGCCTGCTCGGCGACCGGATTGGCAAGAAGCGGGTACAACTGATCGGGCTCGTGTTCTTCGCCGTGGCGATCCTGCTCGGCTCGCAGGCCCGCACCATCGAGCAGTTACTACCGGCGATCTTCTTTATTGGCATTGGCAACGCGATCCCCTACGTGCTCGCCTTCCCGCTGCTCGCCGACCTCATGCCCCAGGAGCGCGCCGGCGAGTTCACCGGCCTCGGCTCGATGCTCTGGTCGCTCACCCAGCCGTTCGGCGCCCTGTTGGCCGGCGCCCTGGCGGACCTCAGCGGCGGTTACCGCTGGGGCTTCGTCTTCGCCGGCCTCATGATGCTCTGCAGCTTCGCCGTGCTGCTCACAGTGCAGGCGCCGGGGAGGCAGGAGGTGGCGGCTTGACGCACAATTCTCATAATGGGCGGGAGGATAAGGCCATGCGCCGTTTCTTCGATCCGGATGCGTTGGGGGCGCACCATGAGCGAGTATCAGTACTATGAGTTTCGGGCGATCGATCGGCCGCTGACCGCAGCGCAGATGGCCGAGATCCGCGCGATCACCACGCGCGCGAAAATCACGCCGACCCGCTTCGTCAATGAGTACCAGTGGGGCGACTTTAAGGGTGACCCCTCGGAGATGATGAAGCGGTACTACGACGCGTTCCTCTACATCGCCAATTGGGGAACGCACTGGTTCATGCTGCGCCTGCCGCGTGCACTGCTCGCCGCTGACCTCGTCTACGAGTACAGCGGCGACGATGGATTAGCTGTTAGCGAGAGCGGCGACCACATCATCCTCGAGTTCACCTCGGGAGACGAAGAACCTGAATATGACGACGAGGAGGGTGGCGACTGGCTCCCCTCGTTGCTGCCGCTCCGCGAGGAGCTTGCCGCGGGCGACCTGCGAGCCCTGTACCTGGGTTGGCTCTATCGCGTGCAGGTGGGGTTCGTAGACGACGATGACGGCGAGCCGCCAGTTCCGCCCGGGCTGGGCGCTCTCTCGCCAGCGCTCGTCACGCTCGCGGAGTTCCTCCGCCTCGACGAGGACCTCATCGCGGTTGCTGCGGAAGCCAGCATCGACGTTGGCGAGAGCCGGCCATCGGCCGGAGACGTAGAGCAGTGGATCACGACGCTTCCGGTGGAGGAGAAGGACCAGTTGCTCGTTCGCGTCGCGCGCGGCGAAACGTTGCACCTCCAGGCCGAGCTCACGCGACGTGCGCGCGAAGGCTCCCAGCTAGCGGCCAGCCCGGCGGACGACTCAGCTCAGCGGCGGACGGTCGCGGAGTTGCTGGAATCGACAGAGCAGCGGACTGCGGTGCGGCAGCGTGAGGAAGCCGAGCGTCGGGCACAGGAGCAGGCGCGTCGCCAGCGCGAAGAGGCAGCGCAGCGTACTTCATATCTCGAGGGGCTCGTCGGGCACGAGGATGCCATCTGGCAGCAGGTCGAGTCGCTCGTCCAATCGAAGCAGCCAAACGCCTACGACGAGGCCGTGCGGCTGCTCGTGGACCTGCGCGAGCTCGGTGAACGAACCGGCACGCTCAGCCGGTTCCACGACCAACTGGATGAGCTGCGCGCCCGGCACGGCAAGAAAGTGAGCTTCATCGAGCGCTTCGACCGCGTCGGCCTGCGCCGCCAGCTATTCCCGTCGGGGTGATCATGCACCGCGAGCGGTAGTCCGGCTCGGTTCTACACTTCCACAAGGTCTGTTTGCGCCTGCGGCTCTGGGATCGGCTCTCCGCTCTCTCTCAAAGAAGCGATGTGAAGGGTGGTAGCCTCGTTGATGAGCTGTTTAACCTCCTCCCGCGTGTCGCCTGCCGCCACGCAACCAGGCAAATCCGGCAGGTAAGCTGACCATCCAGTTCCCCCGCGCTCGTAAACCAGAACGTATCGTATGGCTGCTTACTCCCTTCAGGCCAGCTTGACGCAGGATGCTATCCCGGTGCCTGGCGCGAGGTCGGCACTCGCGTGACCTGCAATCGTGACTGTGCCAGGCTTCGAGGGATGCTTGAACTATCGGTGGCTACCGGTAGTTCTGACCAATGTCCATCCATCCCGCTCAATTCGTCGGATTGCCGCGGAAACCTTCGGCCCAACTGCTCTCGATGCACACTGCATTTTCGCATGAGCTGTTCTGGAGCTTTTCTTGATCGAGCTTCTGCTCCCGCATGCGTGTGTGCATCCACAATACCAGTCGGTTTCCGCTTCCGCCTCGTGGGGCGCCTGTAACCAGCGTCATGCCCGGCCGACATATCGTGGTAGAGGCACGTTGAGCCATTAGTATCGAGGTAGCGAGTGCGCGGGTACACGATTATGCTCGAGGCGGATGCGGAGCGGGGCGGCTACACCGCGGTGGTGCCGGGGCTGCCGGACTGCATCGTGCGCGGCCGCTCGGTCGCCGAGTGCGTCGCGCGCGCGGATGAGGCGATCGTGGGCTACCTCGCCCGCCGCGAGGTCACGTCGCTCGCCCTGCGGGCGATGCCGGAGCCGCAATAGGCAGCCAAACGAGTCGGGGCCGATGACGGCGAGGCGCTATTCCATCGTCCAGTCGTAGATGTTCCAGGCAAATGCGCTGCCCTGGACCTGCGACAGCGTTAGGTCGTACCCGCTGATGCCCCGCGCGACGACGTAGAAATTGGACTTGAACAGGGTGGGCAGGACGGCCGCGTCCTCGCTGAACTGCTGCACGAACTCCAACGTCAGCCGGTCCCGCTCGCGCACGTCGAGGCTGCCCAAGATGGCTGCCGCAAGCCGATCAGTTTCCGGGGAGCTATAGCCGCCCAGGTTGGTGCCGTTCCAGCGGTTGGCCTCACTGGGAATGCGGCTGCTGGTGTAATCGAACACCGAAGGCGAGAGATAGTTCGGATTCGTGCTTCGCGAGTGCGCGCCGGGGAAGGTCGCCCGGAGTTCACTGTCGTTGCGGCGGGCCTGAGGAATGACGGCCATGCCCCCATCCACGCCCACCTGCCCCCAGTTGCCGCTGATCACCGCCGCGATGCCCTCATCCTCCAGTCCGGGAATCGTGAGCAACGGCACTTCGAGGCGATCGCCCGCCGCATTGCGCCGCAGCCCGTCGGGGCTGGCCCGGTACCCTGCGTCGTCTAATAGGCGACCGGCCGCAGGCGCGTCATACGTATCCTTGGGGATCGTCCGCTCGACGGTCGGATAGAGACGGTCGGTAAAGCTCATCATGTAGTAGCCGGCGGGCGTGAAGCCGGGTGGCTGGAGGTTCGCCAGCCCCTCACGATCGATGGCGAGGCTCAGCGCCTTCCGCACGCGCCTATCGCCGAGGGCTGGGTCGACGCCGGGAAGGTTCCGCAACTGGAAACTGAGCAGGCGCAGGCCGCCCGGGTTGAACACGATCTTGCCCTTGCCCTGCGATTCCCATCGGTCGCGCAGGACCAGGGCCGCATCAGTGTTGATCGACTCGAAGGAGACGTCGACGGTCCCCGCCAGAAACGCCGCCAGGATCGCGTTGTCATCAGGGATAACGCTAATCGTAAGACGGTCGATCTTGGGCCGCCCCAATGCAAACCCGTCGAAGGCCGCGAAGACGTAGCGGCCTTCACTGGGGGCCCATTGGTCCACCCGGAACGGGCCGGCGCCAATGAACTCGGCTGACCACTGCTTCGCATTCGGGTCGACGAAGGCGGCGTGGTTCGTGCGGTACAACTCCTCGAGCAGGTGGCTGGGGATGGGCTCGAGGGAGCCTCGACCGATGGAGTCGGCGGCGATGGATATCCCTCGCCACTGGATGACCAGGGTATGGTCGTCGGGCGTATCGATCGCCGAGATGAGCCGCTCTACGCTCCGGTCGTATGCGGGAAACTCGGGGTCGAGATAAACCTCCCAGGCGAAGACGAAGTCCCTCGCCACGACCGGCGCGCCGTCGTGCCACCTGGCGGACTGCCGAAGCTTGTAGATCGTCTCCATCGTGCCGTCGGCGCGAGCCGTCCAGGTATGCCGCTCAAACGACGGGATCTCCTCCGCGAGTATGGGGTGTGGCGTTTCCGAGCCATCCAGGGCGGCGAGGTACGCATTGGCAAACCAGAACCATCGCTGGTACGCCGCAATCGATCCCGTCAGCTTGGATTGGAGCACTGGCCGCTCATTGGAGGACGCCAGCGTCAAGGACTTCAGCCGCGGCGGCGCCTCGGCCGCACTGGGAGCCACACTGTTCGAGTTCTTTGGGCTCGCCGGCGCACATGCGCCGAGGAGGGCCATAAGCGCGAGCACTGCTCCCGCTGCCCTGAGGCCGAGCCACGATCCGCGTCTTCTCACCGATTCGGCCTCCCACGTCTGGCTTGGTGCCTGAGGCGTGACCACAGGCGCGATCATACGGAGAGCAAGGGCTCCGGTCAAGCGGTAGTGGACAGGCAGGCCGTCGGGCGGTCGAACGTCAAGGCGCGGATGACGTGCTCGGCGACCGGCCGCTCGCTTCCTCGAGGGCGGCGAGCACGCGCTCGGCGGTGATTGGCATGTGCCGCATCGGCACGCCGATTGCGGCGTACACGGCGTTCGCCACGGCCGGCGGCACCGCGTTGTTCACGTTCTCGCCGACGCCTTTCGCGCCGAACGGGCCGGGGCCGATCTCGGTTGGCACCTTGATCGTACGCAGCGGCGGGATGTCGCGCGCGGTCGGCAGCTTGTAGTCGCCGAGGTGCGCGGTGGTGACGCGGCCCTCCTCGAGCTCCAGTTCCTCGGTGAGCGCATTGCCCAGGCCGAAGACGAAACCGCCGTCGAGTTGGCCCTGGTGCGCCACCGGGTTGATGATGGTGCTCACGTCGACCGCCAGCACCGCGTCGGTGGGGTGGACCTGGCCGGTCTCCGCATCCACCTCGACCTCGACCATCAACACCGAGAAGCTGTAGTCGCGCCCCTCCTCGTGGCCGTGCTCGGCGCTGTCGTACTCGCCGTACGCGTCCACCGCGTTGTGCGCCAGGATTCGGTCGCACACCGCCGCAAAGTCCGCCGCGTCGCCGCTGCCGTCTGCGACCACGAAGCGATCGTCCTCAATCCGCACGAGCTCCGCCGGCCAGTCCATCGCGTCCGCCGCCAACTCCGCGAGCTTCTCGCGCATGCTCGTGGCTGCGGCGAGCGTTGCCTGGCCCAGCAGGCGCGTAGCGCGGCTCGAGCCGGTGCCGGGGTGGAATGGCGCGTCGGCCGTGGTGCCGTAGCGCACGTCGATTCGCGCTGGCTCGACGCCGAGCACGCTCGCGGCCACCCGCTGCATCACCGTGCCGGCGCCCCCGCCCTGGTCGCCGACGCCGTGAAACGCCTCGATCCTCCCGCCGGGCAGCAGGCGCAGCGCCGCCTCGCTCTTCCCCTCGCCGGAGTGGCGGGCACGCAGCGAGAGCCCGCGACCGCGGCCCGGCGGCAGCGGCGCGCCCCAGTCGGTCTCGCGGCGGATCATCTCCAGCAGCTCGACCGCGCGCGGATTGCGAATGCGCTCGCCGCTCGGGCCCACGTCACCTTCGCGCAGGGCATTGCGGAGCCGCAGCTCGAGTGGGTCGATACTCAGCTCGCGGGCGATGTGGTCGACGTGCACCTCGCCGGCGAAGCTGGTGTGCGACGCGCCGGGCGCGCGCATCTGCCCGCCGGGCGGCGTGTTCGTGTACACCAGGAACGTCTCGATCCGGGCGTGCGGCACGTTGTACACCTCCATCGCGCTCCAGCCATCCAGCAGCGGTCCGGGCAAGACCCGCCCGGCTGCGTAGGCGCCATCGTCGTAGTAGGTGCGCGACTCGTGGGCCACGATCCGCCCATCGCGGGTGACGCCCGTGCGTAAATAGAGCTTGCCGCGGTGGCGCGGGTTGACCACGGTCAGCTCATCGCGGTAGCTCAAGATCGACTTGACCGGTCGGCCCGTCGCCTGCGCCAGGAAGTAGCAGGCGTACTCGTCGAGCGAGAGCCCCTTGCCGCCGAAGTCGCCGCCAATGAAGGCGCAGTCCACCACGATCCGCTCAGCGGGCACCCCGGTGACCACGGCCATCTGGTGGCGGAGGGCAAAGGGCGCCTTGTTGGTGGAGATGACCTGCACGGTGCCGTCCGGCTCGATCCACACCACGCAGCCATGCGGCTCGATATAGCCCTGGTGCTGGCGCGCGGCGGTGAACACGTCCTCGACGATCACGTCGGCCTGGGCGAACGCGCCCGCGAGGTCGCCGCCTTTGGTGATCAGCCGATAGCCCTGGAGGTTGGGATGCGCCACCGGCGGTCGCTTCGCGGGCTCGTGCCGGTATGCGGCGGCGTCGGGATGGAGCACGATGGCGTCGGGAGCGAGCGCCTCCTCCGCATCGAAGAGCGCCGGTAGCTCCTCGTACTCGACCTGCACGAGCGCCGCGGCGTCCTCGGCCGCTTCTCGTGTCTCCGCGGCAATGGCCGCCACCCGGTCGCCCACGAAGCGGACCCGCTCCCACGCGAGCACCGGCCAGTCGTAGAGGATCTTACCGAAGCGGCGCTGGCCGATATCGGCGGCGGTGAGCACGGCGTGCACGCCGGGTACCGCGCGGGCGGCGCGCGTGTCGATCGAGACGATGCGGGCGTGCGGGTGCGGGCTCAACACGAACGTCGCCCACAGCATGCCGGGCATGCGCACGTCGGCGACGTAGCGGGCGCGACCGGTGACCTTGAGCGGGCCCTCGCCGCGAATCTCCGGCCGGGCGAAGAGCGCAGTGCTACCTTCGCGGCCACTCGGATTTTCCATCAAGGCCACCTCCGTGCGTGCTCGCCCCAGGATAGCCGGTTTGGGGCGCCGCCAACGCCCACTACCCACCCGTCGTGGCGCTCCACCCGACCGTGGTGCCCCACCCAACCGTGGCGCCCCACCCGACCGTGGTGCCCCACCCAGTCGTGGCGAGCAACCCAATCGTGGCACCCCACCCATGCGTGGTGCCCCACCCGTGCGTGGCGATCCGCCATCCGTTCGTGCTGAGTGGATGTCTCCATAGTGGATGTACCCAACCTCTCCACTCGTTCGTGGTGCCCCCCAACCGTTCGTGCTGAGGCACTCGAAGCACGGACCCGGTGGAACCAATGTTGTACTCGCAGGGTCCGCCCTTCGAGCGCCTCAGGGCGAACGGATTCATGGCAGCTTGACGGCGCGGGTGACTCAGGTGTAGAGCTGCCCGTCGTGGACCACCGTGGCGAGTGAGGATTCAAGGCAGCTTGACGACGCGGGTGACTCAGGTAGTCCGAGCACGTCATAGATGGCGACGGAGCGCTTTGATTCAAGGCAAGTTGACGGCGCGGGTGACTCAGGTCCTGCGGCGCGCGGGCCTTGAGTGTCTCCACGCGATTCAAGGTAGCTTGACGGCGCGGGTGACTCGGGGGTTGCTGCTCGCGATGGACAAATCAAGCTCGCCGCGCTCGTGATTCAGGGTAACTTGACGGCGCGGGTGACGCAGGGGATACTGCGCCAGCGCAGGGTTAGGTGATGCGGTGTCAATTCAACGGGCGATCGCGCAGATTGGCGACGCGCCTCCGCACGAGGTGGAGTGCACCGACGTCCGCGAGTTGCTCCACGACGAGCGGGCGCGCATCTGGCTCGACATCGAGGCGCCAGGCCCGGACGACATCGCGCTGCTGCGCGACGCCTTCAACTTTCACGAGCTGGCGCTCGAAGATGCGCTGCGGCGCAAGCAGCGGCCCAAGGTCGACGAGTATGGGGACTTCTACTTCATCGTGCTCTACGCCGCGGCGAGCACCAGAGAGCGGCCGATCCTCACGCACGAGGTGCACTGCTTCTGGGGCCGCAACTACGTCGTGACGCTCCACGAGGTGCCGATGCCGGAGATCAAGGCCGCCGTCGCGCGCTGGATCGCGGCCGATGCCCACCACGACCTCGGCGTCGCGTACCAGGTCTATGCGCTGTTCGATGCGATCCTCGACGGCTATTTCCCAGCGGTGGACGAACTGGCGGACCGCATCGAAGACCTGGAGCAGGACGTCTTTGACGGCGCCCCGGGCGTCATCGAGGCGGTGTTCAGCATGCGCCGCCAACTCCTCGACGCGCGGCGCGTGCTCGGCCCCACGCGCGACGTGCTCAACGTGCTGATCCGGCGCGACGTGCCGATCTTCCCGACCGAGCTCGTGCCCTACCTGGCGGACGTGTACGATCACTCGATCCGCGTCATCGACACGCTCGACCTGCAGCGCGACCTGCTCTCCAGCGCGGTCGATTCGTACTTGTCGATCACGTCGAACCGCCTGAATCAATCGGTGCGGACCATGACCGCGCTCACAATCGGGTTGATGGTGCCGGCTTTCATCCCTGCCATCTACGGCATGAACTTTCACTACCTCCCGGAGCTGGACTTCCAGTACGGGTATCCGCTGGCGCTCCTCGGAATGCTTGTGAGTACGGTCGTCATCCTGTTCGTGTTCCGCCGCGTTGGTTGGCTTGGCGGGACCGGCGGTGTACCCAGCCGCCCGTCCGAGCGCGACGATGAGTGAACCGGCTGGCCCCGTCTCGGGCGTGTTCATCAACTACCGGCGCGAGGATAGCGCCCCGTACGCGGGGCGGCTCTACGACGAGCTGAGCCGCCGGCTCGGTGCCGACCAGGTGTTCATGGACATCGACGCCATCAAGCCCGGCGTCGATTTCGTGGAGATGATCGAGCGCCGCGCCGCCGCCTGCCGGATTCTGCTCGTCGTGATCGGCAAACGATGGCTCGCCGCCACCGATCGGGACGGCCAGCGCCGGCTGGACAATGCCCACGACTTCGTGCGGCTGGAGATCGCCTCGGCGCTGCGCAATGGGGTCTGGACCATTCCCGTGCTGGTTGAGGGTGCGACGATGCCCCGCGCGCAAGACCTGCCGAGGCCCCTCATCCGGCTCGCGCGCCGCAATGCATTCCAGCTAACCGACATCCACTGGCGCACCGACGTGGAGGAGCTGAGCACCTTCATCGCGGCCGAGCTCGCGAAGCCCATTGCAGAACAGGAGGGCGATGAGCCCCTCGATCTCCCAGTGGCTTCGGTTGCGAGCGAGGTCCCGCCGTTGCCCGCCGTAGGGGGAACCGGCGTGCAGCCGGTCGCCGTGGCTGACTCGTTGTCGGTCATCGAGACCCGCGAGCCACCGGTGCTCGCCGAGGCACGACCGGCGGCGAGTGTGTCGGCATTGCCTGCACATCCGGCGCCGGACGTGAAGAGGCAGCGCCGCCGCTGGCCGTTACTGGCAGGCGTCGGTGCGGCCGTGGTCGCGGTTGCCTTTGGCGCAGTCGTGGTGGCAGGCGGCCTGATTCCGCGGCCGGATACGGCAACCGCAGGACCTGCGGGGAACGTGGCGACGGTACAGCCGAGTGCGCCTACGGGGCCAGGGGAGACGCTGCTGCGCGCCGATAACCCAGGCGATCCTTCATTGCGGATCTTCGCCCCCGGGCAGATCACGACGCGCATCTCGGTCGGGAACGGAGTGACCGCCGCGATGGCGACCTCGTGGCGATACAACGACCAGGGACTCGTGGTGCTCACGGGTCCACCAACGCCGGCGGTACAGAACGGGCAGGTGATCGTCACCTTCGTCGGAGCGCCGGACGCTGTGGACGGCGACTTCGCGGTGGAGGCACGCGTGCGGGCGACGAAATCGGTGGCTCAGGCCCTCTATGGTTTGCGGTACCGCATCGATGGAAACAACAGCTTCGGCTTCTACGTCTCGCCGGGCGCGGGGACGTACCGTGTCACCAAGCAGGACAACAACGTAGTGACGCAGCTCGCGGCGGGGCGAGCGGCGGCCATCCAGGCGGACGGCGCTGAGAACCTCATCCGCATGGAGGTGCGCGGCGACGCCATGACCGTCCTGGTGAATGGGCAATCGATCCCCGCTCTGAGGGACGCGTCCATCGCACGGCGTGGCGGGCGGGTGGGCATTCTCGCGGGGACTATGGGCAACCCGGCTGACGGCGAAGCCGAGACCACGTTCGCTGGATTCCGAGTCTCCACCCTGCCGTCTGCCCAGACTCAGTGAGGGCTCGAGCGCTCGCCGCCGCACCGTTCGGCACCATAGCGGTCACCCCGGTGATCCTAAGCGGACGGACAGGGATGCAGTACAGAGAGCCCGGATCTACCGGACGCCAAAGTAGGTCGCCGCAATTTGCCCTCCAACTCGGTCCACTGGCTTAGCGTGGCCTGACCGGCGGCCAATCCTGTTTGCTGGCGGACACGTGCGCGGCGCAATCTGACAGGTTCTGGCAGCTTCGCTGCATTGATTGGCAGGTCCTGGCGGGTAGGCTCTTGACATGACGGAATGAGTGGAGGGGTTATGGCACGCTCACGGCTGGCGTCCTTGCTGGTTTCCCTCGCGCTACTGGCCTCCTGGCTGCCTGCGGCGGACCACGTCGCCGCGCAACGCACGGTGCAGCCGCTCGGGACGGGGGCGCAGTTCGTCCCCTCCGACGCCCCCGTGTACCTGGCGCTCGACCTCGATCCGAGCCAGCCGCAAAGCCAGTACCTCGACCGGCTCGCTGCCGTGTACCTCCGTTCGCCGGAGGTCGACCGGGCATTCCGCCAATCGCGATTCGCCGTAGGCAGCAGCTCACTCGATGAGCTACGGCAGCGATTGGCGACGTGGGTGGGTGGCGAGGTCTTCTTCGCCGTGCCGACCGTGGCCGACGTGGGCGCGTTTACCCAGCTCGACGAGGGCGTCACCGGCCTGGACGATTGCCGCGAGCCGGGGTTACTCATCGGCGCGGCCATTGGCAACACGCTGGCCTTCCAGCAATTCATGCTCGATATGAACTCCCGGCTCGCCAGCGGCGGGGTGGCCGCAACCGTCGAGCCGACCGACGCCGGCGACGTGATCGGCGTTGGGCCTACCGCCGCCGGGCCGGGCCTGTACGTGGCGGTCAAGGGCGGGTATGCGCTGGCGAGTACCAGTCGCAGCGTACTCGCGGCGGCACTCGCTCAGAATGGGGGCCGTAGTCTGGCGGCGAACCCGGCGTTTCGCGATGCGCCGAGCCGGTTGGTCGGAGGCCCGCTCGCATTCCTCTTCTCAAACGTGCCGGAGGACGTGTTCTTCGGCGGTGGCGGGCTGTTTGAAGGAGCGCCAGTTAGCTGGGTCGCGGGCTCGCTGCAGCTTGGCCCGGAGAGCATGCGTGTGGACGTGACGAGCGACATCCAGAGCGCAGTGCTGACGCGGGCGACGCAGATGCTCGTTGGCAAGAGCCCCAACCCGCTGCAAAGCGCGGCCGTCGCCCCTTCGACGACGACGTTCTACCTCGGGTGGGATAACGTCAAACTCCTCTACGACCAGGTTATTGAGGCAGTGTTTCCGAACCCGGATGACTACACTCAGTTCCGACAGCAGGCGGCGAATAGCATCGGTCTCGACCCGGAGCTCGATATTTTCGGGTGGATGACAGGCGAGTTGGCGATTTTCGCCGCGCCAACGCCGGAGGACGACCCTGTGCTGCACCATGCTGGCTTCGGACTCACGATCGAGGCCCAGGATCCGGACCTCGTCAGAGAAAAGCTCGACAAGATCATGTTCGCGGTCGAGCAGCTCGAATCCCCGGAGAATGCCCCGACCACCGAGGAGATCGCCGGCATCGAGTTCGCCCGCAGTCCGCTGGTTGGAGATACGGCGATCTACGGTGCCCTGGTGGGCGACTGGGTACTGGTTACCACCAGCCGCGGGCTGGCTGAGGACCTGGTTGCGAACCTCGCCGGCGGCGGGGCAGGGCTCAGCAGCGATCCGGAGTACGCCATCGCCCGCACGGTGTTGGCCGACCCGCTCCAAATTCTCGGCTACCTGGCGGTCCCATCGGCAGTGACGCTCACCGAGGATGCGGTCGGAGCGAGCGGTGACGATTCCGCAGAGATCGACGATGCGCTCCGCCCGCTGCGCGGCGTCGGGCTGGCGGTGGAAACGACCGAGTCCCGCATCGATGCGAAGCTATTCGTGCACGTCGTCCTGCCCGCCAAACCGGCGGTTGGCGGGCCAGCCAGCACGGCGAGGCCCACTCCGCTCTATCCATTTATGGTAGATGCTTCCAAGGAGGGCGGCGCCTGGTGGGGCCCCGAGGGGGAGCCGACGGGGGAAGATGCGTTCCGGTATCGCTTCTCGTCGCAGCATCCGGAGCATACAAATGGACTTATGGAGCTGATCGCCGACCGCATAGGGCTGCGGCTAAGTGGCACGCTCCTCTCCACGGCACGGCTCGGGGCTCGCGAGGAGGCACGAAGCCAGGATTCCGTCGTCACGCCGCGCGGGGATCTGATTGTGCGGATCGGGAGCGACGGTGACTACACCGACGGGGAGATTCTGGCGTATCGGGACTACGTGCGTTGCGGCGGAGCGCTTCTCCTTCTCTCCGACGGCAAGCGACCCGGCGAGTCTGACCAACTGGCGGAGGCGTTCGGGATGCGCGCCGCGGGAGTCATAGCGGGCGAAGCTGTGGTTGATCGGTATGTGGCGCCGGCGAGCACGAATACGCCGCCACTTTCCATAGAGGGTGGCACTGGCCTGGTCGACTGGGATGCCTACACCCAGCCCATCGGGTACCTGTCGGAGGGATCGTACCTCGACCTGAACGGGGATGGAGCGCAAGGGCCGGGCGAGCCAGGTGGGGTGCCCGCCATCGCGGTGGCCCGCTACGGACGAGGGGCCGTTGGCTTTATCGGTACGAC
>JAXDLH010000054.1:0-18312 GCA_034666705.1 Chloroflexota bacterium
CGAAGCGAAGGATCCGTGACGCCAACTATTGGGTCACGGATCCTTCGCTTCGCTCAAGGATGACCGGTTCCCTTGCGTCTTAAATCGAAGCAGGAGAGATCCATGACAAACACAATTCATCTACTGATCGGCTGCGAGGAAGGCGGCCTCACCCAGCTCACAAGCGCCGATGGCGGCCGCAACTGGGGCACGCCCGAGGTCATCAATCCGGAGCTCGACGCCACCGCCTTCGCCACGACCACGGACGGCACTGTCTACGTCGGCACTCGCGGCAATGGGCTGCTGCGCAGCCGCGACGGCCTGCGCAGTTGGGAGGCGGTGCCACTGCCGGAGGGGACGGAGAAGATCCGCTCGCTCTATCAGGACGACGGCCGGCTGTTGATCGGCACCGAGCCCGCCGGCGTATTCGAATACCTGCCAGACGGCAAGAGCGGGAAGCTCGGCGACCTGTGGAGTGCGCCCGGCGCGAGCAACTGGTTCTATCCCGTGCCGGTCGAGGCGGTGCACATCCGCGGCCTGAGTGTCGACCCGAACCAGCGTGACCGCATCTACACCGCGATTCAGGTCGGCGGCGTGGGCATCTCGCCCGACGACGGCGATACCTGGTACGACAAGCGTAACCTGGACCTCGACGTGCACGTGGTGCTGCCGCACCCGAAGCGCGCGGGTGTGGTCTTTGCCGGCAGCGGCGGAGGCGGCGTGTATCGCAGCACGGATTCCGGCGAGAACTGGGAGTTCATCTCCGAGGGCTGCGGCCAGTTCGTGCTGGACTTCGCCATGGACCCGCGGGATGCCGACCGGATGATCCTGGGTACCGCGAGCGGCGAGTTCCGGAGCTGGTCGGGCGCGGCAGGTGCGCGCGGCCAACTGTTCCGCACGGAGGATGGCGGCGCGTCGTGGCGCAAGCTCACCGGCGGGCTGCCCGAGACGCTGCTGTCGCGCGTCACGGCCGTGGTGATCGACCGCGCCGACCCGGACCAGGTCTACTTCGGCGCCGGCCTGCCCTCCCGTGCGAACGTGCCACTGCATGCCGTTGACGCCGGGGTGTACCACAGCGCGGATGGCGGCGATTCGTGGGAGAAGATCTTCACGGTCGAGCACGGCGAGCCGCCGGCCATCTGGTGCGTGCACGACTAACGGATGCAGCGCCGCAACTCCCGAGAAGCCTTGAGGCGACCGGAATTCTTCGCACAGCATTGCACAGCAGTGAGGTAATGGAATGCAGGGTATTCGCCCGCGGTTGGTGATGATCTTGAGTCTCGCGCTGATGGCGGGCTGCGCGACCGCGCCCGCGGCCACGACGTCGCAGTCACAGCCGGCGGCCAGTGGCGGGCAGGCCCAGACCGCCCCGGCCCAGGAGCGCACGCTGAACGTGGGTGTGCGCACCGAGCCGATCACGGCGTCCGCGCGCCCGCTCCAGTCGGTGGGGATCAAGGTCAAGTTCATCACGCGCCTCTTCAACGCGTCGTTCGATCTGATCGACGACAAGGGCAGCGCGCGCCCGTACCTGGCTGAGGCGTTGCCACAGCTCGGCACGGATACGTGGAAGGTCAACGCCGATGGCACGATGGATACGAGCTACCATCTGAAGCCGAATCTGACGTGGCATGACGGGCAGCCGTTGACCGCCGACGACTTCGTCTTCGCCTGGAAAGTGTTCACCAACCCGAGCCTCGGCGGTGGCGCCTCCTCGCCGCCGTTCAGCCTCGTCGACAACGTCTCCGCCCCGGACCCGCGCACGGTGGTGATTCACTGGAACAAGCTGTACCCGCGCGCCGGCGTGCTGCAAGAAACGGGCACCCCCAGTAATTTCCCGCCGCTCCCACAGCACGTGCTCGATAACGCGTACCAGAAGGCGACGCAGGACTCCAACTGGGATGCCTTCGCCGCCCAACCGTTCTGGACGCGCGAGTTCATTGGCGCGGGTCCGTACCGCCTGACCCGCTGGGATGCCGGTTCGGCGATCGAGGCGACCGCCTTCGATCAGCACGTGCTTGGCAAGCCAAAGATCGACAAGATCCGCGTGACCTTCGGCGGCGACGCCAACGCCGTGCTCGCGAATCTGCTCGCCGGCGCGATCGACATGGCCGCGGACGACGGCGTCGGC
Source organism: Chloroflexota bacterium (assembly GCA_034666705.1). Classification (GTDB taxonomy): domain Bacteria; phylum Chloroflexota; class UBA6077; order UBA6077; family SHYK01; genus JAXDLH01. The sequence goes on from JAXDLH010000054.1 coordinate 2,108, forward strand.
TTCCTCCAGGGCATCGAGGCGAAGCGCGAGTTCCCATCGCGCGGCGGTGGGACTCTCCTCTTCACGACCGACCAGTGGCGCGCCACCTACTTCCAGTTCCGACCGGAGATGGTAAGCCCCGCGGCGTTGCTCCAGTTGCCTATCCGGCAGGCGCTTGCCTCGTCACTCGACCGGCAGGCGCTCAACGACACGATCTACTCGGGTGAGGGCGTCATGACCGACACGATGCTCCCACCCACGGTGGACTACTACCAGACAATCGATCGCGCGATCACGAAGTATCCGTACGACCTGCGGCGGACCGAGCAATTGATGACCCAGGCTGGGTTCACCCGTGGCGCCGATGGCGTGTGGGCGAGCCCGACCGAGGGGCGGATGAGCTTCGAGCTCAAGGTGAACGCCTCGCCGCAGTACGAGTCGGAGCGGTCGATCATCGCGGCGGGCTGGCGCCAGGCAGGCTTCGAGGTGTCGGAGAACACGCTGCCAGCTTCCCAGACGCAGGATGGCCAGGCGAGGGCCACGTTCCCCGGCCTCTACAGCTTCAGCTCGGGCGTGGGGGAGAGCGCGGTGCCGAACTTCGTCACCACGGCAATCCCGAGGCCGGAGAACCGCTGGACGGGCACCAACCGTGGCGGCTGGGCTAACCCCGCGTACGACAAGCTGATCGACACCTTCAACTCGACGCTGGACCGCAACCAGCGGATCCAGCAGATGGCGCAGCTCACGAAGACGATTACCGACGAGCTGCCGACCATGTCCATGTACTACGACCTGGGCGCGTTCCCGTTCGGGGCGCAGCTCCGGGGGCCAGTACCAGTGTCGCCGGACGCGACGGGCCTGGTGGCCTGGAACGTGACCGACTGGGAAATCGTGCGGTAGACAAATCGTGCGGTAGACAAATCGTGCGGTAGACAATAGGAAGGCGCCCCGCCCCCCGCGCATCGTGAGCCCGTCGAAGGACCGAATTCGGGGGAGGGGCGCCATTGAACGACGCACAGAGAGGTGGTAGCCATGACGCAAAGGCGCACGGTGATCAAGGTGCCGGGGCTGAGCCATCGCACGCCGATCTCGCTCGGTGCCAAAGTCGGCAACATCGTCCACTCGGCGCCGATCTACGGGACTGACGTGGAGCGACAGCTATTGCCGGCGGATCCAGCCGAGCAGGCGGCGCACATGTTCAAGAACGTCCGCCTCTTCATGGACGCGGCCGGTGGCACCATCGACGACATCGTCCACATCCAGCTCTTCCTCAAGGACTTCAAGTACCGCGACGCCGTAGACGTCGAGTGGTTGAAGATGTTCCCCGATGAGGAGAACCGGCCCTCGCGACACGCCGTGAGCGAGCCGGAGATCCGGGGCGGCGGGGCCATCTTCGGCGTCGAGATTCTGGCCGTCGTGGATTAGGTCTTGCTTGTACGTAGTGCCCCAATAGATGCTCCCATCAGCGCATCCGACCCACGAAGCGGGTCCACCCCGGGGGTAGGTGCCCCACGGCTGTGTTAGCATTTCGGAATCGATACTTCCGAAATGCGACGCAAAATGGAACTACAACCTCCCTCCTCAGGGACCGGGGATGAGGGCCCCGTGACTCAGCAGGGAATGACTACCAGTTCCTGCTTGTCCGAGCCCAAGCGGCGGCCCCCGTTCGCAGTAACGAGCACCGTATCGCCCCACGTGAGGCCCGGGCCATCGGCGGGGCGCACGTTCGGCTTCATGATGAAGACGTTGCCCTCTTGCAGCACGAAGTTGGCCACATCGGGCGTGAGCGCGCCGCCGACCAGCATCGGTCGGTCCTCGCCGAGCCCGCGGCCGTGCATCGTGAGATTGACCTTCGCGTTCAGCTCCTGCGCCACCTCTTCCATGTAGGTCGCGATCTCGCCGAAGCGGGTTCCCGGCTTCAGCCGCTCCAGCGCCGCGTTGAATACCGTGCGTTGCTTGTCCATCGTGTTCAGGGCGCCGGGCGGCGGGTCGCCCAGCACCACTGGCTGCACTCGTTGCGCCGAGTAGCCCATCCACTTGCCCTCGATCTCGTTGGCGAGCATATCGCCGCGCTGCAGGGTGCGGTGGGTGGGCACAAAGGCATCGTGGGTCGGGAACGGACCGGAGCCGTAGATCACCATGGTGGGGACCTCGCAGCCTTGCTTCATCATGGCGTAGTACAGCGCCGCGTGGACCTCGTAGTCGCGCACGCCAGGCCGCGCGGCCTCCACCATGCCGTGCACGCCGGCCTCGGTGATCTGGGTCGCCTTCTCGAGCACCGCGATCTCCTCCGGGCTCTTCACCGCGCGCAGCTCGCCCATCATGAGGGACACATCCTCGAAGGTGGCGTTCGGGAACGCCGCGCGGAGCGCCTCGTGCTGGGTGTGGGTCATCGTGCCCTCGCGGGCGCGGAGGTTGCCGGTCAGGCTGCTGATGCCGATTTTCTCGCGATCGATGCCGAGCTCGCGCAGGCGGGAGATGATGGGATTCGACCACACCCAGCCCGCGGGCCGCACGTCGGCGATCCAGTCCTGCGCGGCGGACCAGAACTCCGGGCGGTTCAGGACGATGACCGTTGGGTGGCCGTCGAGTGGAAAGACGCAGGCGGTGCTGGAACCGCCGCCCCCGCAATGACTCAAGTAACGGGAGTCGGCCTCCCACTGCTGATTGTGTCCGCTGTGGGCATAAGTGACGATGACGGCGATCTCACGCGCCGCCATCGCCTCGCGAACCCGCGCCCAGCGTTGGTCCCGCTCGTTTTGCGAGAAGCGAGGCATCTCTACGTGCTCGGCCATTCAAGCACCTCCTCATGAATTACGAATTGCGCAGCGATTCGGCCCAGAGCGAATCGACGTCGATCGGGTTGTGAATCAGGCCCTCCGCGAGCGATTGCTTGGCGCCGCGCTCGAGCATCGCCCGATTCGCGGCGAGGCCGGAGGGATATGGATCGGCGCCGAAGATCCCCGCCTGCACCTCCGCGTCGTCACCTTTAAAGAGCAAGCCCGTCGCACGATCGCGGCGATACGCCTCCTGCTTGGAGGCCTCGAACGCCTCGAAGAGCGCCTCAGGCACCCACGGGTGCTCCTCGACGACACGCCGCTGAACGAGCAGGGTGTGGTTGACCGGGGTGAAGCCATCCTTGCGGACGAAGTCGGCGACGAATTGCCGGCCGCCGTCGCTGAAGAGCCGCCGCACGGTCGGCGACTCAGAGATTACGAGGTGCTGGTCCGGATACGCGGCGTCGATCTCTCCCTTGATGAGCAGGTCGCCGAGCCTCGGCTCGCCCTGTGGCCAGACGATCGGCACGTCCGACGGTGGCGCCTGGTCGAGTCCGAGCGCGACGCCATGGCTCGCCTCTGGCGGCCGGCCGACGTACCAGGTGACGTCCTGGGCGCGCACGCCGTACAGGTCCTCGATCATCGCGCGCATCCACAGGCCGGCGGTCATCTGGAAGTCCGGGATGCCGAACCGCTTCCCCTTCAGGTCGGCGAACGTCTCCATTCCCGAGTCGACGTTGACGAACGTGTTCAGCGCGAGGAAGGCACGGCTGAGGAAGACGGGAACCCCCACCCAGTCCCACGTCGCGGGGCCGTGCGGCCGGTCGCGCGTCATCATGTACGACGAGATCGAGAACTCGAAGACGTCAAAGTCGTTCTGCGTCAATTGGTGGTGGAACAACTCCTGAGGAGGGATCGTCTCCCACTCGAATTCGATGCCTTTGGCCTGCACCGCGCCCTCGCGGAGCGGCTGGAGTCGCGGGTTGGAGGAATGGGCGGCGCGCAGCTTGACCATCGTGTGCCCCCTTCGTCGCGTTCGCTCCGAGTATAGCCATGAGCCCGAGGCATAGCTATAGAGGTGGCAGCCCTCGCCTCTATCAACCACGCCGCCACCTTTTCCTCCGCGCATCCCCCGGACGGGAGCTGCCATCGTCCGCGACTCCGCAGGGGCAGGCACTCCGCTCACAACTCAAAAGGCCGAAAGAGGTTAGCGCGACTCGGTGGGGATTCGGGTATGCGAGGAAGTGGATTTGACACGGTGGAATAGTCCATTCGTCACGGTATGGAGTGTCGCGACGGTGAGTGTGGTACGGGTGACGTTGCCGACGCTGCGGATGCGGCGTGGGCTTTCCCAGCGGCAGCTCGCAGCGCTGGCCGGGCTCCGCCCGGACACCGTCTCCGCTCTCGAACGGGGCGAGAGCACCGGTATTCGATTCGAGACCCTCGTGCGCCTGTGTGACGTGCTGGAGTGCGCGCCAGGCGAGCTGCTTGAGATTGACTTCGATGAGCACCGGGTGCCGACGCTTGGCGGCCCCGACGAGGACGAGTTGATCCGAGGCCGGCGGAGCGATGCAGGGGAACAGGTCGATGGGCCGACGTTGCTTGCTTCACTGCTCAGCGAAGTCGAGGGGCGGCGGATCAGGCATGGCCGCCCTAGCTGAATGGCCTACCGCTACGAGTTTCTCCCTGCCGCGGCCAGGGACCTCTTCAAACTCACGCGCCACAACCAGCCGCTTGCGACGCCTCGCAGTCCCGAATAGTACGGACCGCTGCAACATCCTGGCATCATTCTGCCTCGCGGCCCCGGCACACTCTCGCCCGCATAAATTCGCTATCGTTCACAGTGGCGTGAGGAGGCAAACGATTTATGGAAGCGGGAATCAGTCTCAGTCGCGCGGCGCTGCTGCTCGTGGACGTGCAGCGGGATCTGTTGCATGAGGATGGCGCACTGGCGCGCGTCGGACTGCCCACGCTGCGCACCGAAGATCGCCAGCGGCTCCTGAGTCAGTACCGGGAGCTCGTCGCCGCCATGCGCCACGCTGGGCGCCCGATCGTGTGGGTGAAGACGGCGCTCCGCGCCGATCTCGTCGATAGCGGGCATGCTCGGTCGTGGCTCGAGCCCCGCCGCGAGGCCGCCGGCGAGTTCCTCGTCGAAGGAAGCTGGGTCGCTGAGCTAATGGACGGTCTGCCGGTCGAGTCGAGCGATTACGTCGTGGTGAAAAAGAGCCGCATCCTGCGCAACGTCCATGCGCGCAAGCTGATCGTGACTGGCGGCGCGACCACCGGCTGCGTCTGGGCCACGGTGCAGGACGGCCTGGCGCTCGGCTATGACATGACCGTCGTGGCCGACGCCGTCTACCCGCCTGGTGCGGCCGGTCTCGCGGCGCTCGCCCGCTGGTGCCCCGTCCGCCCAGCAACCGACGTGCTCGCCGAGCTCGCCGCAGATCCGGTGGAGGAATGAAATGGAAGTCCGCCTGACGCCTGACCAACAAGCATTGATCCAGCACGCTGTAGAGAGCGGGCGACTCCACAACGCAGATGAGGCTGTTCAGGAGGCGTTGTCCCTCTGGGAGGAGCGCGAGCGTCGCAGGATTGAGATTCTCACGGCCATCGATGAGGCTGAAGCTTCACTTGCCGCCGACGAGGGAATCGCGATCACCCGTGAGTCGATGCGGGAGCTCGCCGAGGACGTGAAGCGGCGGGCACGTCTTGCGGCCGAGCAGCCACCCCTGAACTGATGGCCCATCGCCTCACAACCAGGGCTGCGACGGACCTTGGATCCTCGGACTGGAGGCCACCGGCGGCGCTGAGTGGCGGCCAGGCGCCGGAGCCGCCACGCCGAAGCGACCACGGAGGGCGGGGCGACGCTCGAGCTCGACAATACGGCCATGGTGCGGCTCTTGGCCACCGGCGCGCCGGAGCCACCACAGACCGTTCTTGGCTTCGCGCTGCCATCGTCCGAGGTGGTGGACGAAACTTTTGCGAGACTAACGACGGCTGGATACGCGGGACAGCAGCCACCGTACGACGCATTCCGGGGCGCCCGCGATGCAATCGTGGCGGACCCGGACGGCAACAGCGTCGGTCTCATGGACCACATCGACCGCACGCGTGGTTACGTGCCGACTCCGCTGAGGAGGACTTAGCAAACGTCAGACGGAGCCCTCGACCCACATGTAGGTTTTTGGCATGTTCATGCCCATCGCACGAGCCCCGCTGCCCGTGCCTACTCACGCACGTGCTGCCGTTGACGACAGCTCACCGGGCATCTATGCTGCACCCAACGGACAAAGGGGTGAACCGCCATGGCGAAGATCGTGCTCGGCATCGGGACCTCGCACTCTCCGATGCTCCATCTCAGCCCAGAGGAGTGGAAGCTCCGCGAGGCCTCGGACAAGCGCAATCCGGAGCTCTGGTTCCAGGGTAAGCAGTACAACTTCGAGCAACTGCACGAACTGCGCGCCGGCGACCACTTCGAGCGGGAGATCACCGACGAGAAGCGTAAGGCGCGCCACGACGCATGCCAGGCCGCCATCGCCCACCTCGGCGAGACGCTCGACCGCGTCGCCCCTGACGTCTGCGTGATCCTCGGCGACGACCAGCACGAGTCGTTCCACGACGATAATATGCCCACCTTCAGCGTCTACTGGGGCCAGACGGTCGACGACGAGCGGCCGGTTGAGGACGAGCGCAGCCGCCAGTTCGGCCTCATGACCACGCCGCTCAGCAATGCGCCGGAGGGCCGCGTCAGCCACCCGACCGACGCGGTGCTCGGCCGGCACATCATCGAGTCGATGATGGAGTACGGCTTCGACGTGTCGCACTCGAAGCAATTGCCGAAGGGTCGCCGCGGCGACGTGATTGGCCACGCCTTCAACTTCGCCTATCGTCGCCTTATGAACAACGAAGTGATCCCGAACGTGCCGATCTTCGTGAACACCTATTACCCGCCGAATCAGCCGACGATGAAGCGCTGCTGGGACTTCGGGGTGGCGCTGCGGCAGGCGATCGAGTCGATGGACAGCGCGGCGCGCGTCGCGGTGATCGCGTCGGGCGGGCTCAGCCACTTCGTCGTGGAGGAGGACCTCGACCAGCATATCCTCGAGGGCCTCAAAGAAGGCACGCCAGATAAGCTGACCGACATGCCGAACAGCCACTTCAACAGTGGCACCTCGGAGATCCGCAACTGGGTCATTCTCGGCGGCGCGATCGCGGGCGATGGGCTGCAGATGAGCCTGATCGACTACGTGCCGTGTTATCGGTCAGTGGCGGGCACCGGGTTCGGAGGCGCGTTCGCCGAGTGGCAGTAGGCGGCGCGGGAACGCGCGCGCTCCGGTTCGATCCAGAGCGGGCCGACGAGCACATGGGGCATGCGAAGACGGGGGGCGCCAGGAGATCCGCCGAGGTTTATAGGCGGGTCGAGGCACTATAACGCTCTCGGTCTGCCCTCAGTGGAACCGCGGTTCGGACTACCCTACGCCGGGGCGGCGACGCCTGTGGGCAGGCCCAACTCACGCCACGGCGTGTCGCCCGGCACGACTTGCACCACGCACTGAATCTGATCGGCCGGGAAGTCCATGCCGATTCCCACCGGGTCGCGGCCCTCTGCGAGCGCCTTGATCGAGGCCAGCATCTGCGCCCGCGCGTGGATGATCGCCAGGTCCGCGCCGCCGAGGTGCTCGCGGCTGCGGTCGAAGATCGGCTTCATGCTCTCCTGGATGCCGGCGTCTTGATCGGGAATGCTGGGAATGCCCGTCCAGTCGCCGTTCCGCATCACCTCACGGTCCTGCAGGTGGCGGTTCTCGCGCGTGCGCTGCTTGTGGAAGCGGTCGACCAGATCGTACGGGTGGGTCCACTTTTCCGGCGGCAGCGGCTCGTCGGCGTGCGTCCAATTGAAGGTGAACGCCCAGTTGTGCTCGTCGTCGATTGGCACCCAGGCGTGCGCCGCCTGCGTCTGGTCGGCGACGAAAGGCACGATGGTGTACCAGGGCATGATGAAGGGTGTGATCCGCACGTACTGGTCGCCGTCGCCCGCATTGCGGATGGCGCCGTAGCGGAAGCCATACGGCATGTCCTGGAACTCGATGCGCGGGGCCTGGTCGCGGGTCGCCAGGTTATCCGGGCGCAGGTTCACATTCGATTGGTGCAGCCAGGAGAGGTGCGAGGAGTCGATGCCGCCCTCGATGCTCTGGAGATAGTTACACTCCAACAGCACTTTCTTGGCGTGAACGTGCTGCTTCACATTCCAGGGGAAGTTGGGAAAGGCCGGCATCCGATCCGGCGGGCCCATATAGGCCCACACCACCCCGCACGCCTCGTGGGTCGGGTAGGCGGCGATGAGCTTCTTGCCCTCCCACATGCGCACCCCGGACTCATTGGGTGTCTCCAGCGTGGTGCCGGTGGCGTCGAACTTCCAGCCATGGTAGACGCACTGCAGACCGCAATCCGCGACCTGGGCATAGTAGAGCGAGGCGCCGCGGTGCGGGCAGAACTCGTCGATCAGCCCCACTCGGCCGGTGCGGTCGCGAAAGGCGATCAACTCCTCGCCGAGCAGCTTCACCCGCACCGGGTCACAGCCCGGCTCGGCCACCTCGTCTGAGATGACGATCGGGATCCAGTAGCGGCGCAGCACCTCGCCCATCGGGGTGCCCGGGCCGACGCCGGTCAATTGCTCGTTCTCTTCCCTGGTAAGCATGGGAGCACCTCACGGAAGGCCTGCACTGACGTGTAGGCTCAGGATAGTTGGGCCAAGGCAGGACGGTCAATCTCGGAGCTGCCTCGGCACTCGTACAATGGCTCAATCTGGGAGTGGGGGGATAACCATGGCAGCCGGCAAGGCGGAATGGGGCTCCGACGTCATCGTCGAGATGATGCAGGCATACGGCATCGAGTACGCGTTTACGAACCTGGGCGGCACGTTCCGGGGACTACTCGACTCCATCGTGAACTTCGCCGACAACCGCGCACCCGAGGTGATCGAGTGCCTCCACGAGGACGTCGCCATCTCCATCGCCCACGGCTACGCGAAAGTGACCGGTAAGGCCTCCGTGGCGCTCGTCCACAACGTCGTCGGCACGCTGCACGGCAGCATGTCCATCTACGACTCGTACGTCGGCAACGCGCCGGTGATCGTGATGAGCGGCACTGGCCCGATGAGCCTGCCGCTCCGGCGCCCCTCGCTCGACTGGATTCACACCGCGCTCGTGCAGGGCAACCTGGTGCGCGACTACGTGAAGTGGGATGACCAACCATACGATACGGCGAGCTTTCCCGAGTCGTTCATGCGCGCCCACCGCACGGCCGTCACGGAGCCGAAGGGTCCCGTGTACATCGCGCTCGATGCCGGCTGGCAGGAGGAGCAGCTCACTTCCCCCATCGATATCCCGGACGTGCGCAAGTTTGCGCCGCCCACCCGCCTGCAGGGTGACCCGGCGGCGCTGCGCCGGACGGCCGAGCTGCTCGCCAACGCCGAGCTGCCGCTCATCTACACCGGCCGGGTAGGCCGGAACCCGGAGTCAGTGCCGCTGCTCGTCGAGCTCGCCGAAGCGGCTGGCATCGCGGTGATCGACGGGGGCGGCCCGCTGAACTTCCCCAACACGCACGCGCTCGACGCGACCGGCACCGATCTCCTGGGCAAGGCCGACGTCGTGATCATGATGGACGTGGACGAGCCGGAGCAGGCGCTGCTCGAGCGCGGCCGCTATCCGCGTGGCGGCGGCCTGAGCCGGGTGCGGTCCGATGCGACGCTGATCAACGTGCGGCTGGACGACATCTGGATCCGCAGCACCACGCTCGACTTCGGTCGCCTCTATCCGTTCGACATGACGATCGCGGCCGATACGGGTCTGGCTATCCCGGAGCTGACGGCGCAGGTCCGCGCCATCCTCGGCCAGCGCGCGGATGGGGCCGACCTCGTGCAAAAGCGCGGGGCGCGGGTGGCCGAGGCGCAGGCCGTGGTTCGCAAGCGGTCAGCAGAGGAGCTGCAGAAAGAGATGGGCAAGCGGCCGATCTCGCACGCGCAGCTCGCGCAGGCCGCGTGGAACGTCGTCAAAGGCGAGCCCAACTGGGTCGTCTCCGGCAACCCCGGCGGTTGGCTGCGGCGGGTGTGGGAGATGGACCGCCCTGGCTGCACGGGCGGCGGTGGCGGCGCAGCGGCCGTGGGCTCCAACTTGCCGAAGGCGATCGGCGCGGCGCTGGCGGCCAAGCAGCAAGGCGGGTTCGGCGTCGACTTCAATGGCGACGGCGATTTCTTCTACGTGCCGGAGGCGGTCTGGACCGCGGCGCACCACCACATCCCGACCCTGGTCTTCGTGCTGAATAACGGCGGCTACATCGGGGAAGGCGGGCACCAGCTCTATACGGCGCAACAGCGCGAGCGCTCCAAAGATCGGCTCGACGTGGCGATCGAGATCAAGAATCCGACGATCGACATCGCGGCGATGGCGCGCGCCCAGGGTGCCTACGCGGAGGGGCCAATCGACGACCCGGACCAGCTCGAGCCGGCGATCCAGCGGGCGTTCAAGGCCATGAAAGACGAGAGCACGATCGCCGTCCTCGACGTCCGCGTCGAGTAGGAGCAGCTTACCGGAACCCAGACGGCGTGACAGATTGGTCGCTGCGCCCGGGTGACAACAACCGAGTAATTGGAGGCAACGCCATGGCCTGGCGCTATGACCTGGGACACTCACGGATCGGCTTCATCGTGCGGCATTTCGGACTCACGATTGTGCACGGCTACTTCCCAAAAGCGGACGTGCAGCTCGACTACCACGTCGACGACCCGACGAAGTCGACTATGGACGTCACGATCGACGCGGCAAGCATGACCACCGGCAACGAGCGGCGCGACAATAACACCATCCACGAGCCCGAGTACCTCGACGCGGATCGGTACCCGACGATCACGTTCACGAGTACGCGCGTCGAGCCGCGCGGCGAGAACCGCTACGCCATCGTGGGCGACTTCACCCTGCGGGGTGTGACCAGGGAGATCGTGCTCGACACGACGTACGCCGGCGAGGCGACCGATGCACGCGGCACGAAGGTGCGCGGCCTCGCGGCCCGGACCTCGATCAACAAGAGCGACTACGGCATTACGGGCAACGTGATCGAGAACAACGTCGGCGAAATGATCGAGCTCGAGATCGACGTCGAGCTGCGCGATCCGTGAGGCGTGTCGATTGTGGACGACGCAACTGAATAGAGCCTGCACGGTATGATTGCTAGTAATCGCGCGCATCTCACCCGCGTTCGAGGCGATCAGTATGGATCCTGAAGAGTTGAAAGCGTACGACGACTATCTTGCAGACCACCTCGACGAGCTCGTCGACCAGTATGCGGGGAAAGCGGTAGCCATCTTCGAAGGCAGGGTTCTTACGGTTGGAGAGACAGAGACGGACGTGTACCGGTGGGTGCACGATGCTGGTCTACCACGAATGCCTTTCGTCCTCCGCGTTCCGCGCGAGCATGACTTCGAAAACCTGTTCATTTAGAAGCTTGCTGGCCCGATGGCGAGACAGCTCATTCGGTACAAGCGCCTTCGAGGGCAGCTCGCTCCCGTCATCACGTTCGGTATCCGCCTCGGCGACGTGTGGCAGGCGGTGGATGCCTACGTGGACTCCGGTGCCGCGTATACAGTCCTGACCCATCGCATCGCGGAGGGCATCGGATTCGACTACAAGCGGGGACAGCCTTTGCAGCTTCTCGTGGGCGACGGCAGGTCAATGTCGATTTATCTGCACCGCCTGGAGCTCCAAATCGGCACGATCCGCTTTGACGCTGCAGTAGGCTTCACTGAGCAGTTAGGCCTTCCCTTCAATGTGCTCGGACGTGCCGACGTATTCTCTAGATTCACGGTCTGCTTCGACGACGCTACACACGTGCTGAGCTTCGATTCCCGAGACTGACTTACATGGGGACCCGCTACGCCAACGGCGCGCCCAAGGCGCCGACGGATCCCCAAGCGCTCAGGACGGCAAGGCCCAAGGGCCGTGATTTTGGGCTGCCCAGCAGATAGGCGGTTTCCTCCAGGGACTCGTAGTCTTCCAGGGACATCATCACGACAGCGCGCTCGTTCTTGCGCGTAATGATTACGGGCGCGTGGTCGTCGCTCACCTTCTCCATGATCTGGGCGAGCCGTGCACGTGCATGGGTATAAGAGATAACGTCCATACTGCAAACTCCGGGCCGCGAGCGTACAGATAACTGTACGGCACATCGCGACGCGGCCCGTCATTACCATGCGGGTTCGTCGCCGCAACGGTCCGGGCAGCGGGGTGCGGCGTTCGTCTTGCATATACATCCGGCAGGTGAGCATTGGCGTTCACCTACCAGAACACGTAGACTGGGCCGGTCATGAACAACCTTCCAAAAGAGCCACCGAGCAGCGAGATCACCCCGCAGCGCCTGTACCTCAAGCGCCGTGAGTTCATCAAGAACGGCGTGTATGCATTGGGCACGGCGGCGGCAATGGGTGGCGGCTTGTTGTACCTCGTGGGCAAGAGCCCGCCGCCGGATCAGCCATCGGTAGCCTCGGCCGCCGAGGTGGCTGCGAGCGAGGGGTACTCGGTCGTCGAGAACCACATTTACGACGTCGACGAGACACCCAACTCGTACAAGGACATCACGACCTACAACAACTTCTACGAGTTCGGCCTCGACAAGAGCGATCCCGCTCGCAATGCCGGCACGCTGCGTCCGCATCCGTGGACGATCAGCGTCGAGGGCGAGGTCGCGAAGCCGCAGACGCTCGACGTGGATACGCTCCTCACCTCCTTCACGCAGGAGCAGCGAGTCTACCGGATGCGCTGTGTCGAGGCGTGGTCGTTGGTGATCCCATGGGTCGGCTTTCCGCTGGGCGACCTGATCAAGCGGCTCGAGCCGACCGGCAACGCGAAATACGTCGAGTTCACCACCCTGAACGACCCAGAGCAGATGCCCGGCCTGCGCTCGCCCGTCCTCAGGTGGCCGTACGTCGAGGCGCTGCGGATGGACGAGGCGATGCACCCGCTGACGCTGCTGGCTACGGGGATCTACGGCAACCCGTTGCCGAACCAGGATGGCGCGCCGATCCGGCTCGTCGTGCCTTGGAAGTATGGTCTCAAGGGGATCAAGTCGATCGTGAAGATCCGCTTCACCGCAGAGCAGCCGCAGACCACCTGGTCGCTCGCCGCTCCGAACGAGTACGGCTTCTACGCGAACGTGAACCCCGCCGTGAACCATCCGCGCTGGAGCCAGGCGTCGGAGCGGCGCATCGGCGAGCTCGGCCGCCGGCCCACGCTTCCCTTCAACGGCTATGCGGAGCAGGTCGCCGACCTGTACGCCGGCATGGACCTCCGGAAGAACTTCTAGGGCAGGCGACGTGGCGAGAGCAGCAGCCGAATCCCCATTCGCGCCGTGGGCACGGCTCATCGGCGTTCCCTTCGGCCGGGGCAAGCGCGAGCCGCTGCCGTGGCTGAAGCCCGGTATTTTCTGGGGGAGCCTCGTCCCGCTGGTCTACATCGTGCTGCGCGCGAGCCAGGGGGAGCTGGGCGCCAACCCCATCGCCGAGATTGAGAACGAGCTGGGGCTCACGGCGCTCATCATCCTCGTCGCCTCTCTGGCGTGCTCGCCCGCGCGCCGGCTGCTCGGGTGGACCTGGCCGATGCGCATCCGCCGCGAGCTCGGGCTCTTTGCGTTCTTCTATGTCTCGCTCCACTTCGCCACCTACATGTTCCTGGATCAGTTCTTCGACTTTGGCGCGATCCTCTCGGACATCGTCGACCGGCCGTTCATCACCGTGGGCTTCGCCGCATTCGTGCTGATGATCCCGCTCGCATACACCTCCACCAATGGCTGGATCCGGCGGCTCGGCTATGCCCGCTGGGTGCGGCTGCACCAACTGGTCTATCTTTCGGGTGGTCTGGCGGTCCTGCACTTCATCTGGCGTGTGAAGATCGACATCAGCCAACCGCTCGCCTACGCAATTGTGGTAGGCCTCCTGCTCGGTGCGCGGCTCATCCTCTGGGCACGCAAACGTCCAGCCACGCGCGCCGTGAAGTAACGGAGCACCCGACCACGCGCACTGGTCAATTTGACCGTATTTTTAAACCAGTTTTATGCCAGTTTTACCGACGTTGTGCTCCCCGATGCCTGGCATACTCTGTGCCGAGCAGCGCACACTGGCGTCCGGGGGCATGGAGCATGGCCAGCGTCGACCTTCTCCGCGACCTCGCAATCCCAACCCGTGACGAAGAACCTGCCTACCGAGGGCTGGCACGCGTCATCCAGGAGCGCATTCACGCGGGCCAGTTGCGTCCAGGCGACCAACTGCCGACGCAGCGGGCGATCGCGCGCTCCCTCAACCTCAGCATGCACACCGTGCAACACGCTTACAACCTGCTCATCCGCGAGGGCGTGCTCGTGGGCGGCCACGGCAAGCGGGCCACCGTCGCCGACCGCCGGCGCGAGATGCCGCGTCGTGACCCCGACCTGGTCCCGGGGCGCCGCAAGGATCAGGTCCAACATCTCGTCGGCAAGATCCGCGACGTCGAGTCCACGCGGGAGGGGATCCGGGTCTCGCTGCAGCTCGTCGAGGGCCAACTGCTGAAGCTCACGACGAGTCAGGCGGCGATGGCATGGCTCAACCTCGGGCCGGGGCAGACGGCGACGATCTCCCTCGAAGAGCTCGGCATTCACCTTACGCGCCCCGTCGCCAACGACGAACCGTAGCCAATTCTGCCCGAGCTCGGGCTTCCAGTCGTGCAACTCCGGCGATAGATAGCAGGAAGCCCCTAGGCCGCTGGCCCAGGGGCTTCCTGCGTAGCACTCAATTCGTGGTGGGTTACGAGGCGGGCACTGCCTGCTTGCGCATGACGTGCACGGCGCTGGGCGCCTCACGCTTCGAGGGAGCGAACCCCCAGACAATGATGAGCGCCGCAAACGAGATGAGCGCTGCGATGGTCTCGAAACTCATGTCCATGTTGCATCCCTCGCAATACGTGTGTTCGCTGCTGATCCAATGGTAGAGCCCACGGTCACAATCGCGTATAGACGAACTAGCTAGAAACTGAAGGGGACTTTTTGTGCGAGTTGACCCGGTGCTGGGTGGTGCAACCGGGCACCACCCAGCACCGGGTGCGCGAGATCATCCTAGCGAGGTTAGATCTCGACGGCGTAGGCGGCCTCGCCGTGCACCGAGGCATCCAGCCCGGCCAGCTCGTGCTCCGGATCCACCCGCAAGCCCACCGTCAGGTCGACCAGCTTGAGCAGCAGGAAGGTCCAGCCCCCCGCCCAGATCCACGAGCACAGCACCGCGATCAACTGGATCAGCAGTTGCGCCGGGTTCCCGTATAGCAGCCCGTTGGCCCCGGCGCTGTTGATCGACAGGGTGGCGAACAGCCCGGTGGCGATCGCCCCCCAGGTGCCGCCTACCCCGTGCACCCCGAACACGTCCAGCGCGTCGTCCACCCCGACCCGCTCCTTGATCCCGATCACCGCCCAGTAGCAGATCACCCCGGCACCCAGCCCGATGATGATCGCCCCCATCGGCGTCACATACCCGGATGCCGGGGTGATCGCCACCAGCCCGGCCACCGCCCCCGCCGCGGCACCCAGCACGCTCGGGCTGCCCTTGTGCACCCAGCTCACCGTCATCCAGGTGATCGCCGCCATCGCCGTCGCCACGTGCGTCACCACGAAGGCCGAGGTCGCCAGGGCCCCCGAGGCCAGCGCGCTCCCGGCGTTGAAGCCGAACCAGCCGAACCACAGCAGCGAGGCGCCCAGCACCACCATCGTGGCGTCGTGCGGCTCCAGGGGCTCCTCGCCAAAGCCCAGCCGCTTGCCCAGCACGATCGCCGCCACCAGCGCCGACACCCCGGAGCTGATGTGCACCACCGTGCCCCCGGCGAAGTCGATCGCGCCCAGGCCCCGCAGGAACCCGGGCACCCCGGCGCAGCCATTCACCGCGGCCATCCCGTCCACCCCGGTGCAGCTCCACACCCAGTGCGCGATCGGGTCGTACACGATCGTGGCCCACAGCAGGGTGAAGAACACGAACGCCTTGAAGCTCATCCGCTCGGCAAACGCCCCGGTGATCAGCGCCGGGGTGATCACCGCGAACATCATCTGGAAGATCATGAACGCCTGGTGCGGCACCGTGGCCGCGTAGTCCCCGTTGGGGTCCAGCCCCACCCCGTTCAGGCCGAACCATTGCAGCCCGCCCAAGAGTCCCCCGCCCAGATCTGGGCCGAAGGCGAGGCTGTAGCCCCACAGCACCCACTGCACGCTGATGATGCCGATGATGATGAAGCTCTGCATAATCGTGGCCAGCGCGTTCTTGCGCCGCACCAGCCCGCCGTAGAAGAACGCCAGCCCCGGGGTCATCAACAGCACCAGGGCCGACGAGGTCAGCAGCCACGCGGTGTCCCCGCTGTCCACCTTCAAGGCCGCCGCCACCGGGGCCAGGGGCGC
>JAXDLH010000055.1:0-13116 GCA_034666705.1 Chloroflexota bacterium
CCGACAAGCCGGACCTGCCGCCGAGCGAGGGGTATACGCCCGAGGCGCTGGCCGACGACGTGCTCGCACTGATGGACCACGTCGGTTTCGAGCGTGCCGTGGTCGCCGCCCACGATCTCGGCGCCACGGTCGCACAGGCGCTGGCCCGTCGCGCCCCGGACCGGGTCGCCGCGCTGGCGCTGTTCAACCCACCGTACCCGGGCATCGGCATGCGCCGCTTCGAACCGGCCGCGCAGGCGGAGTTGTGGTACCAGCACCTTCACGCACAGCCGTGGGCTGATCGCCTGATCGGCTATGAGCTGGGGACGGTGGATCTCTACGTCCGGGGGATGTACGAGCACTGGGTCGGTCGCCACGAGCGGCTGCGGGAAGCGGAGCTGGAATGGATCGTGCAGTTTTACGCGCGGCCAGGGGCGATACGGGGGAGTCTCGCCTACTATCGCGCGCGGGCAGGCGCCCGGCTGGCGGAGGCCGCGGTCGAGCCGGCAGCGTGGCGCGTCACCCAGCCGACCGCCGTCCTCTGGGGCGAGGCGGACCCCGTGATGCGCGTCGAGTGGTCGGACCGCCTGGCCGAGTTCTTCCCCAATCTGCTCAGCCTGACGACGCTCCCCGGCGTCGGCCACTTCGTGCCATTCGAGGCGCCGGTCGAGGCGACGACGGCGATCCGCCAGGCGATCCGGGCGGCGGGATGACCAGCATTTAGAATCAGCGCCATTTACCGAATGAGTCGAGGACGCGGTCTGGAATGGAGTCGTTCGCGAGGTCGCTGGAAGGAGGGGAGGATGATTATTTGGAGCTCGGGGCAGGGGCCCCGCCTGCTGGGCTGTGGAACACTCCTCCTGGCGAGCTTGGTCATTACGGTGGTCGTCTTCGTTCTGTCGGGTGGCCACTGTGCCCTGATCGTCTTTCCGTAACGAGGACGAGCCTCCTGCCCAGAGATTGCACGGGAATGTTGTGTTTACACATTTGTAACCCGGAGCTACGCGCACATCGTCCTCGCGCTCGGATACTCCGTGCAACGCGCCCGAGGTACAGACCATGCACGCCCACGGCTCCGCGCAATCCGCTCGATTCCCCATGCTCCGCCTCGTGCCCCCGCCCCGGATGCGAGGCCCTGAGACGCCCGCGGCCCTATCCCGGCGACTCGCTGCAGAGGCGGCCGACGTCGCTGATGCGGATCAGTGGGCGATCGTGGTGGACGGCGTCGACGGCACTGGCCCCGCGGACGTCGAGGCGCCCGTGGCGCGTGAATGGCTCGAGTATCTGAACGGCCACCGGCCTGCGACCTATCGTTTGACGTTGCCGCTGTGCGCCGGCTACCGGCAGATCGGCCTGCTGCGCCTTGGTACCTCTGACCCCCGCGGCTTCGGTCCTGCCCAGATCACACGCGCCCGGGCTGCGGCGGATCGCGCCGGCGAGCAGATCGCGGCCGCGATGGATCGCCAGCCGACCTCGCGGCAGGCCCCACGTGGCGAGCGGGCGCCGTCCAGCGTGATCCCGCTCGACCGCTATCGGGTCTCTCCCACGCCCACCGCGCCAGACCCGGCCGTTGGGCCGTGGCTTCGCCCCGCGCGTCCCTCACTCGCGCTCGTCCAGTAGGGTATCCTGCGCGGGTGATCAGCACGAATCGACAACGGAGTGGGGCCCGCAGCTCCTCTGTCACGCCGATCGATCCCCCTGTTATCTCGAACCGCTCACCTGGCATCCCGCACGACGTGAGGAATCTACCGGCATGAGAACCTTCGCTTCACCGCGGGATCCCTGATTACGTGCGCTCCTCGGGATGCCAGGTGTGGTGGGTGCTCGTGATGAACGCGGGGCTCCCGCCGCGGCCGGGCGTGTCGGCGGGTGCCCCGGCAGTCCGCCTGTTCCTGGCTATGGCGCTCCTCTCGTTGATGCTGCTCCGTCCAATCGCCCCCGCCACGGCCCAGGAGCTCGACGGCGCCGATTCGGACGTGCCGCCAGCCGCGATGAACGTCGCAGTCGACGAGGTACCGCCGGCTCCGCGTGTCACGCACCTCGACCGCGGCCCGGACTACGCCATACCCGGCGGCTGGTTCTATACCGAGGCGCTGGGTGGGGAGGGCGATGGGCTCGGCTTCTCCGTGGTTGACGGACCGGGTGCCAGGCTCGCGACGGCCTATCGAGACCTGGGTGGCGCCGCCGAGCTGGGCTACCCGATCAGCCAGCGTTTTGACTGGGACGACGACGTCGCGCAGGCGTTCCAATTCGGCATCATTCGTTGGCGTGGCGCGTTGGCCAGCGCGGAGCTCCGCCAGCAGGACGAGCTGCCTGACGGCGTGTTGCCGGAGGAGGCCGTAACCCCCCAGCGGCCGCCCATTGCCGACGCGGAGTTGATCGCCAAGCCGTGGTCCGGCTGGTGGTGGCCCGCCTTTGGCGGCGCCGGCCCGACGCTCTACACGCCTGGCAGCCCGCTGGATAAATACGACCACGTGGTCGAGGCGGTCACCGGTATCAATCCTCATACCCGTGATTGGGAGCGCAGCCACAACTACTTCCCCTCGGCCTTGTGGTCAGGCCACTGCAACGGGTTTGCGGCCGCGGCGCTGATCGAGCCGGAGCCGACGCAGGGTCACGCCTGGGCGGACACCGCCTTCTCCGTCGCCGACCAGAAGGCGCTGCTGGTCGCATACCACTACGCGGACTCGGCAGCGTGGACCTTTGGCGAGAACGGCAGCGTGGCGCCGGCCGACTTTCAGCGGGCGCTGCTGTACTGGCTCGGGCTGCGGGGCCAGGGGTTCGTGCTCACCTACGACATGGGCGGCGGCGAGCTGTGGAGCTACCCTGTGTACAAGTTCGACGCGGCGTGGGGGCCGGACCCAGTCGTGCCCGACCGCTGGCACGTGACCGCCCGCATCTGGATGGCGGATATGGACGTGGCCCCCGACTTCGTCGGCATGAAGCCGTACCCGGCGTCGGAAGGCAAGTTGTTCACTTATACGCTGGATGGCGACCCGCTCGATCCGGATGGTGGGAGCTGGGAGGGCCCGAGCGCGAGTGGCCGGTTCGCCCACCCCGGCCGGATCTGGTACCCCGACCAGGATCACCGCAACCTGGACCAGGAATGGACCAGCCCTGCGCTGGACTATGACACAATCGAGAAAATCCTCGGGCGCGATGAGCAGTTGTGACAACGCCGCGACATTCCTGCTGGACAATAACGGTACCGCATGGTACCGTCCTGTAGCGGTATTTCAGCACCAGGGTGCGTACGGTGGCTATCGCGCACGTCAAAGATATGTTGTCCGGGTCCACCCTATTCCTCGGCCTCTCTGAGGAGAACGTGGTGGCCCTCGCCGCCCTGTGTGAGACGCGCTCGTACCGCCATGGCGACATCCTCTTTCGGCAGGGCGACCCCGGCGACTCGCTCCATATCGTCATCGAGGGGCAGCTCAAGGTCTACGTGGCGGCGGAGTCCGGCGACGAGATCCTGGTCGCCATCCTCGGCCCGGGCGATTGCGTGGGGGAGCTGTCGCTGATCGACGGCGAGCCGCGCTCCGCCACGGTGGAGTCGATCAGTACGACGCGGACCATTGTCGTGCCCCGCAGCGAGTTCCAACGCGCGATCCATGCGAACACGCAGATGATGGAAGCGCTGGTCAACACGCTTGCCGATCGCCTGCGGCAGACGACGACCCTGGCGGCTGACCTCGCCTTCCTGGACCTGCGCGGGCGCCTGGCGAAGAAGCTGCTCGATCTTGCCGAGGAGCACGGCCGTGCCACGCCGCGTGGTGCGGTCGAGATCACCGTCCCCCTCACTCAGTTCGACCTGGCCGCCATGATGGGTGTGACGCGCGAGAGCATCAGCAAACAGATCGGCTGGTTCGAGCAGGTCGGCGCCATCGAGCGGCGCGGCCGACGCATCCTCATCGTCGATCAGGAGCTCCTGCGTCGGCGCATCACGTATTAGTCGCCCGTCATGAATTACCAGTGTATCTCCGCCGATAACCACCTTGACCTGATCTGGATGCCGCGGGATACGTGGCAGCACGGGTTGCCGGAGAAGCTCCGCGCGGCCGGCCCGAAGGTTGTCGAGACCGAGCGCGGCTCCTTCTGGGAGTTCGAGGGGCAGTTGCGCGGCACCGCAGCCGACGGTTCGAGCAATGCGCAGATGCTCAAGATCCTGCGCGACCGCGGCTTAGAAGCGCCGGATGGCGCGCTGCCGCCATCGAACCCGAAGCTGTTGCTCGAGTACATGGACCAGGGTGGAATGTACGCCGCCGTGACCTTCGGCGGGTTGGCCTGGAAGTTCATTGAGGACCCCGAGCTGCTCAAAGGTGTCTACGCCGCCTACAACGATTTCGCCCTCGAGGTGGCGCGCCAGGGCCAGGGGCGCATCGTAATCCTGCCCAACATCACGGCGCGCCTGCCCGAGGAGTGCCCGGGCCAGATCGAGGCGCTCGCCAAGCGGGGTGTCACGGCCGTCGAATTCCCGTACTGGGACGCTGGCGCGCCCCTCTTCGAAGAGGTCTGGGAGCCGATGTGGAGCATCGCCGAAGAGGCGGGCGTGCGTATCTGCAGCCACCTCGGCATCATTGGCGGTCCCGGGGCGGTGCCCCGGCGGCGCGGCGCGAACCTCGCGTGGGCTGCCGCGCAGCCACTCCAGGCGGGACTGCCGCTCGGCCAGCTCATCTTCTCCGGGGTCTTCGAGCGGCACCCGAACCTGCGCTTCTGCTTTGGGGAGACGCGCGTCGGCTGGGCGCCGTTCCACGCCGAATGGATGGACCGCCAGATCCGCATCGGCCGCGCCGACGACCCTCGCCAGGCAACCTCGGACCGCCCGCGCGAGAACGTCCAGCTCAGCATGCTGCCGAGCGAGTACCTCAAGCGCAACGTGATCCTCACGTTCGAGGATGACACCTTCGGTACGAAGCAGCTTGAGACGCCCGGGTCGATTCTGGAGGATATCGCCGTCTGGGGCGGCGACTTCCCGCACCCGCAGGGCATCTGGGGCGCCGACCTCGCTCGCCAGCTCGAGGACATGTTCGAGGGCGTCGCGGAGCCGGTCAGGCGCCGCGTGCTCTTCGAGCACACCGCCGAATTCTTCGACATTCCAGTGCCCACCCCGACGTAGCGACTACGCGGAGAGCGGATCCAGTTGCGCGATCTCCTCCGCGGCTGGCCCGTGCATTGCGTGCCAGAGATCCCAGTCGAGTTGCCGCCCGAGCCAGAAGTCGGCTGGCATGCCGACGACCCGTGCCAGGCGCAACGCAGTATCTGGCGTCACTGCCCGTCTGGCGTGAATGACCTCATTGAGCCGCGGAAATGAGCGATGTCGCAGGCATCTTCACCCTCCCCGCGGAAACAAATACGAAATTAGGCGTTGATCCGGATGCTGTATGCGGTCGAGCACCCCGCCGCGGTCCTCGACATCCCGATGCCCGACCCGCGTAAGCGGTCACAACCGCACTGCCCAACGCACGTCCGGTGGCAGGGTGCTGAGGGCTGCGCGGACCTCCGCCTCGCTTGCGCCGACGATCTCCACGACAATCGGCGTGGCCGCGGGGGTGGCGGTTAGCGCCGGCGCTGGCACAGCTTCAACCGTCTGGGACTCTTCGGCAGCCCGCTGCGCATTGTCGCGCCGCAGCACCTGCGTATGGTACGCCGCGATTGCCAGCGCCACGAGCAACACCGACAGCGCGTGCCCGATCTCCACCGCCTGGCGGTCGCCGCCCACCGCGAGCGCCAGGTTGAGCAGCTGCGATGCGAGGTACACGCCACTCCCCAGGGTGGCGAGCACGCTGCCGAGCAAGGCCGCGAACACATACAGCCGACGACTCAACGCGAGGCGCTCCCCCAGCGCGGGCGCAGGCCGCCAATGCAGCAGCCAGATCGGCAGGCCGACGAGCACGAGCGTGACGGAGAGGCTGATCTGGTCGCGCACGTCATTCGGCGAGAGCGGCGTGCCAAGCCCGACGAGTTGGTCCACCAGCGTCCACAGCAGCCCCGCGGCCCCAACCGCCAGCGTGGCGAGGGCGACCAGCGCCACGAGATGGCTATAGAGGCGCCGCACGCCCGCCTGGCGCACCGCCTCCGTGCCAGCGGCGTCGCGTGCCAGGCTGAGTCTGATCAGCGCCCACGCTGCCCCGAAGACGATGGCGGACGCGAGCGGTCCCACGAGCGCCGTCAGCGCATCGCCGCCAGTTGAGCTGCCGGGTACTGGCACGCCGAGCAGGCGAGCGAGCAACCAGTGCAGGATCTGCCCGATGCTGGCCAGGGTAACGGCGACGGCGATTGCCACGATCAGGAATCCGTGCACCGCGCGCAACGTGGTGCGGCGGTCCTCGTCCGCGATCCCGCCTATCGCCGTCCAACGGCGATGAAAGAGCCAGATGGTCAGGCCAACGATGGTCTGTGCCACGCCCGTTGCAACAGCCGGGGCCGCACGGACGACTTGCGCGGCGTCCAGGAGGTTCATCAGGATTGTGTCGAGCAATCCGGCGGTGCTCGTAAGCACGAAGAGCAATGCCACGAACTGGGTGCCGTAGGCATACCAGCGCCGCAGGGTTGCCGAACCGTTGGTCTCACCAACCGCCCGTCGATCCGCAGCCGCGATGCGGAAGGTGTAAACCCAGAACGCGGCGACGACTGCTAATTCCCATGCCGTCCGCGCGAGCCTGGTGCCCATTGAGCTGCCGGGCTCCAGGTCTGTACCGAGCGCGAGCAGCAGCACGTCGGCGACGAGCGTCTCTGCAAAGATGCCGATCGAGATGAGCAACGAGCCCAGCACGACGTAGACGTACAGGCGGCGCAGGGTCGCGGCGCGCTCGGCCGGCTCTCGCGCCGCGAGACGCTGCGCGTAGCTCCAGTGCAGCAGCCAGAGCGGCAGCCCCACGAGAACCGCCGCGCCGAAGGTGGCGACCGTCTGCCGGTAGGTCGCCTGGACCCCGCTGCCGAGCAAGAGCTCGAGTGTCGCGGCGCCAACCTGCACCAGCCCAGTAACCAGCATCGCCAGGCTGGCCCCGGCCACGAGGTAGACGTAGAGGCGGCGAACTGTCAGCATCGCGTCATCCAATCTGGAAGACGGATGGCGCGTCGGTGATCCGCCATTCGCCGTTGATGCGCCGCAGATTGAAGGTGAGGGTCTCGCTGTAGGAGCCGCCGCTGAGCAGTGGGATAGCCGGGCCGCTGCTCGTCGTTATCTCGACGTCGACCCGGGCTGTGTCGCCCGTCTCTGTCGTATTGAGAATCCGGATCCGTCGTGCGCTGGAGCTGGTGCGGCCCATATTCGTGAGCTGCTGGCGGAAGGCGTCGCGGGGCGATTGCCCGGATGCGAACGGCGGCACCGGTCCGACGTTGGCACCCGACGCCAGGAGCTCCCACGCGCGGTCGGCGTCGCGGTCGCGCACGGCGACGACGTATGCCGTGACCACGCCGGCGGGCGTCGATGGGTCGGGCGGCGGCGCCGCGCGCATGACGAGCACGCTTCCCAGCGCCACCACACACAGCACGAGCGCGCCAATCGTAAAGCCCCAGGTGAACCGATCCATTGCCGTACCCTCCGCGAGCGCCGTGCCATTCGTCTGTCTGACTCGCGCGTACCTCGTTCACGTGGAGCATAGTTCGTCGCAGCCGCCAGTGGCTGTCACCTAACTGCCAGAAACTGCCAACCAGCTAATTTGCGTAATCGGCCGGCGCTTCGTACACTGGCGGCTGATCATATTGCGTGTCTCACTCATGCCGGAGGAACTGGATGCCTCGTCATCGCTCAATTGTTGCCGTCACGCTGGCTTGGCTCGTCGTCCTGCTAGGCTGCGCCGCGCCCGCGACGCCCACAGCCGCACCGCTGTCCCAGGGGGGTGGCAATGCGCCCGTTGCCCAGCAGCCGACCGGCCCAAAGAAAATCGTCGCCATCATTCGCGGTGACCCTCATACCCTCATCAATAAGCTCACCGCGGCCGGTACCAGTCAGTTTTCCGGCGGCGACGACCTGCAGGACCTGGTGGCCGCGGGGCTCACGCAGCGAGACGATCGGAACGCGCTGATCCCGCAGATCGCCGAGGCGGTGCCTTCCACTGAGAATGGCCTCTGGGTGGTCAATGCAGACGGGACGATGGTCACGACCTGGAAGATCAAGGCGAACGCAATCTGGCAGGACGGTGGGCCTATCACATCCGATGACGTCGTCTTCACGGCGGAGGTCGGACGGGACAAAGGGCTGCCGATTTTGAACGAGGTCGCCTACAACTCGGTCCAATCGATTGAAGCGCCAGATCCACGGACCATCGTGGTGCGCTGGAAACAGCCGTTCATCGATGCCGACGCGCTCTTCTCGAGCCGCGCGTCGCTGCCGATTCCCAGGCATCTGCTCGAGGACGCCTACGCTGGCGACAAGAGCACCTTTCTGCAGAATCCGTATTGGAGCCAGCAGTACATTGGCAGTGGGCCTTTCCGCGTGAAGGAGTGGCAGTACGATACGTCGCTCACCCTCGTCGCCAACGACGACTACATCCTGGGCCGCCCGAAGATCGACGAGATCGACATCCGCTTTGTCGGCGACGTCAACGCGATCATTGCGAACGTCCTGGCCGGCAGCGGCGAGATGACGATTGGCCGCGCGATCTCACTCGAGCAAGCCAGGCAGGCTGCCGACGCGTGGCAGACGGGCCATGCCGATTTCCGCATCAGCGGCGGCCTCGTCGTCTACCCGCAGTTCATGAACCCGACTCCGGACATTGTGACCAACGTCGCCTTCCGCCGGGCGCTGATGTACGGCGTGGATCGGCAATCGATTGCCGATAGTCTCACGCACGGCCTCACCACGAAGTCCGACTCGTTCCTCAGCACGGACTATCCAGGCTACGACAAGATCGAGCCCGGCATCGTGAAGTATGCGTACGATCCGCGCCAATCCGCCCAATTGATGGAGGGGCTCGGCTATGCGAAGGGCCCGGATGGGCTGTATCGGGGGGCCAACGGGCAGCCGCTCGCCGTCGAGATTCGCGTCAGCGATGGCGACGATCTGAACAAGCAGGCCACCCTCTCGGCGGCCGATTTCTGGAAGCAGTCCGGCATCGAGGTCGACCCCTCGATCATCCCGCAGCAGCGCGCGACCGATCGTGAGTACAGCGCCACGTTCCCCGGCCTGTTTCTGAACCGCCAGGTGAGCGACCTGCGCAACATGGGAAATTACCGAAGCGCGGGCACGCCGCTCCCGAGCAATAACTTCACGGGCCAGAACCGCAACCGCTACGTGGACCCGGCACTCGACGCGCTGATCGACAAGTACTTCGTGACGATTCCGATCGACCAGCGGCTCGGCGTGGTGCGCGACTTTCTGCACACGATGACCGACCAGCTCCTGCTCCTGTCGATGTTCTACAGCGAGGACGCGAGTCTGGTCTCGAATCGCCTGCAAAACGTGAGCAACAAACACACGAACCTGGCGTGGAACGCGCATCTGTGGGACATCCAATAACGCGGAACCGTGGGGGGCATCTGGCCCCGCTCGCCCCAATTCAGTGCACCGGTTTGGAGTGCAGCTCGCGGCGGCTAAACCTGGCATCTGGTAGGGCGGGGCTTGTCCCCCGCCGCAGCACGGCGGGGGACCAGCCCCCGCCCTACCAGACCGAGCCTGGTGCACCGTTTCCGGATCCAGCGGCCCATGGAGGAGCCTGACGAGTATGGCTCCAGAAGGAATGACCTAGCGTTCTCGCCCGGTGCATTCCCACGTGCGGAAGGTGCTGATGGGGGCGGGACCGGGCGGAAAGGGAAGAAATGGTCGATACGTCCCGCGACACACGAGAGCCGGAGCAAGCCGCGCTCTCCCGGAAGACGTACCCGTACGATCGCTGGATGGAGTCCATCGGGATCCCGATCCATCGCGGCTACTACGTCGAAGACCTGCGCACGCTGTCGGTCAGCCACTGGGACGAGCGCGAGTGCGACGCCGCCTTCATCCAGTTGCCCGGCCAGGAGGGTGTGACCGAGGCGCGGGTCACGGAGATCCGCCCGGCCGCCACGCTGCCGCCGCGCCGCTTCGCGCTCGACGAGGTAGTGTATGTGGCGCAGGGCCGAGGATTGACCACGATCTGGGGATCCGACGGCGGGCGCAAGAGCTTCGAATGGCAGGCGCACAGCATGTTCGTGTTGCCAGCCAACTCAACGCACCAGATCAGCAATACCCGAGGCGACCAGCCCGCCCGGCTGCTGCACTACAACTACCTGCCGCTCGCAATGTCGATGAACCCCGACACTGACTTCTACTTCAGTAATCCGTACCAGATCCCGAACGCCGTCGTCGGTGGCGAGGACCTCTATTCCGAGATGAAGCTGCTGGCCGACCCGCTGATCCCCGCAGGGCGGGCGTTCGGCGTCTACTGGTGCGGCAACTTCTTCCCGGATATGCGCGCCTGGGACCGGCTCAGCGCGCTGAAGCAGCGTGGGGCCGGTGGCCGCGCGGTGTTTATCCGTTTCCCCGGTTGCGAGATCACCGCGCACATGTCGGTCTTCGATCCGCGCCGCTACAAGAAGGCCCATCGCCATGGGCCCGGCCGCGTGATCGTGATTCCCGCGGGCGAGGGCTTCTCGGTCTTGTGGGAGGAGGGAAAAGAGAAGCGGGTGGTGCCGTGGCACGAATGCAGCGTGTTCGTCCCCCCGAATCGCTGGTTCCATCAGCACTTCAACATCGGTGGGGAGACCGCTCGGTACCTCGCGCTGCACCCGCTGCCCCAGTTCTCCGGTCACTCGGAGCGGGTGCAGGACGTGTCCCGCGACCAGATTGAGTATCCGGACGAGGAGCCCTGGATTCGGGAGAAGTTCGAAGAGGAGCTCGCGAAGCGCGGCCTTACCTCGCTGATGCCGGAAGAGGCGTACCGCGACCGCAATTACGAATGGGAGTATGGGGATGACGAGTAAGGCGATACCTGAACCAGACCGGTCCGCGCGCGGGCGTGCACCGCTACGAGTGGCCATTGGCCTTGCCCTGGCCATGATCGTGGCGCTCATCGTGCCGGCGGCGGCGGCCCCGAGCCAGGGTGCTGGCCAGGACGATTGGGATGCGATCGTCGCCGCGGCGCGCGCCGAGGGCACGCTCTCCATCACGGTGCCGCGCGGACTGGAGTACGTGCGCACCATGGTCACCGAGCCGTTCGAGAGACAGTACGGCATCCACGTGGACTACTATCTCGGCGGTCCCCCCGACGTGGTGGCCCAGGTGCGGGAGCGTGGCGACAACGTGGCGCCATGGGATGTATTCGTCGGCGGCAACGACACGCTGATGTTCAATCTGAAGGGGCTGGGCGCCCTGCAGCCGATCGAGCCAGCGCTGCTCCGTCCGGACGTGCGCGATCTGTCGAACTGGGATGGCGGACGCTATCCATTCACCGATCGCGACGGCTATGTCTTCGCATTCCTGCGTGAGGGCGGCGAGTACTTCTACGTCAACACGGCGCGTGCGGATCCGGCGACGATCACCAGCTACCGTGATTTGCTCAAGCCCGAGTGGAAGGGTCAGATCGTGGCGACCGGCGACCCGCGCGAAGGCGGCTCGGTCCGCACGATCTTCGCCTTTCTCTACACTCACCCCGACCTCGGCCCCGACTTCTTGCGCGAGCTGCTCACCAACCAGGACGTCCGCTTCTCCGAGAGCGATGCGGACGACGAGGAGATCGTCACGCACGGCGACTTTGGCATCTGCCTCTGCGACCATGCCCAGGGTGTGGCGATGCGCGAGAACGGCATTCCGGTGCAACTGCTCGACCCGCACGGCGTACGTGAGGGCATCAGCGTGACGTCGTCGTTCGCGAACGTCACGCTCGCCAAGCGCGCGGCCCACCCGAATGCGGCGAAGGTGTACCTGAACTGGCTGCTGTCACACGACGCCGGCCAACTCTTCACCGACATGTCGGACATTCCGAGCACGCGGGCCGACGTGGATAAGAGCTCGGTCGACCCACGCAACGTTCCGGACCCGAGCTGGGTGATCGGCAACAACGAGGATGCGATGAGCCGGGCGCTGGAGATGGTGCGGTTCATCACCCCGCTCATGCCCGCGCGCCCGTAGGCCGCTGCCCCGCTCATCCTGATGCTTGGTCGGCAGGTCAGGATGAGCGGGGCTCAGCCCGATTTAGCGCCTGCTTGCACTTCGGCGAGCAGGCGCGCCACGGCCTCCCGGCGCGGCAATCCGGCCCGGGCGCCGAAGACGGTAGTGGCGAGCGCCGTGGCCGCGTTGGCGAAGGGGCCCGCCTCGGCGAGCGATCGTCCCTTGGCCATCTGCACTGCCAGTGCTGCCGCAAAGGCATCGCCCGCCCCAACTGCATCCACGCTCTTGACTGGGATCTTCGGCAGCCGCAGCTCCCCGCCGGGCCATACGGCCAGGTTTCTCTCGCTGCCCGCCTGAATCACGGCGGCTTGCGCACCCCGTTTGAGGAATACCCGTGCCGCCTCGCGAGCGTGGCCGGGCCGGGGGTCGTGGCGCATGGGCGAGGTAGTCGGTGTTCGCGCCGCCCACGACGAGTACATCCCACATGTGATCGCGCATCGTGTGGCAGGGCCTCCCACGAATACAGCCTCTTCTATATCGTAGACGGCTCGAGGCTGGGGGGATCAGCGCAGCTCGGGAGGTGCCAGTTCCGGGGGAAGGGTGAAGTGGCCGTCGGGGCCGGGCTCGAACGGCACAACTTGCGTCACCGCCGCGGGGTTGAGCGGGCCGTAGATGTGGGGGTACAGCTCGCCGTTCGACGCCGCCTCGTAGCGCACCTCCGGCTCGACGCGGTCGACCGCGATCGCCAGCAGTACGAGGCCGCGTGCGCCAGGATAATG
The DNA here is from genome assembly GCA_034666705.1 of Chloroflexota bacterium. Taxonomy (GTDB): domain Bacteria; phylum Chloroflexota; class UBA6077; order UBA6077; family SHYK01; genus JAXDLH01. Next base: position 12,784 of record JAXDLH010000055.1, read on the forward strand.
GCGCTCGGCGCTCGGCACGACCTGCGCTGGCAGCGAGCAGTGCATGAACCCTTCCGAATCGAGGCTGTCGGCGCGGTACGCGCCGGCGCGGAGCCCCTCCTCCCAGGCGGCGCGCGTCGCAATGTGCAGAATCGTCGGTGCCGCTGCATTCGCCATGCATTTCTCCTCGCCTCGAGTGTGCAACGATGCGCGAATGACGTCGTCTCCTGCAGGTCCGCGACGCTCCGGGGAACCCTCCGGATGGTACGGTCCTGGCTCGCTGGCTGCAACGCGCCGCTCGCTGAAGCCCAAGCGGTGGACCGGGTTGGAGTGCAGCTCGCGGCGGCCAACCTT
>JAXDLH010000056.1:0-10341 GCA_034666705.1 Chloroflexota bacterium
GGACCGCGGGCTTGCGGGTGTTGCCGAACGTATCGGTGTCGGTGACCATGCGCACGTGCACCCCACGCGCGGCGGCGGCCGCCATCGCCTCGGCAACGTTGGCCAGGTCGAAGTCGTAGATCGCCACGTCCATCGTCGATTGGGCGCGGTTCATCAGGTCGACGAGTTGCTCGTCGAGGCCGCCATGGTGCGCGGCGCGATTGTCAGGCACGGTCGGGGCCGTGAATGCGAGCTGGTACCAGGCGCCGGCGACCGTAAAGCTCGTGGGTCCCTGTACCGTCGTCGGCGCATCGCCCTCCGTGATGCTGACGTCTGTCTGAGGCTGCTCGTTGTCGGTATCGTCGTCGAGAAGTCCCTCGGATAGCGCGCGGCCGGCGACGAAGGCGCAGGCGAGCAGCACCAACAAGACGAGCAGTGTCGATCGAAGATGCCTCATCATGGCCGGGCCTGCAAAATGCCCAGCAGCGCGACCGCGCGGGCCGCGGGGTCGGGTGGGACTGCGCGTAACGCTTCGATCGCTCGTTGGCGGGCGGGCGTTGGCAATTGGGTCCGGCTGAGCCGCGCGAGCTCGGCCACGTCGCCAGATGCAGCAACGTCGGCCAGGACGTTGGCGACGTCGCGCATGTCGGCGATGAGCTCCTCAACCGGGGCCGTGGCGTCGGCTGCCAGCGCCGACGCGCGCTCGGCCAGCCAGTCGAGAATCGTGGTCCGGGCCTCGGCCGGCAGCGCGGCGAGCAAGCGTTCGTCGTCGGCTACCGCAGCAAAGATACGCTCGGCCACGTCTGCCTCCGCCACGTCAGCGACCAGATCCGCGCGGGGCGAAGGCTATACTCATGGTTACACCCACGACGCCCCGTACCTCCTCCACCGTGCCCGAGGGTAGCGCATGCAGGAATCCCCGCGCGGCGACCCTCAAGCGGTGTCGCCGGCCGTTGCCGACATGGTAACAGCCGGCGCCGTCGACGAGGAGCTCGTCGTCCAAGGGTCGACTCGGCTCGGTACCTTCTCCTCGCTGAGCTACGTCAACTATCGGCACCTCTGGTTCGGCACGGTATTCATGGCCCTCGGCCAGTGGATTCAGCAGGTCACGCTCGGCTACCTGATCTATGACATGACCGGCTCACCGGTGCTGCTCGGCTTGCTGAGCACTATTCGCGCGCTCCCTTTTCTGCTCGTCAGCCCGGTCGCCGGCGTGATCGTCGATCAGGTCGATCGTAAGAAGCTGCTCCTCGTTATGCAGTCGATTCTCGCGGTCAGCGCATTTGCCATGGGCTTCTGGGTGCACACGGGCTTGGTCCAGGCCTGGCATGTCTTCCTCTTTGCGACGATCACGGCGACTGCGTGGTCAGTCAACCAGCCGCTTCGTCAGACGCTCGTGAACAAGGTAGTCCCGCGTAAGGCGCTCTCCAATGCGGTCGCGCTGAACTCCATGGGCTTCAACACGACGAAAATTATCGGGCCGGCGCTGGGCGGCTGGCTGATTGAGCTCTTTGGCGAGGCGGATAACTTCTTCGTGCAGGGCGCGGCGTACATTGGCGTGCTGTTCTCGATTGGCCGGATGCACGTGCCGCCTACGGTGCGCGAGCCCACGCAGAATTCAGTCTGGAAGAACCTGAAAGAAGGGCTGAGCTACGTCCGGGTAACGCCCGCGGTCCTGGCGCTGATTATCTCGGGACTCGTGCCGAGCGTCATCTTCATGCCCTATCAGACCCTGATGCCCGTCTTCCAGAAAGACGTGCTGCACGCCGGGCCCGAAGCGCTCGGCTTGATGCTGGCGGCACCGGGTGTCGGAGCTATCGTGGCCACCCTTGCGCTGGCTACCCTCTCGAGCCGGGTCCGGCGCAAAGGGTACATCCTGCTTGGCGCAATGGCGGCGATGGGATGCTGCCTCATCCTGCTGGCGCAGGCGACGTCGTTGCCGATCGCGCTCCTAGCGATCGTCGGCGCCGGCGGATTTCAGATCCTATACGCGGCGACGAACATGACGATGCTCCAGCTCCTGGTGCCTGACGCCTACCTCGGGCGCGTCATGAGTATCTACATGATCAACAGTGGTTTCTCGCCAGCGGGCGCGCTCTTTGGCGGAATCATGACGCAATTTTTCGGCGCTCCCCTGACGATCGCGCTCCTGGGTGGCATGGTCGTGGCCATGGCCGTCGTGATGTTCTTCCGCAACCCGGAAATGCGCCGGATCGAGACCTAGCCGCGGAACGGCCCCGCCAGCGTGTGAGAAGCTGGCGGGGCCGTTCCGGTGACGGGTAGTCCTAGAGCTGCCCGCCGTCGCTCAGGTCGGCCGAGTCGCCGTCCATCGTGAGCGAATCGCCGTTCATGAACGAACCGTCGTCTGCCAGCGAGCTATCGTTGGAGACTGATCCGCCCGGTAGGGAACCATCCACACCGATCGCGACCCCGTGATCGGTGTCGACGGCGAGGTCGCCAGACCCGCTGATACTACCCACCGTGACGCTCGCGTTGTCGTCTGCTGAGCCGCTGATCGACGGCACTGATGGAGCCGATGGCGGCTGAGGCAGCGAGCTTGGGGATACTGTCAAGCTGGTCGATCCAGCGCTCACCATCGCCGAGTCCGAGTTGACGTCGGCTGCCCCGGAGATAGGGCCAGTCGCACTTGTCGAGCCACTTACCGAGCCGCCGGTGCTGCTGAGGCTAGCCGATCCGGAGCTCGCTGCGGGACCCGAGATCGAGGTGCTCGCCGAGTTGCCGCTCGTACTGACGGTGCCGGTTGCGGAGCCTACACCCTGAATGGACGTAGATCCACCGCCGGAAACGCTGCCAGTCGTGCTCATTGGGTGGCTGATCGAGGTCGACGCGCTGCCAGAGCCAGCGGCGCTTGTGCCGCCGACAGCCGCGCTTGCGGCGGGATGGCTCTGCAGTGAACCGCTCGAGGTCAGCGACGAGTTGGAGCTCGCGGAGCCTCCGACGCTAGCCGCGCTGCCGGCAGTCCCGCTCGCGGAGCCGCTCGCGGTCGACGAGCCGCTCATCATGCCGCTCGCTGTGCTGACGGTTCCGCTGGTGGCCACGGAACCGGTCGACACAGCATTCCCACTCGCCGTGTTGCCGGACACCATTGAGGTACCGCTGCCTGTCGCTGTGATGCCATCGGCAAGCGCCAGATTCGCTGAGCACAGCGCGGCGGTAAGCCCCAGGGCAACGCTCTTGAACCACATTGATCGAGTCATCGTACAGTTCTCCTCGTGGCGCCCTGGGCAGGGCGCAGTTCGTTTTCTTCGATCTCGTCGGGGTGGCGGGCGCGGAACGCGCCCGGTGGGATCTCCTACCCCGGCGGGGTGAGCACCGGGGGCCCGGTACTCGGAGGAACGTGGACCAAACGCGGCCGAAGCACCGCGCCGGTCGTGATCAGGACCGAGAGAACGAGCGATAGCGCCGCAGGGCCGGGCGCGCCCGGCCCGCTGGCAGTGATAGAGGCGGGAGTCAGCGCCCGGGGACCCAGGATCAATTGGAGGGGGATCGTTCGGCCAGCTCCCGCCGCGGGTACCTGGCTGGGGGCAGGCGCAGTCCTACTATCCTGCGTGCCCTGCTCTGCTGCGAAGATAACGTCGATTGAGCCAGTGCTGCTGAGGATCGCGCTCAGCCGACCAGTTTGGAGATCCCTCGCGATGTCCGGGGGGGCTGTCGCAATTCCCCACTCTGACCCACCGGAGTCTCCCCTCACCGGATCGATGGACTCAATCGCAGAGGGAACCTCGTCAGTCGGATTTGGGGTTGCGTCGACTATGGCGTCGATCGCATCGTTGACCGGACGTGACTCATTAGTAGCAGTCGCTGGAATCGCCGCGGTGGCCGGCGTGCGGATCCCTCCCGCGTCGCTGGACGCTGCAAGCACCGGCTGTACAAGCCGCGACTGCCCCACCGCGGGATCAGTTACTACCGCATTGGGCGGTGGAGCCTGTCCGGGACCTCCAGTGGGAACGGGACCTGGAGCTTCTATCGCTACAGATTCCGTCGTTGGCGCCGTTGGGCTCAGCACCCCGAGGATTGAGGTCGTCGTATCCGAGAGTTGTGGCTCAGTTGGGAGCGCTGCCGCAGGCGACAGGCTGTTCGGAGCCGAGACAAGATCCGTCGGTGCGCTGGAGGGATTCAGAACGTCGCTTGCCGGTGGCAGTGGAACCGTCACCGGGAGGGGCGACGGTGGGCTGTCCAGCAGTTGCTCTGGCGCTGATTCGTTTGACTGCAGCGGCGGTACGGCCGCGGGCGGGGCGACCGCACGCGGCGTAGGCGCGGCCCGCGAAGGGCTCGGGACCGGTGCAGATGGGAGCCCGCCAATCGAGGCCGCCGATGGCCTGACGATCGTCGGTTGCACGTTGGACGCGGGTTGAACCGGTGCGACGACAGTTGGGGCGCTCGGAACCGGCGCTAATTGCCGCGTTGCGACGGTTGGCACGGCGGGTACACCATGCACCGCGCCAGGGTCGGTCTGCGAGGGCGGCGCAAGCATCTGGGCGGAGGCGGACCCAACCAGTGAGGTCAGTGCGCAAGCGTTTATCGCCAGCCCAAACAGCCACCCGGCGATCAGACGCCGAGACCGATGCACGAATGCTATGGGTGCGCTGTCGTTGGACATAGCCATCGCTCCGCCGCATTCAGGGTGGAATCGGAGCGTTAACATGGCGGTGTCGCGGAGTTGCTACGGGGTTACGGTCGAAGGGCCTCGACTCCCGCCAGCAGGAGCCGCTCGGCCATGACGAGCGCGTCTACCGGCCAGCATGGCTCGGGGCGCGGCTGGCGGACGCCCGGGGCGCCGAGCAGCGGCCGACAGGAAAGGATCAGCCGTTGCCAGCGATTTGGCACCGCAGCTCGCCCGTGCACCGCGCCGAGCAGCGCGCCGGCGATTGCCGCATTGGTATCCGTATCGCCGCCGGCCATCACGACCGCTACGATTCCCTCTTCGAGATTCGGAGCGTGAAGCAATTGGTAGAAGGCGTGCTGGAGCGCCACCAGGACCCACCCGTCGTTGCCCGAGGCCACGACCGGTGGCGCTGAGTCCGCAGCTACGATGGCATCGAGCACGGCCGGTTCGAGATCATGGGCCTTGGCCCACTCCACGGCGAAGCGGTAGACAGACTCGGCGGGCTCCCCGGCGCGGATCGCATGGGCCACGGCCACGACGAATATCGCGCAGGCATCCTGGCAGATTGGGTGCGGATGCGTAAGCTCGCTGTCCGCCCGCGCGGCCGCGGCGAGCAGGGTTGGATTCAACGCATGGCCCCAGATCCCCAGCGAGCTGATCCGCATGAGCGAGCCGTTCGCCTGGCTCACGCTGCTGGCGGCGCGGTGGGCGACTTCGGCGAGCGGTTCTGTCCGCCGTTCCTGTTGCGCGGCTGCGACCGCAGCGAGCGCCTGGCTGGTCGTCAGCCCGAGGTCGAATGGGTGTGAGCGATACCAGTAGCCATACGCGGAGGCCGCGGACTCCGGATCGTAGCCTCCGTGCGCGACGATGCTGCGACCAAGGAGCAGCGCGAGCTCGGAGTCGTCGGTCGGCTGGCCCGCGATCGTATGCCAGACGCCGCCATCGGCAAGATCACGTATTCCTTGCGGAAAGGCCCCCTGGATCGCTGCGGCGGAGTGGAACTCGACGAGGCTGCCGAGCGCGTCGCCGGCGAGTTGGCCCAGCAGACACCCCTGGCCGCGGCGCAGCAGCGCCGGGTCCGCAACGGCGCGGCCACGCTGGAGGCGGAGCTGGCCGTACTCGGTCGGGTAGTCCCGGAGGACGCGCGGGCGGTTTGCGGCTCGCCAATCGCGCGATACGATCTCCGCGGCAACACCAGGTGCACCGCCAAAGCAGCCGCGCCCGATACTCGTGCCGTCCGGCCCGTAGGAGACCTGCTCTCCCTCGTGGTTCAGCAGGTCGCCGCCGACCCCTCGGAGCAGGGCGTGCCCTCCTGCGTAGTCCCAATCGCGCGCGCCTTTGATCGAGCTGCCAAGATCCGCATCCCCGACCGCGGCGAGTGCGAGACGGTAGGCGATGCTGTTCTGCGCCCGGTAGCGGCCGGGCGCGAGGAGCTCCAGGTTCGCATCCGGCGTGTCGGTGTCGGTCGATAAGAGCGCCACGCAATGGGGTCGGAGCATGGCGGGCCACGCCGCTCTCGTGACCGGCTCCCCATTGCGTCGCAACGGGCCGCAGCCTTCCGCCCAGGCGATCAAGTCGCCGTCGTCATCAGGCGCGGTTGGCGAGTACACGACGCCAAGTACCGGCTCGCGGTCGCGCAGCAGGCCGATGGATACGGCACTGCCCCGAGTGCCGAGCACGAAGCCACGTGTGCCGTCGTTGGGATCCACGAGCCATATGTACTGTGGGGGAGGATCCATGCCGACGCTGCCGGTCTCCTCTCCCAGGTAGCCCCAGTCCGGGAACGCCTTACGCAGGCGGGAGCGGATCATTTGCTCGGCCTCGGTGTCCACGTCGGCGTGGTCGCCGTCACCCCGTGGACCGCCAGAGTGATGAAAGTCGGCCCGGATCATCGCGCCCGCATCGAGCACCGCCTGCGTCGCAACCGCGAGCGCGCGGGACAACTCTTCAACTTTTTCCAGAGGAGGCTCCCGGTGCAGTCGCCAGTTTGCCGGATTCTAGCATCATGGGAAGAAGACACCGGCCGGGGCGTGCCCCGGATTCTACGATCACCCTTCGCGATCCGAGACGCCGGCGCTCTGGAAGGTGGCCATTTCGGCCAGCAGCGCGACCGCATCGTCCACGAGGTGCATCGCCATCGCGGCCCCGGTACCTTCGCCGAGCCGGAGGTCGAGATTGAGCAGCGGCGTGAGGCCGAGGCGCTCGAGTACGACGCGGTGACCGATCTCGACTGAGGTGTGGGCGGCGATGAGGTACGGCTTCACCGCGGGGCACAATTCGGCCGCTACGAGCGCCGCCGCGCCGGAGATGAAGCCGTCGATGACCACCGGGATCCGGCGGCCAGCGGCGGCGATGATCGCGCCGGAGAGCCCGGCGATCTCGAATCCTCCAACCTTCGCCAGCACGTCGATCGGATCCGCGGGATTCGGTTGCAGGGCTGTCAGCGACTGCTGGATGATCTCGACTTTGCGGGCCCAGCTCGCGGCATCGATGCCGGTGCCAAAACCCGTGACCTGAGCGACGGGCGCACCGGTGATCGCCGCGACGATGGCGCTGCTGGCCGTTGTGTTGCCGATGCCCATATCGCCGGTCGCGACGAGATCGAGTCCGCGCTCCGCCTCGTCTGCCAGCAATGCTGCGCCCGCTTCCAGGCATACCACCGCTTCAGCGCGCGCCATTGCCGGGCCGCGGGCGAAGCTGCTGGTCCCCCCGCGTATGCGGCGGACGCGGAGCTCGGCATGGCTCGGGAGCTCGGTTGCCACGCCGAAGTCCGCGACCACCACCCGCGCGCCGGCGCGGCGCGCGAGCACATTGATCGCGGCGCCGCCATTCAGGAAGTTCAATACCATCTGCGTGGTCACGTCCTGCGGGTAGGCAGACACGCCTTCCTGGGCGACGCCGTGGTCGGCGGCGAAGACGAGAACCGCCTTGTTGGGAAAGCGCGGCAGTGGCTGGCCAGTGATTCCGGCGAGCTGAATGGCGAGCGCCTCCAGACGACCGAGGCTGCCGCGCGGCTTGGTGAGTTGATCCTGGCGGAGGCGCGCGGCGGTCATTGCCGCGTCGTCGAGCGGCTGTACGGTCGCGACGAGCGCTGCGAGACGAGTTGGCAACGTTTCGGTCATGACAGTCCTCCTGCGCCTCATGGTGCGAGCGGTCTGCGGCGTCCAGGCTGTACTGGGTTGGGCCGGGCGTGATTATGAACTTGCGCGGGAGGACAAGCAACCGGCGCTCACGCGGGCTGGACACGCGCCGGCACGGGGCGGGGATGGGTGACCCACTCGTTCATGAGCTGACGTAACGCACGACGGGCTGGGCGCTCGACGAGGAGGTGTGTCAGGACGGAGAGGCTGATTGCGATCGCGAGATATGCCCAGAAGTACCATATCTGCGACGCGTAGGCCCCGCGACCGGTGTCTCCAGCGAGGCGCGCCAGCAGGTCCCAGATCGGTACGTGCAGCAGATAGAGGGCGTAGCTCGCCTCGCCGAGGAGGACGATGGGCCGGCGTGAGAGGAGCCATCCCAGCCCGCCGCCCCCGATTGCGAGGCTGTAGATCAAGAGGCCGAAGAGCGGATCGAACAGGCCGTTCGCCAGGAGCAGCCCCGGGACGTCGCGGATGACGATAAAACAGCCGAACAGCAGAACGAGAGACAGGGGTGCTGCGATCGTGCTGAGCCAGAACTGGCGCTGTCTCCATCGCTCGGTGGCCGTGCGCAGAAATAGCTGACCGAGGACTGCACCAAAGGCGAACTCCGGCAGCCGAAAGATCGGCGTGTAGTTGATCACCCAGCTCCAGGCGGCGATCTGATGATCTGAGGGGTAGGTTGCGGCGGGGTTCAACCCGTAGACCACCGGTGCAACCACCGCGAGCAGCCAACAAAGCGGCAGCGTCGTGATCAAAGCGCGCGTCGAGAGCCGCGCCAGCCAGGCGACCAGCAGCGGGAAGAGCGCATAAAAGAATGCTTCGGCGCATAGCGACCAGGCCGGAAAATTCCAGTCCAGGGTGGGGGTAGCGAACGACCAGCCGGGCAGGTGCCACAGGAGCGCGGGCAGGAGCGTCCAAACCTCGCCCATGGTCGGCACGATCGCAATCGTGAGCGCGGTCTTCTCCGCCGCAACCGAGGCGGGATCCTGCGCAAAGATGCTCGAGAAAAAGAGTGGCGCAGCAAGGCAGAACGAGAGCAGATACACCGGATAGATCCGGGCGATGCGTGCGCTCCAGAAGCTGCGCGCGTCAATGCGCCCGTCTGCGGATCCAGTAGCGTACGTATAGACGAGGATGAACCCGGAGAGGACGAAGAAGAGCCCCACGCCGACGTAGCCTCGATCGATGATTTGCAGCAACGGATCGGGAAGGCCGTCGAGAAACTGGTGCTCCAGGTGAAAAAGCACGACGCCGAGCGCCGCGAGGAAGCGCACGCCAGTCAAAGGCGCGAGATATGGCTGACGAATGGCGCTCACCCGAATCCGAGGATGGGCGTGGGCGTGCTCGGCTAGTCGCTAGCGAGCTGCGGCGGGCTGGTTCCCTTCGGGGTGGCGCCTCGCCGCAAGCTTTTTCTGATTGAGCTCCCACGCGATGTCGACGATCATGTCCTCTTGGCCACCCACGGTCTTGCGCCGTCCGCACTCCAGCAGGATCTCGCGCACGTCTACGTCGAACTTCTCGGCGGCGCGATAGGCGTGCAGCAGGAAGCTCGAGTAGACGCCCGCGTAGCCGAGCGTGAGTGCGGCGCGGTCGACAACCTGAGGCCGGTCCATAATGGGCCGCACGACGTCCTCGCCTACGTCCATGATCTTGAAGGTGTCGATGCCGGTCTCCACGCCGAGCTTGTCCAGGACGGCGACGAGCACCTCGGTCTGTGTATTGCCGGCGCCCGCGCCAAGGCCGCACGTGCAGCCGTCGATGTTCACGGCGCCCTCTTCCATCGCGACGAGTGAGTTGGCGACGGAGAGGCTGAGGTTATTGTGGGCGTGGATACCGATGTCGATGTTGATCGACTCGCGGAGCGCCGAGATCTTGGCGCGGACGTCATAGGGCGTCATCGCCCCGGCGGAGTCGGTGACGTAGACGCACGTGGCGCCATACCCCTCCATCTTTTTTGCCTGCTCCACGAGCTGCTCCGGCGTCACCATGTGCGCCATCATCAGAAACCCGATCGCCTCCATGCCGAGGTCACGTGCCTTCTTGATATGTTGCTCGCAGATGTCCGCCTCGGTGACGTGTGTGCAAATCCGGGCGATGCTCGCCCCGAGCTCCTTGGCCATCTCGAGGTCTTCAGCAACGCCGATCCCAGGGATGAGGAGGATTGCGAGCTGGGCGTTGGGCATCGCCTCGTGCGCGGCCTTGAGCAGCGTCTCCTGCTTCTCCAGCGACCAACCGTACTGAATGGACGAGCCGCCGAGGCCGTCGCCATGCGAGCACTCGACGACCTGCACGCCGGCAGAGTCGAGTCCCGCCGCGATCTTGCCAACCTGCTCGGCGGTAAATTGGTGACGCTTGGCGTGGCTCCCATCGCGCAGCGTCGAGTCGATGATGCGGACCTTGCGTCGCTCAGCCACGACGTGTGACCCCTCGCGCGCCCGAGCCCTGCCGGGCGAGCAGCCCGTTGGCAAGCTCTTCGCCGACGCGGACAGCCGCCGACGTCATGATGTCGAGGTTGCCAGCATATTTCGGGAGGAAGTCGCCGGCCCCCTCGACTTCGACGAACACCGTCACGCGACCGTCGTCGTCGAAGAT
>JAXDLH010000057.1:0-9873 GCA_034666705.1 Chloroflexota bacterium
CAGCTCGGTCTCGACCGGGATGTCGCTCGCGAGCTCAGATGCGCCGAGCGCCAATCGCGTGTGGCGGCCATTCTCGCCGAACACCTCGACCAGCAGGTCCGATGCACCGTTGAGCACCGGCGGCAAGGCGTTGAAGCCGGGCGCGCAGTTGATGTGACCGACGAGCTTGACGATCCGCTCCACGCGGTCGAGGTCGCCGAGGAAGTCCTTCAGAATCGCAAGGTGGTTGATCGCGCACATCCGGGCCGCATCGTAGCCCTCCTCGGCGGACACCTCGCGGCCCACTTTGCCCTGGTACTTCAGCACGCCCGCCGTCCGGTTGGACACGCCACCCAGGAACACGAGGTCCCCGACCTGCACCGCGCCGATGTAGTTCGCCACCGGCTGCGGCGCCGGGGGCAGCTCGATGCCGAGATCCTTCAATCGCTGCTCGATCCGCACGTCTCCTCCGTCCCACTCGCCAGCCGGTGGACGGCCAAACTCTACCTCGCCGCCCTCGGCCGGTCAAACGTGGTGCGCGCTGGCTATACTCGGTCAATGTACCTCTGGGGAGGAGCCGGTATGCGTCCGCTCGTGTCGAGAGATCTGTGGCAATGGATCGAGGAGAACCGCGAGACGTTCCAACCGCCGGTTGGCAACAAGGTGATCTGGGAGGATTCCCAGTACACCGCGATGGTGATTCATGGGCCAAACGCGCGCCGCGATTTCCACATCGATCCGTCTGATGAGATCTTCTACCAGTTGCGCGGCGATATCGTCGTCGAGCACCTCGACGGCGGGGGCCAGCGCCAGCACAGCATCGTCGGCGAGGGCGAGCTGTTCCTCATGCCGGCGTTCGTGCCGCATGCGCCGCACCGCCCGGCCGACTCCTGGGGCCTCGTGATCGAGATCAAGCGTCGCCCGGACCAGACCGAATCGCTGCTCTGGATCTGCGAGCAGTGCAATGCGCGGTTGCACGAGGTGACGATGCACGTCGCGAACATCGAGACGGAGCTGAAGTTGGCCATCGAGCAGTTCAATGCCAGCGCAGCGCTGCGGACCTGCCAGGTCTGCGGCTACGTGCAGCCGGCAACCGTCGCGCCGATTGATCCGCCGCGCTCGCGGGCTACGGCCTGAAGCTCACCGGCGCCAGGTTGTGCTGATCGACGATCACGTCGATCACCGCGCCACTTCCGCCAACTCGAGCTCGTCGACGCGTCGAAGGAGATGAGCGAGCCGCCTCGTATCCTGCGATCCTGGTAAGGGAGCGACCTTACCGTGGTCGCCGTCCGTAGACGATTGCGCCGCGCTTGGTGACCGCCAGGGGTACGGGAACCGCCCGGGCAATCCGCTCGATTTCATCGGGATCTACCGCGCGTCCCACAAGGTACGCGTGCACGGCCGCCCGATCCGGCAGTTGGACGTACGGTCCGTCCCAGGCGTGGATTTCGACGTCCACGAACAGCTCCCCGATCATCGCGGGCGCAATCTCGCTGTCGAACGTGGCGGGCGGCTCCGGCGGCAGCAGCGGCGCCAGCTCCGGGGAGTCGTAGCGGCTCGGCGCCACGGCGGCGAAGAGCCCGCCCGGGCGGAGTACGCGCCATGCCTCGCGCAGCCCCTCGCGCGGATCATCCAGGTGGTAGAGCATCCAGACGGCGGCTGCGCCGTCGAAGGTCGCGTCAGCGAACGGCAGGTGGCGTACGTCCGCCAGCGTCGCGCGGCGCGGCGCATCCTGCAGCATGGTGCGCGAGCGGTCGACGCCGACCCACTCCACGCTGGATCCGGCGAGCCAACGTGCCAATTCGCCGAAGCCACAGCCGAGATCCACGATGCGGCCCAGGCCATCGGCGGCGAATCGCCGTGCGACGACCTCGATCGCGTCCCCGGCCGTGCCGTAGCGCCTGACTACCGCGCGACCGGACCGAAAGCGCTCTGGGTTCTCGTCGTAATCGTTGCGCATGGCGTGCGGTGCGCGTAACTCGTCCCGTTGCATGCGGCCAGCATATCCGATGCCGGGCGACTACGCTTCCGCGCGCCGGGTGGCGACGATGATGCCGCTGCTCACCGGCAGCTCCACACAGACGAGGCGCGCCTCGCCGATGAGATGCTCTCGCACGCGGGTGATCGACGTGCGGTGGACGGGGTCGGCGTAGCGGTAGAGATCCATGTCGTCGACGACGAGGACGGCGCCAGCTTGGAGCGCGGCGACGGTCAGGGCGAGTCCTGACCACTTGCCACCCTCGGCGTCGGCAAAGATCAGGTCGAATTGGCCCAGCATCGGCAGCAGGGTCTCGGCGTCCCCGATCTGAACGTCGACGAATGACGCCCAGGATGCCGCCAGCGCCGTGGCGGCCGTGGCCGCGTTCGCCTCAATACTGATGACTTGCACGTCGGCTCGGGTGCCGAGACCGTGCACGATCCACGCCAGCCCTGCCCCGACGCCGGTACCGAGCTCCAGGATTCGCCCACCGATCGGCGTCGCCGCGGCGAGCGTCGCCAGGAGCCGGCCGACTGTGGGCTCGCTCGACAGCGCGAATCCATGGCGCTCGGCGCGCGCGAACGCCGCCGCCACGATGGCCGGCACCGGCTGATCTGTGGGGTTCCCCATCAGCTGGTTCATCTCTCACCTATACGAAACGCGCGCTATATGTCGCAACGATCAGGTCAGCGCACGTTTCGTACTATTCACTCACTGCGATCGACAAGCAGGATTGTACTGAGTGAGGACGATGGATCGTTATCTGGAAGCGAATCGCGCACGTTGGGACGAGCTGGTCTCGGTCCACGCCGGCAGCGCCTTCTACGACGTTGCGAGTTTCAAGGCCGGAGGGATCAAGCTCCACGATCTCGAGCGGGAGGAGCTCGGCGACGTCGCGGGCAAGTCGCTGCTGCATCTGCAGTGCCACTTCGGCATGGATACCCTTTCGTGGGCCCGCCTGGGCGCAACCGTGACGGGGGTGGACTTCTCGGAGGAGGCGATCGGCCTGGCGCGGTCGCTCGCCGCCGAGTGCGCGATCCTGGCGACCTTCATCTGCGCCAATCTCTACGACGTGCCGGCGGTCGTCCATGACCAGTTCGACGTCGTCTTTGCCTCGTACGGTGTGCTCTGGTGGCTGCCGGACCTCACGCGCTGGGCGGAGATCATAGCCGCGTGCCTCAAGCCCGGCGGCATCTTCTACATCGCCGAGCACCACCCGCTGATCCACATGCTCGACGACGAGTCGACGGACGTGATCCCGCCCATGAAAGGCTCGTACTTCGCGTCCGGGCCGCTCGAGTTGCCGGCCAGTGGCGACTATGCCGACTGGGACGCCGTCATCCAGCACGACACCGAGTATGGCTGGCAGCACCCGATCGGCGAGATCATCTCCACGCTCGCCTCGGCGGGCCTGCGCATCGACTTCCTCCACGAGTTCCCGTACTGCACGTACCAGCGGCTGCCCACGATGGAACGTGGGGCTGATCGCAACTGGCGGCTCAATCCCGCCGCACCCACGCTCCCGTTGCTCTTCTCGCTCAAGGCGACGAAGCCGTAGCGGGTAGCCGCCGCTTGCTACGGGTGCATCCCGTCTATGCGGCGCGCTCGTTGAAGAAGACGATCATGTCGAGGTCACCCGGCGAGTGGCCGAGCTGGGTGGCAGCCGCGGCGACCTCGCTCCGGTGGTTAGTGCCATGGTTGATCAGATGCACCATGGTTTGCCAGAGGATGCGGCTGAACGGAGTGCCATCGGTGCGGCGGTAGTTCACGGCGCTCGCGAGTTGCTCGTCCGTCAACCCGTCCAGGAACGCCCGAATCTGCGCCTCGTGCTCGTTCCATTGCGCTTCCAGCGCGGTCAGGCTTGGCAGCTCAGCGCCGGTGATTAGCTGTCCCGTCGGCACGCCCAGCCAGCGGCTATGCCAGATCACCTCGGCCGCATACGCGTGGACGAGCGTGCCGTGGATGCTGCCGTAGTCCATGGGCCGCTTCGCCAGGTATTCGGCCTCGGGCAGCTCACGGACCGCGCCAAGCAGCCTATCCCGCCCCCAGTAGTTGTAGTCGTACAACGTGCGCATCGTCGCGACGTCCATCTTCCCTCCTCAGCTATCGACCTGCGCGAAGATGTCGGCGACGCTCACGCTGAACTCGGGAAGCACGTCGCCGCCATCGAGCATGGCTCCCGCACGGAGGACTCGCCCCTCCACTCCTGGGGCCTCGACCGTTAAGGTCGAGGTGGCAGAGTCGATCACCCACACGAGGCGCACGCCGTACAGCAGGTGGAATTGGATCCTGTCCAGAAACTGCACCATGTGCTGCTCCGGCGACAGGATCTCGATCGCGACCTCTGGGCGTGGCGTCTCGCCTTTCCAGCCTTCTCTAGCGACTATTGTCGTCGAGTGCGGCGAGCACGCGCTCCGCGGTGATAGGGAGCTCGAAGAGCTGCGCGCCCACGGCGTCGGCTACGGCGTTCGCGATTGCGGCGGGCGGCGCGTTGTTGGCCATCTCGCCGATCGCCTTAGCGCCGTGCGGTCCGCTGCCGCCGCTCGACGGCACGAGGATCGTCTCGAGAATCGGCACGTCGGCAGAGGTCGGCATCTTGTAGTCGCCCAGGTGCGGGTTGGTGATCCGCCCCTCCTCGCGCACGAGCTCCTCAGTCATGGCGAGGCCGACCCCCATGATCGCGCCGCCGTCGATCTGGCCCTGGTGCGTCACCGGGTTGATGATCGTCCCCACGTCGTGCGCGCTCACCAGTCGACGCAGATGGACGTGGCCGGTTTCCGGGTCGACCTCCACCTCGGCCGCCTGCGCGGCGAAGTAGGTCACCTCGTGGATCTGCGGCAGGTCGTGCCTGACCTGGACGGTGACTGGCCGGCCGCCGTCGGCACGTGCCACCACCTCGGCCATGTCCACGTGCCGGCCCTCCGCCCAGAAGGCGCCCGAGCGATACGTCACCTGGTTCTCGTGCGCGTCGAGCAGCGCAGCCGCCGGCTCGATCAACCGCTGGCGGAGCTGCTCGCAGGCGTCCACCACGGCGCGACCCTCGGTGTAGGTGACGCGGCTCGCGCGGGGGCCGTCGTCGTATGGCGCCTCGTCGGTGTCGCCGATCACGACGCGCACGCGCTCGAGTGGGAGCCCCATCTCGTCTGCCGTGAGCTGCGCCATAATCGTGTGCGTGCCCGCGCCCATGTCGAACGTCGGGCTCAGCAGCGTGAGGGAGCCGTCCGCCTCGGCGGTCAGGATCGCGCCGCCCGGACCTCCGCCGATTTGGCGGCCGAAGAGGGCGATGCCGCGCCCGACGTTTGGCCCCGCCTTTGGCGTGTCCCAACCGATGGCCTCGAGCGCCGCGTTCAGTACCTCGCGCGCCTTGATGTTCTCCAGCCGGATCCCGACCGCGTCCTCCTCACCCTCATGCAGTACGTTCCGCAGCCGGAGCTCCGCAGGGTCGATGCCCAGCGCCCTGGCGATGATGTCGGTCTGGCACTCCACCGCGAAGGTGTACTGGTGGGCGCCCGGCGCGCGGAAATACCCACCGGGGGTACTGTTCGTGTAGACCTGCAGGAATTCGAAGGCGGCGTTCGGGACCCGGTACGGGCCGCCCACATAGTGCCAGCTCGAGAGTGCGGCGTTCGGCTTCATCGCGCCGTAGGCGCCGCTCGCGTGGAAGACACGCATCTCGCGTGCCGTAAGGGTGCCATCGCGCTTCACGCCGGTGCGGATCCGGATCACGGTCGGGTGGCTCGGGTTGGCGGCGGTCAGCTCGTCGGCGAAGCTCATCAGCACCTGCACCGGCCGTCCGGTCGCCTTCGCCAGCAGATAGGCGATCGGGACGTCGATCCCGTCGCCCTTGCCGCCGAAGTCGCCGCCGACGTTCACGACGTTGACCAGGATGGCCGACTCCTGCAGCCCGCACGCCTTGGCCAGTTGGGTTCGCACCCGAAATGGCGCCTTGCTCGCCGCCCACACCTGGATGCGCCCAGCCTCGTCGATCCACACCAACGCAGCGTGGGGCTCCAGATAGCCCTGGTGGCGGCTCGGGATTCGGAACGTGTGCTCGAAGACCTGGTCCGCCTCGGCAAAGCCTTGCGCCAGGTCGCCTTTGCTGTACGCCAGCCGAGTCTGGCCGTTGTGTACGTCGAGCGCCAGGCGGTCTGCCGGGGCCCCCTCGTAGCGGCTGATATCCTCGTGCAGCAGCGGCGCGCTCGGCTCCAACGCCTCCAGCGGGTCGTACACGGCGGGGAGCACGTCGTACTCCACCTCGATGACGTCGAGCGCAGCCTCGGCGGCTTCTGGAGTATCTGCGGCCACAGCCGCCACACGGTCGCCGACGAAGCGGACCCGATCCCAGCACAGCACCGGCATGTCCCGCATCACCTTGCCAAAGAGCAATCCTGGTGTGTCCTGGCCAGTGATAACGGCGCGCACCCCGGGGATCTGCCGGGCGGCGCTGGCGTCGATGCGCAAGATGCGGGCGTGAGGATAGGGACTGCGCAGCACCCGGCCATAGAGCGTGCCGGGCGGGAGGACATCGGCGGCATAACGGGCGTGGCCGGAGAGCTTGGCGGGGCCCTCGGCGCGGGGGATCGGGGCGCCGATCAGGGCGCTGGGAGCGCTCATGGGCGTCTTCCTCTATATCGTTATCACACGTCGCTCAGTGTACCTTTTGCGGCCATTACTGCTGGAGCAGCGCCACGGCTCGCTCGAGCGGCGCGTCCTGGCCGCTGGCGGCTGCCTCTGGCTGGGGGGCTGCGGACTCGTCCGGCATGACGCCCGTTCCGAGCAGCGTCGCGCCGGTCGCACTCAGAATCCGGGTCGTCGTGATGGCGGCGACCGAGCCGTCGGAGAGCCCCACGTTGCTGGTGTTGCCGAGCCGCCCCCTCGTCGGCGTCCCGACGATCCGCCCGGCGTGGTACTCCTGAATTGCCACCGCCAGCAGCTCTGCCGGCCCAGCGGTGGCGCCATCCACGAGGACCACGAGCGGGAGTGGGTTGGCGAGCGGCTGGCCAACGGACTGGATCGGCGATCGCTGTCCGGGCCCGCTCTGCACGATGCCGATCGTCTGGCTGCCGACGAACAGCGCCGCGAGGTTTTCCGCCTCCTGCAGACTGCCGTCGCCGTTGCCACGCAGGTCGAGGATCCAGCCCTGCGCTCCCGCACTCGTCGCGTCCTGGAGGGCGCGTCGCACCGCGTCCGTCGCGCCCTGCTCGAGCGCCGCGACCTGCACATATGCCACGCCGTTGCGCATTTCGGCGGTGGTCGCTGGGGGCCGCGCCGGGAGCCGTTGGAGGGTCAGGCTGCGTGGCACCGCGCTGCCCGGGGTGCTCACGGTCACCTCGACCGGCGAGCCTGACGCCCCGTTCAATGCCTGCAGCACGTCGGAAAGGTCTAGCCCCGGCGTTTGCTGCCCGCCCACGGCGAGCAGTTGGTCGCCTACGTGAACACCAGCGCGCTCGGCGGGGCCGCCAGTAACCAACCGTCGCACCATCGGCGGTCCGGGCTCGGCCGGTGGCGAGAGCACCACGCCGATTGAGCCCTCACTCGTCGACGATTGCAGTGCCGCCACGGCGTCGCGGTCGAGATAGCGGCTGATCGGGTCTTTGGTTGCGGAAATCATGCCCCGCGCCGCGGCCTGACCGACGCCGCTCACGTCGATCACATCTTGAATCTTGCCGAGGAAGGTTGTATAGGCGCTGGCGAACCCGAGCCAGTCGCCCTGGGGGTCGCCGGTGAGGCCCAGGGCCGCCTGGTCCAATATGTCCGTCTCGAAGGGGAGCGCGCCCGCATCGACAGCCGCCGTGCGCGCTCCGCCAATCGCCGCGAGGATGAGCGTCGTGTCGTCCACCTGGTCGACGGAGGCAATGACGATCTTCTGATAGATCGACAACAGGTCCGCACTGCTCAAGGTGCTATCGGAGGTGCCCGACAGTGCCCCGGTGTCGCCCGCGGCGCGCGGCGGCGCCTCCGTATCCGGCGAGCCGAGAGCTGGATCGCTGGTCACCATGCAGCCATTCAGCAGGAGCGCAATTCCACCGAGCATGATAGCCCGCCGGACCCACGATAGGCGTACACGATTCGTCACGGTCGGCCCCTCAGCAGCGCACGCACGGATGCAAGGATGTTGCGCCATGGGCGGCAGGGATGCCCCGATTACCGTTCGACGGGCGAGCGTATCACCTGCCCGCCGAGGGTGAGGACGCGCGTAAAGTCCTGGATGTTGGCCGCCAGCGCCGCCCGGCAATCCTCGCCGCAGGTCAGCGGCTGGTCGGTCACATACAGGTAGCCATCCACCTTGCAGCGGTAGGTTGGCGCCTGCCCCTCCGCCGTCTCATCCACCAGTTGGCAGCAGTCACACCCGCTCATCGGCCGCTCCGGATCGATCGCGGGCGGCACGGGCCCGTTTTGCTCCCCAACGTCAAGCTCATCCACTCGTCTCCATGGGATACTACCATGAGGGAGATCCGGGCCAGGCAGACCCGGAGCTACGCACGAGGAGCCGATGCCGCACGAGCCAGCTACTGATCCGCGCGTTCCGGTCACCGTGCTCACGGGCTACCTTGGCTCCGGCAAGACGACGCTGCTCAACCGGATCCTCACCGACCTGCACGGCAAGCGGATCGCCATCGTCGAGAACGAATTCGGCGAGATCGGCATCGACAGCGAGCTAGTGGTCGGGGTTCAAGAAGAGATCGTCGAGATGAACAACGGCTGCCTCTGTTGCACCGTGCGGGACGATCTCGTACGCGGGCTGGCGCGGCTTATGCGCCAGCGCGACCGCTTCGACGCGATTCTCATCGAGACGAGCGGCCTTGCCGATCCCGGTCCCGTGGCGCAGACGTTGCTCGTGGACGACGAGCTGCAGACCAGCATCCGGCTCGACGCCATCGTCACCCTGGTGGACGCCAGGCACATCTGGCCGCACCTCGAGGAGAGCGCCGAGGCGCGCCAGCAGATCGCCTTCGCCGACGTCGTGCTGCTCAACAAGACCGACCTGGTCGCAGCCGCTGACGTCGCGCGGCTCCGCGTGCGCATCCGTGAGATGAACGGCCTGGCGCAGATCTACGAGACGGTCCAGGCGGAGCTTCCCCTCGATAAGATCCTCGACGTCGGCGGCTTCAGCATCGACCACGCCCTCGCCGTTGACCCCGATTTCCTCGAGTCAGCCCTCAACCACGAGGACGATGCCGACCACGATCACGAGGCTGAGCACGAGCACGAAGCCGGGCACGAGCATGAACACGATGTCGCCTCCGTGGGCATCCGCCTGGACGGCGACCTCGACGCGGCGAAGCTCGGACCGTGGCTCAACGAGCTGCTCACGACGCGCGGCGACGACATCTATCGCATGAAAGGGATCTTCAGCATCGCCGGGAGCGACGCGCGCTACGTCTTCCAGGGGGTGCACAGCACCTTCGAGGGCCGCCCGGATCGTCCGTGGGGCGCCGCCCCGCGCACGAGCTCCATCGTCTTCATCGGCCGCCACCTCGACCGGGCCGAGCTCCTCGCCGGCCTCCGCGCCTGCCTCGTCTGACTGAGGAGCTAGTTTCCCTCAAAAGCCGCGTGCGTCGTGGTAAGCACCTCTTCCCAATCGGCTCGCCGCGGTGCCACCTGGAAGTCCGCGAGAATCAGGCGAAGGAATGATTGCGGAATGATTCGGCATCGCCTGCGGTGCATCAAATGACGGCCCATTGGCATGAACGGCTGTTCGCGATGTCTAGCTGCGAGTCCAGGAGGCGAAGTCGACAGGGGCCGCCATCCCCCCCAAGGGCCCCTCGCCACGCAAGGCGACCACGCAAATTGACGCCGACGAATCACCATGATTCGGACGAGTCTCGAACGAGTATGTGGCGGAGCCGACGAAAATGCGGAGGCCCCGGTCCCCGCGCGGGGCCCGGGGCCTCCGCGCTGTTGCTCGATTGACT
>JAXDLH010000058.1:0-2775 GCA_034666705.1 Chloroflexota bacterium
CCCGACCAGCGGCGCGGCGTCGTCCGGGGCGATACCCGCCAACCCGTGGCGAGCGGCGGCCCCCTCGGGATGCAAGGCGTCGCGCTGCAGGTCGAGCAGCAGCAGTGCGGCGCGGTGGATGTCGACGGAGGCGGCCATTACAGCATGTCCCACTTGAAGATCGTGAGCGTCGGATAGCTCCGCAGCGGCTTCGGTCCGGTGACGCCCGCCCGCATCAGCGTGGGGGTCACGATCCAGTAGAGCGGCAGGACCGCCACGTCGCCCATGAGCTCCTGCACGAGCTGCTGTTGAATGGCGGTCCGCTCGGTCGGGTTGATCGTCGCGTTCAGCCGGTCCTGCAGGTCATCGGCTTTCGGATTGGAGTACCCGCCGTAGTTCTGCCCATTCCAGCGGGTCGCGGCCGACGGGATCTGCCGCGTGTGGATCGTGTTGGGGGGCAGGTAAAACACACGACTCGATGGATTGACGATCCACCATCCGGGAATGGTCGCCCCATACTCCTGGTCGCTGATCCGCTCCGGCGGAATCTGGTTCACCGTGACGTCGACGCCGACGTTCTTCCAGTAGTTCGCCAGGATCGTGACCAGGCGCGTGCGGGTGTCGTCCGGATGGCCCCAGATCCCCGTTTGGAATCGCTCACCGGTTCCCTGCCGAGCCAGTACCCCGTCGGAGCCGCGCACCCAGCCAGCCTGCGCGAGGAGCTCCTGGGCGCGGTTCGGATCGTACGGATATTGCGGGATGAACCGCTCCACTGCCGGCCGGATCGCCTCCGACGGATAGAAGTAGCTGTCCGCTGCGGGACCCAGGCCTTGCGTCATCGTGTCGGCGACCGTCATACGGTCAATGGCTTGATAGAACGCCTGTCGAACGTTTCGGTTGTCGAAGGTCGCTTTCGGCTGCACGAACTCCGGGCGGTACTGCACCTCGGCGACGTAGACCTTGCCGGCGGGCTCGATCACCACCTGATTGGCCGTGCCCTCCCAGCGGCGCTTCACCTCGACGGCAGCCTCGACGCTGATGCCGGTCATCACGACGTCGACCGAACCGGCCAGAATGGCGGCTACCATAGCGTTCGGGTCTGACATGAACCGCACGATCAATCCGTCCAAGGGCGGTCGCCCCTGGTAGTACTGATCGAAGCGCGTGACCGTGAGGTGCGACCCGGCCTGCCAGTCGACCACCTTGTAGGGCCCAAGGCCGACGAACTCGGAGGTGAAGTACCGGCTGGAGAGCAGCCGGTCGCGACCGGCCTGGTAGGCCTCTCCCAGCAAATGGCGGGGAAGAATCGCGGCAAACGTGCCGATCGTGTCCGCCTGGGCAAAGACGCTGTTCCAGTGAATGATGAAGGTCGTCGGGTCTGGGGCCTCCACCGAGTCCATCAGGCGGGTTGTCGCGGTTGGCACGCCCATTTGGGGATCGCGCACCAACGTGAACGTGAAGGCGAGATCATCCGACGTGAAGGGCGTGCCATCGTGCCAGTAGACGTTGGGTCGCAGCTTCCAGATCGTGTCCATTGTGCCATCGGGGTTCAGGCGCCACGTATTCTTGTCCACCGATGGCAGCTCGGCGGCGAGCTGCGGCGCGTATTGCTCGAGCTCCACTTCGACCGTCAGATTGTCGTGCACGATGTACGGCACCTCGGTGCCACCGCCGCCGGCGGGGCCGCCGGTGATCTGCGGCACGAGGCTGCTGGGCTCGACTTGATTCGCCACCGTCAGAATCTTCTGGGTCCGTGGTGCAGGTGTCTGCGCTCCGGATTGCGGCGCGGCGGCTGGCTTGGCGTCCCCGCTGGGTGCGCAGGCGCTGAGCAATACGAGGGTCATTGCCAATGCGGTGAGGACCGCCGATCTCTGTGACCTTTGCATCTGATCTCCCAATGCGGTCTGCTGCCGCTCGTGGGCTGGGAGCAATCGAGCTCGCGCTACGCGATTGGGGCTCCCGCGGTCATCTGGGCGAGCTCGGCGATCACCTCGTCGGTGGTGCGGACGCGCGCCCACGGCGCCAGGAAGTCCAGGTGCGGCTGCGGGGATTCCGGCGGGTAGGTGGCATCGGCGAGCACCGTCATGTCGTAGCCCAGGGCGGTGCCATCCATCACGGTGGCGCGCACACAGCCGGTAACCGAGCCGCCGGCGACCAGGCAGCGGTGCACGCCGAGGTTGCGCAGCAGGCGGTGCAGGTAGGTGAGGCCAAAGCCGCTGGCGCCCTTCTTCTCCACGACGAAGTCACCCGGCTGCGGCGCGAGCTCCGCCACGACCTCCGTCCCCCAACTGTCGTTCACCAGATAGGTAACTCCCTCCGGGAACCGCTCCGTGACCCCGTTGCCATTGGGATGCACGCTGTCGAGCTGATCGGTGCGCCAACTGATCTTCAGATACACGACGGGCCAGCCGCGCGCCCGCATGGCGGCCGCGGCCCCACTCGCGTTGCCCAGCATGCGCTCGCGCTTCTCCGGAGGGATTGGGGCCGCGCCCGAATAGACCACCGGCGGCCGGTCCGGGCGGATGAAGTCGTTCTGCATGTCGATGATCAGCATTGCGTACCCCGGCGCCGAGGCGTCGATCTCCGCCGCCCGCTCGGTATTTGCGACGAGCTGGAGGACCTCGGCGAGCGAGGTGCGCTGGCCGCCCGGCACCCGCAGGCCCGGGGTGCGCAGCTCCGGGGCGTCCAGCGGATAGAGCGCGTCCTGCACCACGTGGGTCCAGTAGCCGAGCAGCCCGGCGGTGCGGACGGTGTCGGTCACCGTGTCCACCACGCCGCCCCCGGCGATGAGGAGCT
>JAXDLH010000059.1:0-5245 GCA_034666705.1 Chloroflexota bacterium
TGGTTCTTTCCTTCGGTCGGCGAGTATGCTGGGATCCTCGAGCGGCACGGCTTGGAGGTCGTCCAGGCCGCGGTGTGGGACCGACCTACCCCGCTCGGCGACAGCCCCGGCGCTATGCGGAGCTGGATCGAGGTGTTCGCGGCGGCGTTCGTCGAGGCGGTGCCCGCGGCGGACCGCGACGCCCACCTGACCGAGGTCGAGCGGCTCGCGCGGCCGGCGCTCTTTCACGACGGTGTCTGGAGCGCCGACTATCGTCGCCTCCGCGTCGTCGCCATCCACACTGGCGGTGCGACCAGCCCATAGGCTGGGCGGCGAGTCGGAATCCATGCGTCATCCTGTGTTCGGTGGGCGGCACCGCGCCGCCAGACTCCCAGCATGACATAAAAGAGCATTGAAAGGCCAAAGCATAAGGGATCGCCCAGAGGGGAACACGAAACCTCGCTGGGCGATCCTTTATGCAGTCTGTCCTGCGCCGCGTGGAGGCGTTCGGCACGGGATTCGAACTGAGCGCCCATATTCCCGCTCGGTAGTAGTGCCTACGCCGCCTGGCTCTCGCGGCGGCCGTCGCCCTGCCCCAGGTTGAGGCCGGTGATCTCGCGCGCTCGCATCAGGATCCAGCCTCGCACCTTATCCAGGTGATCGGCTTCGTCCGCCAGGGCCCGCTCGAACCGATTGGCGAGTTCTGTCTGCTGCATCTCGATGGACACGTCGATCAGCATGCGCCAGGCGTCATTGTCCGCCAACTCGGCGGTCAGCATCGCATCGAGGCATTGATCCACCGACGTCCGCGGATCGGTCAGCACCTGGAGGATTCCGGTCGACGCCACGGTGCACACATCGGCCATCGGCGTCACCGCGGTGGGATCGCCGCCGAGTTGGGTGATCGCCTCCTGTAACAGGAGGAAGTGTTGGTACTCTTCGTCGCGCAGTCGCCGGACGTCCTCTGCAGAAGGACCAGCTGCTGCTTGGCCCTGCACGGACTGGACCTTCAGTAGCAGCGCCTCGTACAGCCGAGTGCCCGTGCGCTCGAACGCGAGGCGCGCCCCGAGTTTGCCGATCAGCATTAGATGCAGCGGCATCGCCGCCTGATCCATCGCCACTGATGTCATAGGCTCTGGGACCGTGCCGATCGGCTCCGCCTCGTCGATGTAGACGCTGCGCATCGCTGCCAACTGCAGGTCGCTATCGCCGGTGGTTGCTGGCACGTGCTGCGTCGCCTCAATCATGGCGTTGGTGCCCTCCGGCGAGGTCATTGCGCCGGAGTAGTTCATACCGGGTGCTCTCCGTGGCATCATGCGGCCTCCTGCTCTGGCATCGCGGGGCGCCAGCCAGCGGGCTTGGCCAACTCGGTGCCCGGGGTCCACATGTAGCCGGCGGCAGTAATCTCACTTGGCGAGCCCTCGGAGTTGAGCTGCTCGCGATATCGGGTGGAGGGCGACCCCACCGGCACCCGGCTCTGCTCGACGATCTCCGTGCCCACGGCCTGCAGGTTGACCTCGTCGTGCAGTACCTGCCGCACATAGGCTCGTTGGCTCTCGTAGACGATGGGGTCTGGCAGGGTTGCGGGGAGGATCTCCGAGGGATCGCGTCGTTCCACGTTCTTGAATTGCTCCATGGCGAAGTGCAGGTGCCCCAGCTCGTAGTCGAGGAAGCGCTCCCAGAGGCTGCGAATGCGTGGATTCGATTCGGAGCTGACGCAGCTGTAGTAGTTGTAGACCTCGTTCGCTTCGTGGAGGAGCCACTTCTCCAGCCAGCTCTCCGTTGGATCGCAGAGGCACTCATACTGCGTAACGTGTTGTTCCTCGATAGAGGCGATCTCGGCGTACAGCATGCGTGCCACCGGATCCGCGAAGAGTGGTCCAACGTGCATGTAATAGTCGTGCGTTTGATGCTCACCGGACACGATCGTCATTGTGTTGAGCTTCGTAATCGGCTGCGCAGTCATCCGGTCGTACGACCGTCGTAAGTCGTCCTCCGGCGCGCGGTGCTCGATGATCGTCGGCCGCCCGGGGATGATGTCGGTGTACCCCTGGGTGAGCGTGTTCGCATCCTTGCCTTCCAGGCGATCGAGCAGCGCACTGTAGCGATAGAGATGGTCGAAGTCCTCCAGCAGACCGAAGCGCAGCACCTGGCTCACGTACGGATCCGGTTCTTGCTGCGCCAGCGCCGCGGTTACCTCGATCGCGACCTGTTCGTAGCCGATCGTCGTCTCGAGCGGCGATTGGTCGGCCGGCAGCAGCCAGTTCACCAGGGTCTGCTCGTGCTGCTCGATTCGTCGTATCTGCGCCAGCGGTAGCTGCAGGTCGCGGTTCATGCGTGCCGCGGCATGCGAGAAGCGCACTGCCTCGGACTCGATGCCGTTCATGAGGATGACGCGCACCCGCGTGAATGCGTCTTCATCTAGTTTGCTTATTGGCATGCGCACCATGTCACGCCAGGTAAATACCTGGTGGTCGAGCGGGACGCCCCGCTCATGCAAGATGTCGAGAGTCACGAACTTCCTCCTTCCTTTAACAACGGACATCTACTACGACGACGGAAATCTGCACCCCGGCTTACGCAATGCAACGTGCGTGCGCGGGCCGTACTGCAGTGTTCCGAGTATGTGCAACTGGGGATGTAGCCGAATCTAGCCGGCTGGTAAACGAGCCACCTTGCGACGTAGGGCTTGCAGACACAATAAGCGCCGGTACATGCGGTTTTCTCCGCATCGAAACCAATGACAGCATGACCATGTCTTCACTTGTGCCCGCGTGAAGAGTAACCATCGGTTAACGTTCCGCGACTTTCGACTTCACGATGCCCGCACATCATTCTGGTTAAGGCCAGCGTGTATTGGCGAACGAGGAATCGTTCGAATCGCAACGATCACCAGCAAGTCAGGGCCGACGTAAGGAGGTCCACCGTGTCCCAGGTTCTCGAATTCAGCGCCGAAGAGGTGATGGTTCTCACCGACCGCGTCACGAACGCCGACTACGGTACGGAGGACCAGCGCGTTACGCCGTATCTGCTCTTGCTCAAGCTGGGCTCCGCGTACGTCGAGATGCTCGGCAACGGGGTGAAGCGGGAGGGCATGCTGCAGATCGCGCTGACCGAGTCGGAGCTGTGGCTGCTCCGCTCGAAGGTCAACAGCACGGATAAGACCCCGAACGACTCGCTGTTCGGAGTAAAGCTGCTCACCAAGCTGTACTCGGCGCTCCTCGCGGAGAGCGCTGAGGTGCCGATAGAGTTCGGGGATTCCGTCGGGCAGCAATTCGGTGAGTTAGAGCGCGCAGCACTGGCCAAATGGAAGGAGCGACCCGATGCCCGAGACGACGCCGACGAGAACGACGCCGATCACCGCGCCGACTACGGCGCCGATGCGGCGGCTTGAGCCAGCACGGATTTGCCCAGCGCAGAAGACCCGAGTGGGCGAACGAATTCGCCGCGAGCTGCGGCCATGACTGAAACCTCCGCGCAAGGCCGCGTCGAAGAGGGAGTGCACCTCTCTCCGTATACCTGCGAGATTACCGATTATCTGCAGCACGCATTCGAGTTGCTCGATGCCGGCGATGAGGATCGGATCATCGGCGATCCGTGGTTCACACGCGACGATGGGCTCCCCCCGCTCTCAGATGAGGACGTCGACCGGGTGATCGCCGCGATCGACTCGGAGTTCGAGACGGAGATTCGGATCTACGCGAGCTACCATCTCAATCACTCCGGCGCAAACTGGGTGCCAGAGTTCAATCGTCTCAGCCCCCGAGCCCGGCGCGCCGTCGTCGAAGGTCTGGACGCGATCCTCGCGCGCTACAAACCAGAGGCGCCGCCAACTTCCGACTGGTGCTGAGCAGTCCCGATCGGCGGGCCCCGCTCCAGGATCAGTTGATCCGTTTTAGTTAATGGAGCCTTCATGGTTGCGGTGCCGTCCCTGCCTGCTCGGCGGGGCCCCACTCCAGAATTTGTTGATCCGCTCGTCCTGAGCTGTCATGCCCGTGGGACGGGCGCCACGGACAGATGAATATCACGATTCAGAGCAGCTTGCCGAAAGACGAGTCGTCATTCACCCATCCGCTCGTCCTGAGCTTGTCGAAGGACTGACGAGTCGTCATTCATCAATCCTCTCGGGTGGCGGGGCCACTTGGGTGCCGGGCCGATCGTGTGCCGGGCAACCCATTCACCAATCCGCTCGCCCTGAGCTTGTCGAAGGACCCGCAGGCGGATTCAGCGGGCTGCGTCACGCGGCATCATCACCGTTGGCCTCTTCCCGGTCTCGGCCGCGTAGCGCGTGGCGACCCGCATCGCCACCCCGTGTCCTTGCTCCACAGGCACCAAGGCCAGGATCGCGCCGCCGAACCCGCCGCCGGTGAGCCGCGCTCCATATACCCCCGGCTCCGCCTGCGCCAACTCCACCAGGCGGTCGATCTCCGGCGTCGACACCGCAAAGTCGCCCCGCAGCGATGCGTGTGAGGCGTTGATAAGTGCGCCGAGCCGCGCGAGCTCACCGCGGCGCAGGGCCATTACCGCGGTCACCACTCGTGCGTTCTCTGTCACCACGTGCCGGGCGCGGCGTGCGAGCGGCTCTGGCAGCGCTGCGATCCGGTCGAGGTCTGCCTCGTCGAGATCGCGCAGTTGAGCGACGCCGAGTAGTTCGGCAGCGCGCTCACACTCGCGACGTCGCACCGTGTATTCGCCGCCTGCGTGCTGATGCACAATGCCGGAATGGATGACGACGATCTCCAACGCCTCGGGGATCGGTACCCGTGCGATTGCCATGCTGCGAGTGTCGAGGTAGAGCGCCGTCTGCTCCTCGCCCATGCTGCTCGCCACCTGGTCCATCACCCCGACCGGTGCGCCGACGAAATCGGTCTCGGCGTGGTGCGCGATCGTCGCGATGGTCAGATCGTCGAGCGGCAGATCGAAGAGGAGCCGCAGCCCGCGCAGCAGTGCGACTTCCAGCGCCGCGCTCGACGCGAGCCCGCTGCCAAGCGGGATCTCCGTGGTGACGCGCAGATCGAAACCGACGGGCAGGTCGTACCCACTCGCGTGCAACGAGGCGGTCACGCCCTGCACGTAATCCGTCCAGTTGCCGACTGGCTGCTCATCGCCGACAGCGTACGCCCGCGGAGCCGCCGCGGGATCGGCCTCCGAGCTCCACAGCCGCGCAGTCGAGTCCCGCCGCCGCGCCAGCTCGACGCGCGTGCGCTGCGGGGTTGCGGTTGGCAGCACCAGGCCGCCGTTGTAGTCGGTGTGCTCGCCGATCAGG
>JAXDLH010000060.1:0-12546 GCA_034666705.1 Chloroflexota bacterium
TCGGCTTCGACGGCCTCGTGATCAACTTCGCCGACTATCTGGCCGAGCTCCCCTACTTCGTCCAGGAAGTGCTCCCCCGCCTCGCGCGCCTCGGCCTCCGTGCAGCATAGCCAAGCCGGCGTCGGCAGTGGCGACGAGCCTCCCCCGCTCATCCCGAGCGGTGGCGAGCTTCTCCCGCTCGAGTGGCGACGAGCTTCTCCCGCTCATCCTGAGCTTGTCGAAGGACCGCGCCCATCTAAGGGTGAAGAACCATTAGACATGCCCGAATCAGAGCCGCGGGCCTACTGGAAGGTGATCAGATCGCTGCGGCTCAGCGTGACCGCCCCGGCGAGCAGCGGCTGGTTGCGGGGGTTAGCCACCGCCTGATTCTGCATCTGGTAGAAGCCGATCGCCACATCTACGGGCGTCCCCGCGCTCGTGCCGTCGATCGGCACTACGGTGGTGTAGCGCAGGGTGTTCGCCCCATACGACGTGTAGAGCACCGCGCCGTTCGCCCGCCAGCCGACGAGAATGATCGTGGTGATCCCGTGTGCCCGGAGCACATCGTCCAGGTTGGTGTCGAAGAAGCGGTTCTGCACGACGTTGCCTACGACCGTCTCCGTTGCGAGCGGCGCCACCTCTGGGAGGATCGGGGAGTTGCCAGCAGACGAATAAACGACCAGTGCTCCGGCCTCGCGGGCGCTCGCGAGCAGCGAGGCGACGACGGGCGCGACACCTTGGGCGCAAGTTGGCTGTCCCCCGCACGTCTGCTGATTGACGTCCACGATCAACAGCGCGGTCGTGGCCGAATCGACGGCCACAGCCACCGGCTCCGGCGCGGGCGGCACCTCCTCGGCGAGTGCCGCCGCAGGCACGCCGAAAGTGCACGCCAGCACGCTCAGCACCGTGCAAGCTGCTATGCCAAGTCGGGCACAGACCGCGGATCGCTGGATCATCACTCCTCCTTGTGCCAGTCGTCAGCTTCACATGCGCTGCCCCGTCGGAGGCGAGCGAGCGCCGCACCCAAAATACGACGGCCGCCGCTCTTACGGATTCCTGATGCGAGCTAGCGCACCAGGCCGGGCAGGCCGTCGATGCTGACGTTGTGCTCTTCCTGGTAGTCGCACACGCCGTCGGGCCCCTTGTGGTCGAGCCATGCCTGCATCTGCGGGCGCTCGCCCTGGTACGCCAGCACCGGCACGCCGTACCCGCACGAATCCGCGATCCGGTCCAGCTCGGCCACGATCACGCTCCGCACGCCGTCATGCGCCGTGAAGCGCGTGCGCCATTCCTCAAAATCGGCGTGGGATGGCTCGACAACCCGCCCGTGGCCCTGTAAGCGGACGATCCGGGGCGGTCCATCGAACGCGCAGAACATAAAGGTGATGCGGCCGTTCTCGCGCAGGTGGGCGATCGTCTCCACGCCGCTGCCGGTGAGATCCAGGTAGGCGACCGTCTTCTCGTCCACGATGCGGAACGTATCGTGCCCCTTGGGCGAGACGTTCACGTGGCCGTCCGCACCGCTCGGCGCGGTCGCCACGAAGAAGAGGTGCTGGGCCCGCACGAAGGCGGCCAGCTTGTCGTCGATGCGCTCGAATGTGTTCGCCATGCAGCTCGCCTCCTTTACGTACCGTGCATGTGTACGTACCGTGCAGGTGCCTGGCATGGTTGAGTCCGCCGCGTTCAGCTTACTTTCGCATAGATGAATACGTCGCGGGGCTCGTCGCTCACATTTGGGTGATGCATGTAGCGGCGCAGGAGCCCCTCACGCTGCATGCCGGCGTGCTCCATGACGCGGGCCGAGGCGCCATTCTCGACATCGCATACGGCCCAGACGCGGTAGATGCCCGGCAGCGCGAGCGCCAGGTCGACCACGGCAGTGGCTGCCTCGCTCATGTAGCCCTGCCCCCACTCGCCACGGGCGAGCACGTACCCAATGCTGGCCATATGCCCGTCGAGCCGCAGCTCGATGTTCCCCAGGGCAAGGCCATCCTCGGGCCGGGTGATAAACCAGGGGAAGGCTGGTCCGTCCTCCCAGCAGGCAATGCACCGGTGCACGAACCCCTCGCTGTCGGCGAGGCTGCGGTGCGGGCGCCAGGTCACGTAGCGTGCGACCTCCGGATCCTGTGTGTATGCCGCGAAGATGCTCGCTGCATCCCCTGGCTCGGCCAGCCGCAAGGCGAGCTGCGCCGTTCGCAGCGCCCGCGGGAGCAGCGCCTTCTGCCGGGCGAGGAGCGCATCGCCCGTTTCCGTCATGCCGCGCATCCTACCATGCCATCCGCCGCCGAGGGGTAAGGGATATTTACACTGCTTGCACCTCCGGTAGTCGCTGGTCCGGGGGCGGGGCAGCCGAGGTCACGCCTCACAAACACGAACCAAACCCGTCGGCGTGGCGTCCCCACGCACGGGTGTTCCCATGATGAGTTGATAGACTCTCGCAGGTCCTTCCTATTGGTCGCCGGAGTGGCTAGCGCTGGAGCGCAATCACCCGCGTGCGCACGAATGCCGCGATCGTGGTGACCGCCACTCAGGCAGCGACAAATTCTTGGGAAAGCAGCCTGCGAGGAGCGAGGATGAGCGGGGTTCGAGTCTTGGTTGGAACGCGCAAGGGCGCGTTCGTGCTTACGTCGGATGAAAAGCGCGAAAAGTGGGACGTCAGCGAGCCGCTCTTTGCGGGCTGGGAGATCTACCATCTCAAGGGCTCTCCCGTTGACCCGCAACGGCTCTATGCATCGCAGTCCAGCGGCTGGTTCGGGCAGGTCATTCAGCGCTCGAACGACGGTGGCAAGACGTGGGAGCCCATGGGGAACCAGTTCACGTACGATGGGACCCCCGGTACGCATCTCTGGTATGACGGCACGCCACGCCCCTGGGAGTTCAAACGGATCTGGCATCTTGAGCCATCGCGAACCGATCCGGACACGGTCTACGCCGGTGCTGAAGATGCGTCGCTGTTCCGCACCAGCGATGGCGGCCAGACGTGGCAGGAGTTGTCCGCTTTACGCCAGCACGACTCGGGGGTCTTCTGGCAGCCCGGCGCGGGTGGGATGTGTCTCCACACGATCGTGCTCGATCCGAGCGACCCGCAGCGAATCTTTGTCGCCATCTCGGCCGCCGGCGTGTTCCGCACCGACGACGCCGGCCAGACGTGGCGGCCGATGAACCAGGGATTGAATACTGAGGGCATCCCCGACCCGCAAGCCGAAGTCGGCCACTGCGTGCACCGCATCGCGATGCACGACTCGCGCCCGGGCGTCCTGTTCATGCAGAAGCATTGGGACGTGATGCGCAGCGACGACGGGGCGGAGTCATGGCAAGAGGTGAGCGGGAACTTGCCGACCGACTTCGGGTTCGCGATCGACGTGCACGCGCACGACCCGGAGACGATCTACGTCGTGCCAATCAAGAGCGACTCGGAGCACTTTCCGCCCGATGGTAAGCTGCGCGTGTACCGGAGCCGGACCGGCGGCAATGAGTGGGAGCCGCTGACCAACGGTCTCCCGCAGCGCGACTGCTACGTCAACGTCCTGCGCGATGCGATGGCCATCGACACGCTCGATTCGTGCGGGGTGTACTTCGGCACCACCGGCGGGCAGGTGTACGTATCGGCCGACGGCGGGGACCGTTGGACGTCGATCGTGCGCGATCTACCGGCCGTAGTCTCAGTCGAAGTCCAAACGCTGCCATGATCCGAGTCGTGCTCCCGGCCCCGCTGCGGACCCTCGCCCAGATTCACGGCGAGGTGGAGGTCCACGTCGAGGGTCAGGTGACGCAGCGCTCGGTGCTCGACGCCGTGGAGGCCAGGTATCCGGTACTGCGCGGCACTATCCGGGACCAGTTCTCCCAACAGCGCAGGGCGTTTGTGCGGTTTTTCGCGTGCCAGGAGGATCTCTCCAACGAATCGCCGGACGCTCCACTGCCCGACGAAGTGGTGACCGGAGTCGAGCCCTTACTCGTCGTGGGGGCCATGGCCGGCGGCTAAGGCGTCAGGTTCAGAGCAGCTCGATGAGCTCTTCCAGGTCATCAAGTACCGTTTCATGTCCCTGGCTCGCCCATGCTGCCCGTGTGACGCCGCCGGTTTGGACCCCGATGAATCCGATCCTCGCGGCCTGCGCGGCATGCAAATCGCTCACGGCATCGCCAACGTAGACTGCAGCGCTGGTAGGACAGGCGAGCGCCGCGAGCGCCCGGTCGATCCCCTCCGGGTGGGGCTTCATCATCGCGACGCTGTCGCCGCCAACCACGATGGCAAATGCGCCACGCAGGCCGACACGCTCGAGCAGCGTCTCAATGCGGTGAGCGCGTTTGGTCGAGACTACCCCAAGCAGAACCTCGCGCGCTTGGAGCTGCGCGACCACCGACTCGACTGGAGAGTAGAGCCGCGCGAGGTCCAGGAACGTTTGGTCCATGCGCGCCTGTGCCCTTGCGACCAGGTCGGCCGGCGGGTGGCCCGGCGCGAAGCCGGTGAACGCTTCGTGCAGCGAGCCGACGGAGGAGAGGATCACCGCATCGGTGGGGACGGGAAGGCCAGCCTCGGAGAGCGCAAAGCGGACACAATCGAGATGCGCCGCGGCGGAGTCGCACAGCGTAAAGTCGAAGTCGAAGAGCACGCAGCGCAGATTCTTGGCGCTTCGCTGCCCATTTTCCGTGCTTAGCAAGGCCCATTGGCCGCGCCACAGCCGCGATTCGCCTCCACAATCCGCTGGCGGAAGGTGAAGACGCTCGGGTCCTCAGGGTCTACCGTCACGCTGAGCCAATGGTGGTCTGGCTGGCCAAAGGTCTCGACGCGGGTGAAATTCGCGACGGTCGCCTCGCCATTGCGTGGTCCGGTCGGAAGCGGCTTGTCGATGCGGAAGTAGTGGGAATCGCCGTGGACCAGCACGACGGGCTTCACGAAGGCGAGCGCATGCTCCTGAAGTGCGTCGAGCAAGGGTTGGAACGGCTCGTTGCGCCCCGGTCGCCGGTCGAAACCCGGGTCGGCTTGCCAGACGATCATGATCGCCAGGCTGTTGGTTTCCGTGGCAAGGTCGAAGCCCTGCTGCAGCCACGCGAGGTTGGCGGCCATGCGCGCCGTCGCCTCGGCGTCCATCTCCGGCGTCCGACCGAAGTTGTTCTCGCTCCCCGGTACGTTGAGCGTGAGGAACGTCACCCCGCCGTACCTCCAGCGGAGGTTCTCGCGATAGAGGGCGTACGCCGGATCGTCGCTCTGCCGCTCCACGGGCAGGCGCTGCTGACCGAGGGAGAAGCCGTCGCTGAAGAAGACGCGGCGTTCGAGGTTGAGCCGATCTACCGGGTCGAAGCCGCTGCCGTGGCAGTCGGTCCAGTCATTGTCGCCCGGGGTGAAGATAAAGGGATGGACTGACGCGTTGAACTGCTCGAGCCGCCCCATGTAACGGGCGTCGGCACATCCCGCGCCCCACAGATCGCCGTCGTGCACGACGAACGAGAGATCCGGCGTGGCGTTCAAGTCGTCGAGCACTGCCTGAAAGAGCGGCTCCTGGCGGGAGTTGTAGCCAAGATCGCCGATCAAGGCGAAGGTGAAGCCGCCAGACGGATCTACCTGCCGTGCGGGCCGTGCCGCAGCCACCGCCGTGAGGCTTCCGAGCAACCCAATGAGCAGCGCGACCCGCAACATCACTATGCGCATAACTACTCCTTCCATGAGCCGATGGCACCACCCGGATCCGTTCACTACATGTCGCCAGCCTTGGAGTTTGCAATGATACAGGCTTGGTTGCGACCCCGCGATCATCTGGCCGATGATAGGCAATATCAGCGCGCAGTTGAGGGCGAGGACCGCATGGAGCGGAATCGGCGATTCCATAGGCCAGTGATGGGACAACGGCCTTGACGCAGCCGTTCGCCGTGGGCCAAACCATTCTCGTGCGGAAACACGACGGATGCAGCGGTCTCGAGCGGCTCTCCTACGCCGCCACCGTCGTCGCCGTCACGGAGCGCTGCGTCGCGGTGACGGCGCGATCCACGCTGGACAACGTCGCATTCGACGGCGTGATCGTGTACCACGACGATTGGTACACCGAGTACTACTATCCCGGCTGCTGGTTCAACGTCTATCACATCGCGTCATCTGCTGGCGAGACGAAGGGCTGGTACTGCAACGTCGCCATGCCCTTCGAATCAGACGACCGCGGGATCGTCTTCACCGATCTCTACCTCGATCTCTTCGTGCACCCCGATGGCCACTTCGCCGTGCTCGACGAAGACGAGCTCGCGGCGGTGGCGACGGAATTAGGCGAGCAGGTCGTTGGGATGGCCCGCGCCGCGCTGGACGAATTGATTGGCATGGCCGCGCAGGGCCTGCTTCCCCGCCCCGAGCCCGCCGCGCCGGTGGCTGTCACGGCACAGCGAGACGTCACGGTGGCGGCGCGGCCACGATCGTCCTGGAGCCTGGTGATCTTCGACTGCGACGGCGTGCTCGTGGACAGCGAGCCGATCGTCAACCGAGTCTTCGCGGAGATGCTGGCCGAGATCGGGCTTCCCTTGAGCGTGGAGGAAACCACGCAGCGCTTCATCGGGCGCTCGCTTGCCGACTGCATGGTGACCGTCGAGGAGTTGCTGGGTCACCCAGTGCCGGGATCATTCCTGCCCACCTTGCGGGTGCGCGAGCATGCCGCGGTTCTCGTGGAGCTGTGCCCGATAGCGGGGATCGTGGACGCCCTGGCGCAGATCTCCCTGCCGATGTGTGTCGCCTCGAGCAGCTCGCCTGAGAGCGTCGAGCGGATGCTCGGTGTGACGGGGCTGCTGCCCCACTTCGCGGGCCGCATCTTCAGTGCCAGCCAGGTCCCGCACGGCAAGCCCGCGCCGGACGTGTACCTGCATGCCGCCCGAACGATGGGCGTGCCGCCGGCCCGGTGCGTGGTGGTCGAGGACACGCCGATCGGCGCTCGCGCCGGAATTGCGGCGGGCATGACCGTCCTCGGCTATGCAGCGACCACCGATCCGGCCAGCCTGGCCGCCGTGGGCGCGCGCGTCTTCGCCGATATGCGCGAGCTGCCCCAGCTCCTCGGTCTCCGCGCCGCGAGCTGAGCAAGCTACGTGGGGCCAGCAGGCGCGCACTCCGTGGGCGGGCAGCGTGCGCGGACTGGTGCTACGCGCCCTGGTCTGGGACGGACGCTAGTCCGACCGACCTGGCGGCAGTGAGGATGGGGCACGGGCGAGCAGCGCCGCGTACGCCTGCTCGTAGCCGTCGGCCATGGCTGAGGCCGAGAAGTGCTGCTCGACGTGGGCGCGGCACGCGTGGCGGTCGAGCTCCCGGACCTGCGGTACCGCCGCGATCATGCTGGTGAAGGTGTCGCATACGAAGCCGGTGACCCCCTCGACGATGATCTCGGGCACCGAGCCCGCGCGATAGGCCACGACAGGGGTCCCCGTCGCCATCGCCTCGACCATGGTCAGCCCAAAGGGCTCGGGCCAGTCGATGGGGAACAAGTAAGCATAGGCCCCACCGAGCAGGGCGTCTTTCTCTGCCTCATTCACTTCGCCCACGAACTCGACCAGCCGGGTATCGCGAATCAACGGGGCAATCGCGTGATCGTAGTACCCCTGATCGACCGGGTCGACTTTGGCCGCGATCACCAGCCGCATGCCCAGGTCGCGCGCGATCTCGATGGCCCGGTCGGGCCGCTTCTCCGGGTTGATGCGGCCGAGAAACACGAGATAATCGCCGCCAGTCGGATTGAAGTGGAAGTGGGAGAGGTCGATCCCATTGAACACCGTGGCGAGCCAGTTGGCCCCGGGCAGCGGGAGCCGCTGTGCATCGCTGATCGAGATCAGGTGCTGCTCGGGAAACAACTGGTAGACCCGCCGGACCTCCGTCAAGTCGAGCCGCCCGTGGGTCGTGGTGACGGTTGGCACCTCGGTCAGGCGCGCGAAGGGGAAGGCAAAGTAGTCCACGTGGTTATGAATCACGTCGAACTCCGCCGCCCGTTGATAGACGTCGCCGAGCTCAAACATGGTGTACGCCACCGGGTCCCGCACTTCGGGATCAAGTCGCAGACCGCGGGGACTGCACGCCTCCAGGGTTGCCCCGGTAGTTGAGTCGCCGCTGGCAAAGAGGGTGATGTCATGGCCGCGGCGGACGAGCTCTTCGGTCAACACGGAGATGACCCGCTCGGTGCCGCCATAGAGCGGGGGCGGTACCGCCTCGGCGAGGGGGGCAATGATGGCGATCCGCAACTGTTCGGAACGAGTAGCCATGCGCGCTGTGCCTCCGGTCTTGCGCCGATGCCTCGTGGGATGGGCGCGCCCCGCCTGGTCCGTCCGCCGACAGGCCAGGGCAAGTGGCGATGGCGCCTGACTTCGAGTGTACGTGAAGTGGTGGATGTCGCGACGACGGCGCGGCTCATCTTCCCCGGCCAGCGGGCGGTGCGTCGCCTGAGCTGGACACAGGCGGTCCAGCTCAGGCTTGTTCCGTTCCGCTCGCGCCCGGGCTAGCGGTGCAGCCGCCACACTCCCTGGCTGGTGGCCGCATAGAGGTACGTCCCATCCAGGCTGAGCTTGAGGTCCGCCATGCCGCCGAGGTTGCCCTGGCCGAGTTGATCCCACGTCGCCCCAGCGTCGGCACTCGTTTGCACGCGGCCGTCCGTCAAGCCGGCGTACACCCGGTCCGGGGTCGCAGGATCGTGGGCGAGGCCGCCGAACGCGGGTCCCGCCGCGAAGGTCAACACGGCAGTCCACGTCGCGCCGTCGTCGTCGCTTCGGTAGAGCACCCCACCGCCCGGCGGCGCACTGAAGTGCGAGCCGAGGTAGTAGCGATGGGGCACCGCGCCGGCGCCGCCCACCAGATGGGAGGGAAAGTACGGGGTCGGATGGAACAGGTCGGCCCACGCGGCGCCCTGGTTGGTGCTCTGGCGCAGGCTGGCGCCAAACGGCACGTCGCGCCCCGCGTAGCAGCCGGTCGTGCGAAACACGCGCTGCGCGTCGGTCGGGTGGGGGCTCAGGATCAGCACCGTCCAGGTGCACAGATTGCTGGGCAACGGCCCCTCGAGCGGGGTCCAGGTCACTCCGCCGTCCGCGCTCCGCAGCAGGCGAAAGCTGTTGACCGGCTGTCCGGCAGCCAGATAGATGACCTGATGGTTGGCCGGGCTGACCGCCAGGCCGAGCACTCCGTCGGTACCCAGCGCCAGTGCCGCCGCCCAGGTCGCGCCCCCGTTCACGCTCTTTTGCAGCGTCGTGCCCGAGCCGGCATACAGGATACTGGGGTTCGTCGGGTCGACCGCCACCCGGCCCGGCGTGGTGGGAAGAGGGACGGCCGTCCAGGTCGCCCCGTGATCGGCGCTGCGGAACAGGCCGACCGCAGTGCGCGCGAGCAGTGCGCCGCCGGCTGGGGTGAAGAGCTGGCTCGCCGGGCCGGCGAGCGCGGTGAGCTCCCAGTTCTCGACGAAGCTCCAGCCCCCGTTCGGGCTCGTCTGCCAACGATGCCAGAGCTGCTGCGGGCCAGTGGCCAGCCGCGACTCGGCGAAGATCTCGAGGCGACCGTCGGCGTTCTGGGCCACCCCGACCGCGCCGCCCGGCTCTCCGCCCAGGCTCTCCCAGGCGCTCCAGCCGGTGGCTGAGGCCGCATCCTGCCAGACGTGCCAGACGGCGTCGTTCACGCCGAAGGCGAACACCTCCAGGCGGCCGTCGGCATTCTGGCCCACGGCTGGCGTGTTGAGCGCGGCCACGCCGGGCGGCGTGCCGAGACTTTCCCAGCCGTGCCAGCCCCCACCGGGGCTCTCCTGCCAGTTGTGCCAGAGGGCATTGGCGCCAATGGCGCACACCTCGAGCCGGCCATCCGCGTTCCGGCCCACCGCGGGCACGGCGAGGGTGGTGCCAGCCAGCGCCCCCAGGCTCGCCCAGGCACCCCAGCCGCCATTCGGCGTCTGCTGCATGATCTGCCAGACTGCGCCATCGGTTGCCGCCGCGAACGCCGCGAGCCGACCGTCCGCGTTCTGGCCGACGGCGATGCCCTGCGTCAGCGACGCGCCCGGCGGCGACCCCAGATCATCCCACGCGCTCCAGCCGGTGGCCGTCGCCGCGTCCTGCCAGAGGTGCCAGAGCCCGCCGAGGCTGCCAACCGCGAACACTTCCAGGCGGCCATCGGCATTCTGCCCCACGGCGAGCACGTGCGCGCCGACCCCGCCGCCGAGATCGGCCCAGGCGCTCCACGCAGTGGGCGCGGCCGGATCCTGCCACAGGTGCCAGAGGGCGCCGATGCTCATGAGCCCGACGCGGCCGAACACCTCCAGCCGCCCATCCAGGTTCTGGCCAAGGGCGAGCGCGCTCAAGGGGTTGCCCGGCGGGGCGCCCAGGTTAGCCCAGTCGCTCCAGTCACCGCCGGGGCTGGTCTGCCAAACGTGCGCGAGCTCCGGGCCAACGGCCCCGAGCGCCGTGGCGAAGACCTCCAGGCGGCCATCGGCATTCTGACCAATCACGGCCGCGCCGCCGGTGAGCTGGCCACCGAGGGCCGCCCAGCCGCTCCAATCCGTCATCCGTGCCTCCTCCTTGCGCTTGCCCGCTACTCATAGGCTTGTTGGTAGGACCGGCTGGCAAGCAGACCCCCAGGGACGCCGTCGCAGTAGCCGGGGGGCGAGCCCCGTCGCGGCGTCCTGCGTTGCTGCGCCGCTGATCTGGTTATCACGCCGGCATTCCGCACTGGATGCTTCTCGCTGTGAACACGTTCCGATTCTAGGTCGGCCCAGCCCGCCCGACGATCACATTCCTGCGACGCTTCAGGCAGCCGCGCTGAGCCAGCGCGTGGACGACACCGTCGTGGGCCGGCAAATGGTTTACCGATGCGTAACGCAGCGCAAGGCTCCGGATGACTCTGCCCCGCAATCATCTATCACTGCCTCTGGTGCCGACGACGGCCTGACGCGGTTGAGCTCCCAAAGACGGCGAGCTCCAATATCGCACCGTCGCTCATGGAGATATCCCGGGCATCAGCCACCCACTGCGGCACGCATCGTGGTCACGCTGCCCCTCGGTGGAATGACCCAACTGGGTCGTGAAGCAGTCACCCCCGGGTTCCTCAGGCGACCCGTCACACCCTTTCATAGCTGCATGGGGACGGTCGGCGACTGCCCGTTTTGGCCCCGCCATGCCCAATCGCCGGGGCTCTGCCGTTGGGCCCCGACCCCGCGCATGCCCTGGCCTACGCGCACGGAGGAATTCGAGATGCCGGTGACTCCACTCTATCGATCGCAGCGTCCCAGAGCCGCGGGCTGGGCTGCTGCGCGGCACCGGGTAGTGCTTGCGGCCCTCGGCGGCGCCTCGGCCCTCGTCCTGGTAGGGGCCACCCTCGGCTACGGCTGGGGCGGCGCGCCGCCGGCGGCGGGCATCGCGTTCGGGGCAGGCGGCAGTCCATATAGCCTCATCCCGAATCTCATGAGCACGCGGCCAGATTCAGCCATAGGCGCCGCAAGCGCGCCGACGCTGGTCCCTGCCCCGGGCCGCCCGGGGAGTGCGGTGGCGGCCGCGCCTCGGGCCTCGGAGGCGGATGCCAACGCGCGTGCCCCGGATGGTGCTTCGCCCGCCGGCGCGGTGCAGGTAGCGGGGGTGAGAGCCGGTCCTTCCCGGCCGGGCACCGAGCCGGCGCCCTCCAGCGCGGCCCCACCTGCCGCAGCAGTTGCGACCGGGCGCCCGGCGCGCGCGGCCACCACCCGTGCGGCGCCGGACGAGTCGCGGCCTCGGACAGCCGAATCCGAGACGGCTGGGGCGGTGGCCGCCGCGCCGCCCGCCACTCCAGCCGAGGCAATTGGCCAAGGTGCGCCGGTGCCGGTCCCTGCGCTCGACCAGGCAGGCGCGAGTCAGCCGACGGTGGGGTCGGGCAGCCAGGACGCCTCGCCGGACGCCTTGACTCCGACCGTCACCGTCGCCCCGGTCGCGCAGTCTTCGTCGGTCGACCCGGCGACGGGTGCCCCTGGCGACAACACGTTGGCAACTGGCACCAATGCAAGCTCGCCAACCGCGGTGCCAATCCGCCGCAACGCGAATCTCCTGGCGCCTACCCTGCCGTCCCCGGCGCCAGCCGCTCCAGTGCAGCCCTCTCCGGTGCCGCCGGCCCCTACACCGTCGCCGGCGGCTCGGCCCGCACCGCCAGAGTCGGCTCCAGTCCTGCCGGCCACTGCGCAGCCCGCGCCGATCCAGGCATCGCCAACGCAGGGCGTACCGGCGCAGCCGACTCCGCCGCAGCCCACCCCCGCGGCGACGGCCCCGGCGACCCCGCAACCCACCCAGAATGCTAGTACCCCGACGAGCGCCCCGACCCCACGGCCACAACCCACGTCCGCCGCGCCCACGCCGGGGCTGGACCCCAAGCCTACCAGGATACCGGCGCATTCGCCGGACGATCACGATGAGGAAAGTCACGGGGGTCGATAGCTAGGAGCCAGGGCCACGGCCGCGCCGGTTCGCCATTTTAGGGTGGCGCGGCGGGCTCCGTACGCCGGATAAGGCCGGGCTGCCGAATCGCGCGGCGGGCAAGAAACAGCTACGCCGCGAAAATTGGCCGCGCAGGTTGTCGATTTCAGGGTTTCTCGTTCGACGTCTTTATAGGAGCACGGTTCG
>JAXDLH010000061.1:0-7116 GCA_034666705.1 Chloroflexota bacterium
AGCGTTGCCCCGATGCGGTCCGGTCCGAGAAATGCCTGCAACTCGTCGACGTGCCCGGGCCCGCTGGGCGCCTGGCCGGCGATCCGATAGTGCATGACCCGATGGGCACCCGGCCGTGGGAGATCCCATGGTGCGCCCGGTGGCGGGGGTGGAAATGGTGGCATCGGGCCGCCACCGGTTGGGAATGGCGCGCGAATCATGAAGAACTGGTTCGCGCCGGGCGGCACCGGCGGCCGCGGCATCGCCTCGAGGGGCTCGGTCGTGGCCATGAAGACGTCGTCGGGCTCGTCGACGGCCCCGGGTGCCGGCACCGCGGTCCCGTCGAGGCGGATCACGATGTCGCCTTGCCGCACGCCAGCCGTCGCGGCCGGGCTGCCCTCTGCGGTCGCGACGATCAGCAAGCCTTGCTCCTGACCACCGGCCTGGGCCCGCCCGGCCAGATCGAGGGATACGGGCTGACTCGCGATGCCCAGGTAGCCGCGGGACACGCGGCCGTGGGTCGCCAGCGCCGTCGCCAGCCGCGCCGCCAGCTCCCACGGCACCGCCACCGCGGGACCGGCGAGCGCGTGGCGTGAGCTGATCAC
Source organism: Chloroflexota bacterium (assembly GCA_034666705.1). Taxonomy (GTDB): domain Bacteria; phylum Chloroflexota; class UBA6077; order UBA6077; family SHYK01; genus JAXDLH01. The sequence continues at coordinate 585 of JAXDLH010000061.1, forward strand.
GCCGAGGGCGGCGCCAGCCGTGTCGATGAGGAGTCCGCCGGAAAAGCCAGGATAGAGCACCGCGTCGATGCGGATCGCCGCCTCCAGCAACCCTCCGAGTGGCGTGCGCAGCGCGGTCTGCGCGCCGGCAACCATCCCCCAACTGGCGAGCGGCTCGCGGGCCGGGCGCGCCACCACGAGCGCCAGCATCCCCGCCTGCGCCGGTTCCTCGGCTGGCTCCGCCGGGGTGAGGCCCGCGCCGGGCACCCGCAGCAGGGCGAGATCGCTGGTCACGTCGCGCCCAACGATCTGCGCATCCACGGTGCGGCCGTCGGGCAGGCCAACGCGAACCGCGGCGGGGTCGGCGTCGACCACGTGATCGACCGTGAGTACGAGATCGGGCGCGATGGCGACCCCGCTCGCGGGCCCGCCGGGGCGGCTTCGAACCTGCACGACCGATGCGGCGGCGCGGGCCACGGCGGCGACAAGCTGGGTCGAGAGGGCGCGCAGGTCGGGAGCGGGTGGTTTCACGGTTTCCTCCACGGGTGGGCGACTCGCGTCCATTGTGCAGGGCGCGGCGCGCCGACGCTATCTGCCGATCGGGTAGGCGGCTGGCCTCCGTCTGGGTAGTCCCGCCTCTCGCCTATCTCCTTCGACAGGCGCAATCTGAGCAAGGGACGGCGGGGTGCTCCAGGATCCAAGGGTACAATGGGCCACGTGGAGGTGGGGAATGGCAAAGCTCGGAGTCGTGCTGCCCCAGACCGAGATCGGCCCGGACCCGGTGGCGCTGCGTGACTACGTGCAGGCTGCGGAAGCGCTCGGCTACGAGGACGTGACGCTGCTGGAGCACGTGCTCGGCGCGTATACGGAGCGGGCAGATCGCCAGGGTCGGCGCTGGCCGTACAACTGGGAGAGTAACATCCACGAGCCGATGGTCGCGCTCGGCTATCTGGCCGCGCTGACCACGCGCCTCACCCTCTCGACGAGCATCGTCATCCTGCCGCAACGCCAGACCGTGCTCTTCGCCAAGCAAGCCGCGGAGGTCGACCTGCTGTCGGCCGGGCGACTGCGGCTTGGCATCGGCATCGGCTGGAATGACGTCGAGTACGAGGCGTTGGGCGAGAGCTTCAAGAACCGCGGGCGCCGCGTCGAGGAGCAGTTCGCGGTGCTTCGCGCGCTGTGGACGGAGCCCGTGGTCGACTTCAAGGGCCGTTGGCACACGATCGACGCCGCTGGCCTCAACCCGCTGCCGGTGCAACGGCCGATTCCGCTCTGGCTCGGTGGGGCCCAGGGCACGACCGACGAGCGCGTGCTTACCCGCATTGGCCGCATCGCCGATGGCTGGACGTTGCTCGGCGCCTACCGGCCGGAGGTCGCCGAGCGCTGGGAGATCGTGAAGCGTGCCGCGCGCGACGCCGGCCGCGACCCCGCGAAGCTCGGCTTGCAAGGTGGATTGCAGTACCGCGAGGGCACGCCGGAGTCGTGGCAGCAGATGCGGTCCGACTGGGAGGAGGTCGGCGCGACTGTGATCGTAGTGGGCACGACGGGCGCAGGCCTCTCGCCGAGCGGCCACATCGACGCGATCCGCAAGGACAAAGAAGCGCTCGACGGGAAGTAAGGTGGGGCGTGAACCCCAGTAGGTATCCCCGCCCCTCGCACGCCCCGGCTCGCACGCCCCGGCTCGCAGGGTCAAGCGTCCCCCGCTCATCCTGAGCTTGTCGAAGGATCCGCAGCCCGGAGCGGAGCGTAGGGCCGAAACCGTTGGCCCTGTCGGGTGGCTTCGGGAGTGAAGTTCGTGGGCGAGATCGCTCGTTGGTGTCAACGATCAGTTCCCGCGCTCGACGCGCGGCGGATCCTTCGACGAGCTCAGGATGAGCGGGGGACGCCTGCTTTGGAAATAGATCTCCATGCCGCGGTGGCGCCCCGCCAAGGCGTGGCGACTCAGGATGAGCGGGGGACGCCCGTCCCTACGGGGTGCACGGGGTGCACGGGGTGCACGGGGTGCACGGGGTGGGCCGCCATCGTGGGGGTGCCGGGGCGCTGAGATGTAGAGACAGCGAGAGCCTGTCCGGTTCGAACCGGACAGGCTCGCCTCTCGCGTTCGGGGCGCCGCGCCCTCTGTACCGCGCTCCGGGCAGGAGCAGCGCGCGGGCTCGTTAGCGGGTCGCCGTTACCAATTGCCTCGGCCGCCACCGGCGTAGGCGCCACCGGTGCGCTGCTGCTCGAAGCACTCCGAGCAGTAGACCGGCCGATCACCGCGCGGCAGGAACGGTACCAACGCCTCTTTGCCGCAATTTGCACAGGTTACTGAGTGCATCTCGCGCTCACGGCGCTCGTAGCCGCCGCCATAGCCACCGGTTGCGCTGGCGACGTTGCCGCCGCCGCGGTTGCGTGCTGCCCGACAGCTCGGGCAGCGTGCGGGCTCGTGCGTGAATCCCTTACTGGCGTAGAACTCCTGCTCACCTGCGGTAAAGATGAAGCTCGCGCCACACTCGCGACAGGTCATCGTCTTGTCCGTGTACACCTACCGGCTCCTTGGGACGGATGATTGGAACTCGTCGGTCACCACAACGCGAGTGTGCGATGAGAACCGAAGGTACAGATCAGGTCCTCAAGGGCACGCAGTCGAGAGCAGGCCGCCGATTTCACTATGACGCGGCCACTATATCACGGAACTGTCACGGAATGTGAATTAGTACGCATAACCACTTTACCAATTCGTCACAAATAGTCGTTCGATGGCCCGGTTGACGGCTCAGGCACGTCCTGGTTAACATTTCGATATATCGCGATACGCCAGAGGTCCGCAATGTTTGGTCACGGCTGGGGCGGCCACGAGCCGGCGCATCAGCGCCTCTTCGAGCGCGGCGCGATGAAGTACGTCGTGCTCGAGCTGCTCAAGGAGAAACCGCGCCACGGCTACGAGGTGATCCGTGCCCTGCAGGACCGCTTCGGCGGCTGGTACTCGCCAAGCCCGGGGGCGGTCTATCCCACGCTGGCGATGCTCGCGGACATGAATTACGTCACCGTCGAGCAGCAGGACGGCAAGAAGATCTACGCGATTGCGCCCGCGGGGGAGCGCTTTCTGGCCGAGCGCTCGGAGGTCGTCGACGGCATTCGGCAGCGCATGAGCACCTGGTGGGCGGCCGACGCCCGTGGCGAGTTCAACGACATGCGCCGCGAGATGCGCGAGTTCGGCCGCCTGTTCGACCGGCGCCTGCGTGAGCAGTGGCGCGACCCGGACAAGCTCCGGCGCATTCGCGCGGTGATCGCCAGGGCGCGCGGCGAGATCGAGGCGATCCTCGCCGACGAGGTCCGCGCCTGAGCGCCATCGGGGTCGCGGCGGTTGGCTGACTGGCTACCGCGGTGCCACCTGCAGCCCGGTGAGCCGCTTGCTGATCTCCCAGAGGCGGAGCGCCGCCAGCTCGTCGTACGAGGCGGGCGAGGACGCAATCTGCTGGCCGTCGCGGAAATACTTGCCGGTCACGCCTGCGAGCTCCGGTGCCGTCGCCACGTAAACCACCCACTGCGCCGCATCGGCAGGCGATCGTCCATGCCGCTCCTCCACCATCTGCCGCCACGCCACACCGTCCTGCCCGTTCTTGAAACCAAACTCGGTCATCACGAGCCCGGGCGCGAGGCAATTCGCCGTGACGCCGGTGCTTTCGAGCCGCCGGGCCAGCTCATAGGTGAAGAGGATGTTGGCGAGCTTCGAGCGTGCGTACGCGAGGTCCATGTCGTAGTTGCCGGTCGCCTGAAGATCGGCGAAGTCGAGCGTGGCGCGCTGGTGGGCACCGGAGGCGACGCTGACGATGCGGCTCGGAGCACTCTCCAGCAGCACGTCGCGCAGCAGGTTGGTGAGCAGGAAGTAGCCGAGGTGGTTGACCGCAAAGGTCGCCTCGAGCCCTTCCGGCGTCTCCTGCCGCTCGCGATACTGGCCGCCCGCGTTATTCAAGAGGATGTCGAGTCGCGAGTAGCGAGCCTTGAAATCGGCGGCGAGCCGGCGGATCTGCTGCTGCGACGCCATGTCAGCCACCAGGAAGTCGACGCGCGGGTTGCCAGTCGCCGTCTTGATCGTATTGACCACACGCCCGGTGCGTGCCGGGTCGCGCCCGTGGACGACAACGGTGGCGCCCAGTTCGGCAAGCAGGTGCGCCGTGGCCTCGCCGATGCCGGCCGTGGCCCCGGTCACGAGGCAGACCTTGCCCTCGAGCGGCGTGCGCGACTGCGTCATTCGTTCCTCCAGACCGGGTCGGTGGCGAAGTGTTGAGTGCGTTTAGAACGGCAGTGGGGTACCGATGCCGCGCTCGAGGGCTCGCTCGTACACGAGGCGCGCGGCGGCGACGTCCTCCAGTGCCAGCCCCTGGGACTCGAAGAGGGTGATCTCGTCGGGGGTGCGGCGACCGGGCATCAAGCCCGCCACGATGTCCCCCAACTCCTTCACCTTGCTCCACGAGAGCAGCCCTTTCTCGATCGGCCATGCCAGGTCGCCGCACTCCAGCTCCGCCGCGCCGAGGTCATCCACGGCGATCATGCCCGCGCGCGTCACGGCGATCTCGTCCAGCTCGCGGTTGATGCGGACGTTGGCGCCCGCGGCGTTGACGTGGGTGCCGGGCTCGAGGAGCTTGCCGTCGAAGACCGGCTCCGCCGCGTTCGTCATGGTGATCACGATGTCACGGCCGCGCACCGCCTCGGCCGGCGTCGCCACCGGTCGAACTTCCTGCTCGAGAATGCCGGTCATCTTCTCGGCGAACGCCTTGCGCCGCTCTGGGTCGCGGCCGTACACGGAGATCGATTCGAGCTTGCGGACGCGCGCGACAGCCTCGACCTGCGTCTCCGCCTGGTTGCCGGTCCCGATGCAGCCGAGCCGGGTCGCGTCGGCGCGCGCCATGTACTTCGTGGCCAGGCCGGAGGCCGCGCCGGTGCGGACTTGTCCGAGCCGTCCCGAGCGGATGAAGGCGACGATCCCCTCGCCGGCCTTGTAGAGCATCACGTCCTGGCCCCGCGCCGCGCCGTACGCCTTGTAGCCGAGCCACCCCTCGCGCATCAGGCTCGCGGCCATAAGATGGAAGCGCCGATTCTGGAACGGCAGCCGCCGCCGTGGCAGCACCGCGGCCTGGCCCTCGCCCTTCTCGCGGAATGCATCCTCCAGCGCCGCGATGCAGGACTCCACGTCGAGCAGCCCTTCGACCTGTGCCTCGTCGAGAAAGATCGCTGCCACCAGCTCACCCCCACCCGCACTCTTCACTACGTCCTAGCTTACCCTTCGAGGGCTGCGGACTGCTGCCCGGGCAGGAGTTTGGAGTTCGGCCAGGACCGTTTCGGTTATTTCGGATATCCTTGATCCAATCGGAGGTTGGAGGCAAGCTCATGGTTGGATTGCGAGAGCCCGTTGTTGTTACGGAGCCGGACGTAGAACCGGTGCGCGCGCTCGAGCGGCTGCTGTCCGAGGCGCCAGGCGAGGCGGTGTGCCTGGTCGGTCCGTCGGGCGAGCGGCTGCCGCTGCCCACGCCGGTGCGAGAGCTGCTCGCCCAGATCGTGCATCAACTCGGCGAGGGAGATGCCGTCACGGTCGAGCCCATCCATCCGGACCTGACCACGCAGCAAGCCGCAGATCTCCTGAACGTCTCGCGGCCATACTTCGTAAAACTGTTAGCGCAGGGCGAGCTCCCGTTTTACATGGTAGGCAGTCATCACCGGGTCAACCGCGACGCGCTCCTCACCTACCGCGGCCGTCGGCACGCGAGGCGGCTCGAAGCCATCGCAGAGATGGCTCGAGAGGCGCAAGAGATGGGGCTCTACGAATAATCCTGGCCACAGCCGCGCTGCTCGATGCGAATGTGATCTGGTCTGCCGCACTGCGCGATACGCTGCTCGTCGCCGCCGACTGGGGACTCTATCTGCCCATCTGGTCACATCAGATCCTCGACGAAATGACACGAACGCTCAAGAGGTGGCGACCAGACCTTGATCCGGCTCGAATTGACCGCCTTGCCAACGTGATGAACCGAGAGTTCCCCGAGGCGCTCGTCCAGGATTTGAGGAGCTCATATCCTCCATGACCAACGACAAAGGCGATCGCCACGTCTTCGCCGCGGCAGTGCATGGTGGCGCCCGTATCATCGTTACTTGGAACCGTCGCCATTTTCCCGCTGCGTCGGTTCAGCCTTATGGGATCGGGGTGCAAGACCCCGACACGTTCCTCGTTGATCTCTGGGGCACAAATCCCCACCAAATGGGAGCAGTCCTCCGCGAGCAAGCCGCCGGTCTCCACCGACCGGTGCAAACGACCGCACAGGTGCTCGAAACCCAGGACGAACTGTGCCGCGCTTTGCGAGTCTCGCGCTGGCTTCGGGGCTGGTTTAGCCTCTGCGGTCGTGCTCCCCGTGCAGCAGCGCGGGGGCGAGCTCGCGCCATTCGGCGAGCGGCAGCCGCTTCGGGTCGCCGTTGAGGACCTGGATCGAGACGTGGTCCGCGCCGGCGTCGAAGTGCTCCTGCACCCGCGTGCGGATCGCATCGAGGGTGCCCCAGGCCAGCACCGAGTCGACCAGCC
>JAXDLH010000062.1:0-6206 GCA_034666705.1 Chloroflexota bacterium
GAGCAACCGTCGAGTGCGCACTCGACGGTTGCTCTGTGGGGCGCCAGCAGAGTACGGGCCGGTCAGTTAGCTGTGATCGCCTCGGCCGCCGCGGTCGTCGTCGCCGTGGCCACCCTGATCACTGCCACCGCGGCCGCTCTGGCCGTCCCCGCCGCGCTGGCCCTGGTCGCCAACCTCGCCGAGCATCGCCTGAGCCTGCCGCTGCAACTCCTGGGCACGTCGCTCGTCCCAGGGCTGGTTGGTGAATTCGGCGGCGTTCAGCACGCCAATGATCTGCGCGGCGAGCGCATCACGCCGACCGGTCAGGCTCTGGAGCTGGCTCTCGATCTGCGTGTAGCGGGCGTCGCCCGGGGTGCTGCTGGTGAGCGCGGCCGTCGAGAGCGGCAGCGCATTCATCGCCAGTTGGCCGAACGGCGCATTGAGCTGCTTGTAGGCCTCGCCGAGCCGGCTCAGCGTCTCGCGGCGACCGTTGAGACCGCGCGGCTCAGCCGAGCGATCGAGGATGTCGAAGAGGACGCGGCCGTCGTGGACGTACGAATCGGTGAGACCGAGGAGACGCAACATCGTCGGGCGCACGTCGGTATGGTCGGTCCACAGGTCGTCCTCCTTACCCATGCGATTGACGCCCGGGCCGACGAAGCCGAGCCAGGTCGTGGCGATCTCCGGCTGGATGTCGCCATGGTTCCAGGCGAACGCCGGGTTGATGCAGGTCTTGCAGGTGGTCGCCGGGAAATCGGTGAGGAAGTAGTTGGGATCGCCAAAGAGCACGAAGGTGGGGTTGCGCAGCGGGTCGCCGGTGGTGAACATGTGCAGCAGCTTCATGCCGGTCTGATCGGCCATCTGCACGAGCAGGTTGCTGCGACCGCCGGTGTACGGATTGTCAGCCGAGAGGGTGCCGACCGCCTGCTCGAACGCACGAGTGGCCGGGTCGGTCTGCGCTGGGTTGCCGGAGAGATAGAACGTGGGCGCATCGTCGCCATGGACCGTGAACGCAGTCCTGATCTCCGGGTGCTGCTCCGCCATCAGCGTGTCAATGTTGGCGTTGATCTCGCCGATCTTGCTGTAGGTGCACGGAATGTGGACGCCGTCGCAGCTCGCGGGAGTTGGCGCGCCGCCGACGAAGTGGTCGCCCTCGTCGACGGTAAACACGAACAGAGTGTTGTTGCGGGTAATGCCAGCGGCCTGCAGCCGCGCAAAGAAGGCGGCAAACGCCTGGTCATATGCCTTGAGCTGCTGGACGTAGCCATCCTGGCCAGGACCAAATGCAACATGGGTATTGCCGGCGTTGCCGTGGTTGTCGTGTGCGTCGGAGATGTAGGCGTAGGTAACGGGGATGCCCTTCTCCTGCATGGCGGCCACGTAAGCGAGCGACGTCGCTGCGGACATGCCGTCGAAGCCGGGGAAGCCAGGGTTGCCGCTAGGATCGACGATTGGGTGACCGAACAGATCGTTCAGCGGCGCGGTTGCCGGCTGGCCGGTAAGGAACGGATCGATCGATTGGGCGCCGAAGAGGCCCTTGAAGCCGACGTAGCCACCCGGCTCCTGCGGCAGCACGTCCGCTTGACCAGAGGCGCAAACTGGAGCGTTCTGGGCGCAATGGATCGCGAAGCCGACGAAGTCCGCCTGGGCCTTCGCCCGGTTCGTGTTGGCCTCGGTAACCTGGGGCGAAGGGTTGCCGAATACCTTGGTAATGTCACCGCTGGGGCCAGTGCCGGTGTTCTCCAGCACGATGTTTGCCGAGGCGACGCCGCCGACGTTGCAGCCGGCGCGCGTGAACGGCACCCACGGCGCGGGCACGTTGGAGCCGTCCGGCCCAACCATGTTGAATGGGGCACCGGCGGTCGAGACGACCGGATCAGTCCAGTAGCCGAACGAGCTGGGGAATTGGAAGCCCGCGCCGTTGTAGCGAACATTGCTGTTCGATACGATCTGACCGTGCCGGTCCGGGTAGACGCCGGTCAGCGACGAGAGGATGCCGCCAGCGGTGTGCGAGATCAGCACAGTATGGTCGTCGGTGAGCAGCGTGCCGTTCTGCGTAATGAAATTGAGCAGGCTGGGCATCTGCTCCAGGTCCGACGGGACGTTCGGATTGTCGCGCCGGAGGTGGGTGTTGTCGAACTGAATGTAAATGACGTGCTGCACGCCACCCACGGCCGCACCGAGCTGGCACGTGGAAGATGGCGAAGCGGGCTGGCCAAACTGAGCCGGCGTGGCGCCGTTCTGCGCCAGTGCGGGCACGGTGGCAGGGCCGCTCAACCCGAGGGACGCGGTGAGCATCGAGACGAGCGCGAGCGCGAGCGCGAGGCTGGAACGCCGGAGGCCGCGGAACGCATGCATACGGGAGTCTCCTCCTTGCTATCGGCCCGCGCCGACCGCCGACGCGCGACCCGAGCCATGATGGCGAGGACTGATTAACGCGGCCGCAGCCTGGTGTGAAGAAAAGTGGAGAGGGACCGAAGGGTTCCGCCGGCGTAGCTCGCGCGAGCGTGGCAGGCGGGGTGAGCTCCTCGTTCCGAGGGACGCTCGGCCATGGTGTTATGCTTTCAGCATGCGGAACTGAGATGCCTCATCCGCGGAGGATAGACAGTGCGCTTCGTTCGCTGGTCCAGTTGGCGCGTGAGGAACCATCAGTTATTCCGCGCCCCCTTGCTCCTCGTGCTGTTGCTGACGGCGTGCGCACCCTCGACGTCCTCAGCACCGTCGCCGGGCGCTGCGCCAGGTGGCCAGCCCGCCCCGGGCCGCAACCAGGCGGCCCGGCAGATCACCGTTGCCATCGGCGCGGAGGTGAACAACCTCGCCCCGAAGCTCGAGCCGGGCAACACCTTCGCATCCGAGTTCAACTTCATGACGGATAGTCCGCTCACCGTGGAGGACGCGCAGGGCAAAGCCTCGCCGCTCCTCGCGGCCGAGATGCCGAGCCAGGACAATGGCAGCTGGAAGGTGAACCCGGACGGCACCATGCTGACGACCTGGAAGATTCGGCCGAACGCCGTATGGCACGACGGCCAGCCGATCCTCGGGAGCGACTTCGCGTTCGCCTTCAAGGTCTACATGGACCCGAACGTGCCCGTGGCCGATCGCCTGCCCGAGCAGTTCATGGACCGGGTGGAGGCGGTCGACGACCGCACATTCAATATTTATTGGAAGACCGCTTACCCATGGGCCAATCGGCTCATCATTCGGGAGCTGCCGCCGCTGCCCGAGCACGTCGTCGGCCCGATCTACGCCCAGGGGGACGCCCAGGCATTCGTCGGCAACGCATTCTGGACATCGAACCAGTACGTCGGCAGCGGCCCCTACCGGCTCGTCCAGTGGGACCCCGCCTCGCAGCTCATCTTCCAGGCGTTCGATCAGTACTTCATGGGCAGGCCGAAGACAGACCGGGTCGTGTTCCGGATCATCGGCGACACGAACACCGTCCTCGCCAATGTGCTCGGGGGCAACGTCGACGTGACCGTGGGAATCACGCTCTCCCAGGAGGGTGGCGCGACGGCCCGCCGCCAGTGGGCCGACGGGCACGTGTCGGTCACACCGGTCCGCTTCCGCTACACGCAAATCCAGTTCAACCCGGATAAGCAGGGCACGCCCGCGCTGCAGGATGTGCGCGTGCGCCAGGCGCTCGTGACCGCGCTCGATCGCGATGCGATTGCCGAGGTCGCCACGGCGGGCACCTCGAAGACCGCCAACGTACCGATTGTGCCGCAAGACCCGCTCTTTCCACGCGTTGACCAGGCGATCAGCAAATACCTCTACGACCCGACGCGCGCGCTCCAGCTCTTGCAAGATGCCGGTTGGGCCAGGGGCCCATCGGGAGCGCTGCAGAATGCTGCGGGCCAGACGCTTCCGATCGATATCTGGACGACCGCAGGCAGCGACAACGAGTCGGAGCAGCACCTCATGGCCGCCGGCCTGAGCCAGATCGGTGTACAGGCCAGCGAGACGTTGATCGCCCAGTCGCGGATTCGCGATGCCGAGTACCGCGTCTCGTTCCCCGCGCTCAACACCACGGCGCAGTCGATCGACGTGCCGGCGATCTTGCGCATCTGGACCTCGCTCCAGTGCCCGACTGCGGCGAGTCGGTTCGGCGGCTCGAACCGCGGCTGCTGGAGCGATCCGGAGTTCGACCGCTGGTTCAACATCGCGAACACGTCGCTCGATCCGGCGCAACGCGACACGGGCGTGATCAATGCGTTGAAGGAGCTCACCGATCAGGTGGGGGCGTTCGGGCTCTCATACAACTCGGAGAACATCGCGGTGCGGAACGGGCTCGTCGGCCCCGGCCCGCGCTGGCCCGGCCAGATCGGCACGACCTGGAACGTCTACCAGTGGGAGTGGCAATAAGGCGCGGCGTACCATTGGGAACCACGCGGCCTCGACGCCGCCCCGGAGGCCAGCCGATGGCTGCTACGGCAACGGAGCTCACCCTGTCGCTCGTCGCGTCAGATATCACCCGGCCCATCATTGCCGGCGCGGTCACGCCCCGCGGCATTACCCTCCACGCCCAGGCGGCGGAGAGCATCGACAACCTCAGCCGGCGCATGGTGAGCGTCGAGTACGACGTGGGTGAAATGTCCTTCGCGACGTACATCATGGCGCGGCGCGAAGGTGTGCCGGTCATCGCCCTACCGTTCTTCACCTCAGGCCGCAACTTCCAGCACCGGAACTTCACCGTGCTGCACGATTCGCCGATCGACGACCCTGCCGGTTTTCGGGGCAAGCGGGTTGGCACGCCGCAGTACTGGCTCTCCACCGCGGTCTGGCAACGGTGGATGCTGCAGGAGATCCACGGCGTGCGGCCGGAGGAGATGGAGTGGGTCACGATCGATCCAGAGCGGTTTGCGAACGTCCCCGTCCCACCCGGCGTCCGCGCGCGGCGCGATACCTCGGGTCGCCAGATCCGCGATCTCCTGGAGGCCGGCGAGATCGACGCCAGCCTTTCCACACCGGGTGCGCCGCCACCGCCGCCCGATGCACCGGACCATCGCCGTCCCGCCTATCGCGATCCGCTCGCCGCGCAGCGCGAGTTCTACGGCCGAACCCACATCTTCCCCACCAACCACGTCGTGGTGATGAAAGAGGAGGCACTGCAGCGCGACCCGTGGGTGATCGAATCGCTGGGTGAGGCGTTCGAGGCCGCGAAAGCGGTCGCCAAGCCACCGGTGCCGCAGGGCATGGAAGACCTCATGGGCGACGACCCCTGGGCGTTCGGCATCGGCCCCAACCGGCCGGCACTCGCGGCATTCGTCGCCGCGTGCCGCGACCAGGGCGCCTGGGAGGGCCCGCTTACCGTGGAGCAGCTCTTCCCATCCGGCCTGCCGGAACGATACCGCTGACGCAATGGCCGTAGTGGAAGCATGCGTATCTCACACCGGGGACGTTAGTGCGCTCCACTGGCTGGCGCGCCTTGGTGCGCGACCGGCCACAAGCACCCGCGGTGCTGTGCCATAGCCGGGTTCGCCCTTGTTAAATGGCCCGCCGCCAACCGCTAGACTTCCAGAGATGTGGTGAGGAGGCGCGCGATGGAGCTCGGGCGAATCGGCATCTGGACCTTCGCGTTCGATCAGCAGCCGTGGGCAGCCGTGCGCGAGGCGGCGGCGGAGATCGAGGCGCTCGGCTACGGCGCGATCTGGTACGGCGAGAGCGCCGGTCGCGATGCGCTAACCCAGGCGGCGTTGCTGCTTGCGGCCACTGAACGCATCGTGGTCGCCAGCGGCATCGCCCGCATCGGCGTGCGCGACGCCCGCACGATGGCCGCCGCCCACCGCGCCCTCACCGATGCCTACCCCGACCGGTTCGTGCTCGGCCTCGGCGGGAGCCGGCAGCTCGGCACCGGGGAGAAGCCCGTGGCCGCGATGCGCCGCTACCTCGACGAGATGGACCAGGCTCCTTACACGCCACCCCCACCGCGCTCGGTGCCGGTGCGCATGCTCGGCGCGATGCACCCGGGGATGCTGCGTCTCGCCGCGCGCCGCACGGATGGCACCCAGACCTACCTTGTGCCGCCCGCGCACACCTCGGTCGCGCGTGCCGAGCTCGGCGACGGCAAGGTCCTCACGCCAGAGCAGGCCGTCGCGCTCACAACCGACCGTACGCGCGCCCACGAGCTCGGCCGCGCGTACCTCAGCTTCTACCTGCGCATCCCCGCCTACACGACGAACTTCAAGCGGATCGGCTTCGGCGACGACGACCTCGCCAATGGGGGCAGC
>JAXDLH010000063.1:0-3557 GCA_034666705.1 Chloroflexota bacterium
CACGTCGGTGCGGCTATCGCCGCGATCGCCACGGACCTGCTCGGGCGACATGTAGTCCGGGGTGCCGACGGCGTTCGAAAGCGGCCCGAACGTAAGGCGGCGCGCGCCCTGGAGCAGGGCGATGCCGAAGTCGACGAGCTTCACTGTGCCGTCGGGCATGATGAGCACGTTCTCCGGCTTCATGTCGCGGTGCACCACGCCTACGCTGTGGCAGTAGTCGAGCGCATCGGCGAGCTGCGTCGCGATGCGGATCGCCTCGGGTATTGGCAGGGGACCCCGCTTCACGAGATACGTACGGAGGGACTCGCCATCTACGTATTCGAGCGCGATGTAGGGAGCGATGGAGCCGTCGAGGTGGCCGGAGCTGATGAGCCGCTGGATGTGCGGATGCTGGAGCCGCTTGCCGATCTCCAGCTCACGCTGGTAGCGGCTGAACGTGGCAGGATCGCCCATGAGGCTCGCGTACGGGATTTTGACGACGGCCTCCTGACCACTCTCGCGGTCCCGGGCCCGATACGTGTCGCTCATACCGCCGTGGCCGAGCTCGCCAAGGATCTCGTACCGGCCGTCGATGACCTCGCCTACGTCGTGTGGCACGAGCTGCCCTCTGCGTCGCACGTTGCGGCAATGCAACCGCGGCGACGGGATGATTCTGCCACAGACCACCACAGCGCCCACGTCACGACCGGTTGATGCGTTGGAAGATGTCGGCGAGCCACCCGCTGCGCCCGTTTTGCGGTTGCGGGTCGTCACTAGTCGCGAGCACCCGCACCACCTGCAAGCTCACGTTATCTTCGGTCCCATGGTCCACCGCACGCTGGATGAGGCGGCGGCAGGCGAGATCGGGCTCGCACTCCCCGAGTACCTCAGCGATCTCCTCATCGGCGACCTCGGCCCACAGCCCATCGGTGCACTGGATCAATTGGTCGCCTGGCTGAAGCGGCTGGCGGACGAAGTCGGGGCGCAGAATCAGCCGGCCGCCAAGCGCGCGGGTGAGCACGTTGCGGCGCGGGTGGTCGCGCATCTTTCCCCTAGAGATGATCCGCATGCGCACCAGCTCCGCCACTTCCGAATGGTCATCGGTAAGCTGCGTCAGTCGTCCATCGCGCCAGAGGTAGATGCGGCTATCGCCGACGTGGGCGATGTAGGCGTGGGCGCCAGCGACGGCGAGCACCGATACCGTCGTCGCCATCTGCCGGTATTCGACGTGCCGCTGCGCGAGGTTGTAGATCCGCAGGTTGGCTGCCTGGACCGACTGCTTCAAGGCGGGCTCGATGCGTGTGTGGTTCGAGGGCGAGTAGTACTCGGCGATGATCGTCTCGACAGCGGTGGCGCTCGCCACCTCGCCCGCATTCTGACCGCCGACACCATCCGCCAGCACGAAGAGATGGCCCTTACGCGCGCCGACGAGCGGATCGGTCGGCGCATGCGACCCGATGCAGTCTTCGTTGTTGGCGCGAACCGGACCCACGTCCGAGAGGCCAGCGGCGATGAGCTCGATCATTCCGTCACGGGTAGCTCGACCTTTCTCATGGTTCGTGGTGCACCGAATGGGTGGGCCCGCGCAGGCCCACCAATTCGGTGCACGCGTTGTGTCAGGCGAGTCGTATCAGATGGAGCCGATTATGACGCAATCTGCGGGCGGGGCGGCACTGCCATCATGCTGCGGCCGGTGCGGCGGTTGCCGGCGACCACGTAGATCACGCTGACGACTGCCCAGACCACCCCGAAAGCGATGGCAATGAGCGCCTCCTGCTGCGTCGTGCCGCCGCCGAGGATTCCAACCCCGAAGATCGTGACGAGCATCGCGATGTTCGCGAGCAGCCCGAGCACTGGAACGACCATATGCTTCAGCGCATTGAAGTTCGGGTGCCCGGCGAAAGCGATCACGGCCCAGAGGCAGGTCAATGCGTAGAGGACGAAGGTGCCGAGGTTCGAGGCCAGCGTGATGCCGGTGAGGGCAACTACGGAAAGCGTGCCGATGGCGCCGATGATCGCCGACACGATCGTCAGCACGATCACCGCGAAGTGCGGCGTGGCGAACTCGCCGTGGAGAACCCCGAAGATCTCGGGCATCTCCGAATCCTGACCCATGGCGTAGCTAATACGCACGCCCGTGCTGATCGCCGAGAGGGTTGTGCCGAGGATGGCGAGGGCAACCGTGATCGCGATGACGATCATCAACCCGAAGCCGAGCCCGCCCAGCATCGCGTTGCCAATCCTGATGACCATGTCGCCGATCGGCGCCCCCGAGGTCGCCGCGGCGGCAATCACCGCATCAGCGCCCGCACTCGCCGCGTCGACGCCATCGGGCAGCGCCACAGTCGTGTTCGCGAGCGCGAAGTTCGCTGCGAAGTATTCGATCAAATACGCGAACAATCCCTGCACGACCAGCGCAAGGATGACGGCGCGCGGCACGTCACGCTTCGGGTTCTTCGCTTCGGCGCCGAACGCGGTGGCCGACTCGAAACCCACGAGGATCAGGATCGCGATCGTCGCCTGGAACATCACGTTCATCAGGTTGTGGGGCATGACTACATCAGTCGGGCCCGCAAACACGAACTGCGCCCCATCCGGATTCATGACCCGATAGGCAACGGCAAGGATCGAGAAGCCGACGAGGGCGGTGAGTTGGATGATATTAATGACGATCGAGGTCATCGTCGAGCCGCTGACGCCGCGGTAGGCGATGAAGCCCACGATCGCGGCGAAGACGACGGCCACGATGATCTGACCACCGGCCCCGATATCGATGCCCGTAATAGCGTTCACGATGTATTGAATGAGGATCGCCATGAAGGCGACCATGACGCCCGGGTAGACCCAGTAGAAGAGGTGCGCAGCCCAACCGGTGACGAGCTTCGCGAGCCGCGCCCATTTGTGGTGTCGCACCTCGGCCTTGTCGACGAAGGCCTTCTCGGCGAAGTAGTAGCAGCTCCCAGTGCCGGCCTCGGGATAGATCCGCGCGAGCTCCGAATACGATAATGCCGTGAGGAACGCCAGGACCAACGCGAACACAATGCCTGGCCACATGTCGAGCGCTGTCGAATCCCCACCGGGCGTTGCTCCCGCCATCTGGACCTGATACGTGATCCAGAGAAACGCGCCCGGGGCGATCAGCGCCATGGCGTTCATCGTAACGCCGGTCAGGCCGAGGGTGGGCTTCATCCCGCCGGTCCCGCTCGAGTTTTGTGCCACCACAGTCACCTCCTTGCTGGTGTGGGCACATAATAGGGGCGGAACTCTGGTACAGCATCGGTCATTCTGTCCGAATCATATCCAGACTTCTTGCACGAAATGCCTCATACCTGTGCCGGCACGCCATGGCATAGTAAGTTGGACCCCCACCGGGCGGAGGCACGCCGGGCTATGGCGACGATCAACGTGTTTCGGAGTATGACCCTCCCGCCTCGCGATGAAGAACCTGCCTATCGCAGTCTGGCCCGGGCCATTCGTGAGCGCATCCAGACCGGACAGTTACGCCCGGGCGACCAGTTGCCGACGAAGCGTGAGGTCGCGGACGCCCTCAACCTCAGCATTCACACCGTGCAGCACGC
>JAXDLH010000064.1:0-2536 GCA_034666705.1 Chloroflexota bacterium
CCAGAACCGCGTCGAGCTGCGCATCCAGGCCGGTGCCTCCAACGTCACGGTGCGGTAGCGGGAGTGCGGAGTGCAGAATAGGCAGCGCGCTTGCCTGTCGTCGTGGGATTAGTGCTACGCTAGTAGCTTGACCTGAGCGAGCTTTGGGGCTCGGCGGCTCCAGATCACGAGGAGGGTGGTGCCGAGCAAGCCGAGCCCAATGGCCGTGCCCGCCCATAGCCCGGCCACGCCGAGCCCGGCCCCAAAGCCAAGCACCACGGCGAGCGGTATCCCCACCAACCAGAAGCACAGGACGTTGCACAGCAGCGACGTCCGAGTATCGCCGGTCCCACGCAACACGCCGGTGCCGACGGTTTGCAAACCGTCGAAGATGCTGAAGCTCGCCGCGACCACCAGCAGCATCATGCCGACCTCGAGGACTGCTGGGTCAGCAGAGAACAGGCTGACGATTGGGCCGCGCAGCGTCAACTCCGCAATCGCCGCCGCCAGCATGAACCCGGGGCCGAGGATGAACGCCACCCACCCCGCCCGGGCGGCGCCGGCCGGGTCGCCACGGCCTATCGCCTGGCCCACCCGCACCGCGGCCGCTGAGCTCACGCCGAATGGCACCATGAACGCGATGCTCGCCACGTTGAGCGCGATCTGGTGGGCCGCAAGCGATGCGGCGTCGAGCTTGCCGGCCATCGTCGTGATCGCCGAGAAGCCGCCGACCTCCAGCAGGAACTGCATCGCCGCCGGTGCGCCGAGGGCCACGATTCGGCCCAGCCGCTTCAGGTCCGGCGCCAGCGGCACGTGGCGCAGGCCGCTCGGCTGGCGCACCTCATGCCAGATGATCGCCGCGACCAGGCCCAGGGCGAGATAGCCGCGCGAGAGCGTCGTCGCCAGCGCGGAACCCTCGACGCCGAGCGCTGGAAAGCCAAAGTGCCCGAACACCAGGATCCAATTCAGCACGAGGTTGATGACGTTGTTCACGACCACTGCGACCACGATCGGCCGGACGAGCCCGATCGCCTGCATATAACGGCGCAGCGCCGCGTGGAGCACCATCGGAAACATGCTCCAGCTCAGCACGCGGAGGTAGGGATCGGCGAGGGCCAGCACCACCGGGTTGATGCCGACGCTGCTCAGCGCCGGCCCGCCGAGCCAGACCAGCGCCATCAGCGGTGGTGTCACGAGGATCGTGAGATACAGACCCTGGATCAGCCAGCGATGGCACTCGTCGAGGCGACCCGCGCCGAACGCCTGCGACACCAGCGTGTCGAGTCCGAAAAGCATCCCCATGCCGAACACCGACAGCGCGAAGAAGTACACTCCGCCAATGCTGCCGGCGCCCATCGCCTCGGTGCTGACGCGTCCGAGTACCATGGTGTCTACGACCCCCATGGCGATGCCGCCCAATTCGGCAAAGGCCACCGGCGCGGCGAGGGTGACCGTGGCGCTCAGCTCACGGCGCCAGATGGCGGATCGCGACTCAGTTGTACCGGTAGCGAAGCTGCTGCTCACGAGGGTGCCTCATCGGGGTCGAGGTGTGGAGTCGCCGTGCGGTGCGACGCAACCACCCCTCAACCCCTTGCCAACGTCGAGTTCATAGGTTGCGGTTGATCCTATACGTGCGTGCCCGCCGCTCTGGGCCGCGGCACCGCGTACGTCGAATTGCGCGCTGGGATAGCCGATGGGCATCGAGGCCCCGATGCTGCAAGATCAGCCTGGCGCCGCGGTGCGCCAGCCGGGTGTTGCCCCGACGATCTCGGTCGTCGTCCCCGTCCACAACGGTGGCGAGGCGCTGATTCGCTGCCTCACGGCGATCACGAGCGTTGCTGATGCCCCCCTCGCGTGCATCGTCGTCGACGACGCCTTAAACAACGACTCCGCGGGGATCGCCCGCTGCCCCTCATTCTCGGTGCCGGCATGTTGATGCTGGGCTGCTGGACGTGGCCGGGCGGCCTGGCCGCACCTATGGGAAAGTATGCGCGCGCTGGGATGTACCTCCTGGCACTCGCCATCGTGCTCGTGGCCATCGGCACCGAGCGTTACCCAATCCTGCCGCTCCTCGCTCCCGTACTGCTCTGCTTACTGCCTGGCCCCGCACGACCGGGGGTGCTCCAGAGCCGGCTGGTCTTTGGCATCGTGCTGCTTGGCCTGGTGGCCGCGCTGATCCTCACCCTGCTGGCCCTGCCAGGGTGGCTTGGGGGATTGCTGCTTGCGAGCGCAGGTGTGATCGTCTGGGTGAACCGACCCCTCTATGCATTCTTCCGCCGCACGCGCGGCATCACGTTTGCTGCGGCCGTGATCCCGTTCCAGTTGCTGTACTACTTCTACAGCGTGCTCTCACTGGTGGTGGCGACTGGCCTCTACACCGTCAGCCGCACCGGCCGCCCATGGCTCCCCGCCGCCCTGCGCGCCCGCCTCGCCGGACAGCTCGCGCAATAGGCGCGCGCCCGCTCAGTTGGGGAATGGCAGCACGCCGCGGTACTTCTCGATCACGGCATCGCGCAGCACCCGTGGGGCGCGGCTCACCTTCGGGAACTCGTCCTTG